>JACQVR010000128.1 GCA_016209705.1 Planctomycetota bacterium
CATGGTTGGGATGCTTTGCTAGAGCAATCCCTAACATCGGAGGCTTTTTCTTTGGACTTGAGTGATTATCCGCTGTCATCGCTTTTAACTTGCTGGCCTGAAACAGGTTCCTGTTAGCTTGACACGTATGATGCGCTCTCCTATTTCCACGGCACGACCGCTTGATCAGACCCTTCGAGCGACTTGAGCGGAACCAGCGCCGCCTCCGGCGCTTTTTCCGCGGCGGGAGGCTCCGGGTCCCGCTCCCGTTCCACGAACCAATCGCCGTCGCGCAATTTGAAGTACACCCAATGCTCTCCGATGAGCAGATCGCGCTTCCGATCCAGGTGCGAGGGGACGTACACGGCGAAAACCTCCGGGGCGGAGAGCACCGGAATCTCGCGCTCGGCCCGCAACGGCGACGGCTGCTCCGACACCCGGAGACTCGGCTTCTCCCCATTCCAGGCCTGCCGTACGGAACGTCCCGGCGGTCCGAGCCGCCCGGAGCGGCAGCTAACGATCAGCGTCAAGCCCGCGATAAGGCACATCGTTGTTCGGCGCATCCTTCACCTCGTCCGGAGAAAGACCTTCCAACGTGACGCCCGTGATGAACGCCACGGTCACCTTCTTGCCGTTGGGAACATGAATGGCGGGAACGATCTCCTTCAGCCGTTCCGCGACGATCTCCGATATCTTGGAAGCGGCTCCGCCCAGACCCCGGAACGCGGCCATGCGAAGCGGATCGCCCGTGACGGACGAAGCCGTCCCTCCCAGGGGCGTGACGAGAGTGGTCGTCTGGCGGGCGGCGAGGGCTTCCGCGGCCGCCGAAAGGCCGCCGGCGCCGGCCGCCAGCGCGCCCGCTTCCTCGGCGCGCCAAACGTACACGCCTCGCAGGCCTTGGATTCCGTCCTCGTCCGCGACCCATCCGTTCACCCGCACATCCAGAGCGCGTCCCGAGTCCGTCGCGATCGACAGGGTTTCGATCTGGATCGTGGCGCGCTCGGAATTGGCGTCGCCGACGGCCTTTCCGACCAGCAGGGCGCGGGGCAGGGGAAGTCGGCTGCGATTCGGCCCGACCAGCGCGGCGTCCAGGCGCAGCAACACGGGCAGCGGCTCGCCGTTCGTCGGCGCGAACACGCCCGTCAGGAGCGTGGCTTCGGCGAAGCTGCCCGCCGGCAGGTGAACCTTCGGCGTCTTCCCGGACGGGCCGAAATCGAACGCGCGAAACCGCGCGGCTTCTTGCGGGACCGGTTCCACGGGAGGCTCGACGGGAGGAAGGGGGAAATCGGACTTGATCGAGCCCAGCGCTTCGTCGAAGGCGGATCGCATTCGCGCCAGCTCGGTTCGCAACCCCTCGAGCTCCCTTTCCTGTTCTTCCACGCGCCGGCCGTACGACGTGACCATGGCGCGCACTTCCTGGGCGGTGGTCATCCCCATCTCGAACGTCGCCCCGCTCGGCTCCGCCGTCCCGACGGGACGACGTTCTTGACCGGCCGCAACCACGAGAAGCAGGAGTCCGCCGGCGATTCCTCCCGCGCTCCACCATTTCCATTTATTCATGGCCGCGTCCGAATACGAGATACAGGAGCGTGTTCCCTTGAGGAGGGACGACGTGCGCGCGCAGGCCGACCACGATCAACGCTTTCGCGCGAAAACGCGAGGGATCGATCCGGTACGGCACGGACTCCGTATTGCGCAGCTCCACCACGAAGCCCGAGTACGCGTCGTTTTCATACACAGTGCGGCAGCGCGCGTGGAGGGGCCCCAGACGGAATGCGTCCCCCTTCCCCGCGCGGCGCACCGACGTTTCGGGCGGAACCCATCCCATGCGCATCGCGCGGATGAACTCGAGGGACGGAGCGAGCCGGCGCTCCCGCTCCGGACGGGGCGCCTGCGGCCGGCGAATCCGCACGGCGGTGTCTGTTCCCGGGCGGATCGCCAGGCGATACAGCGTCCCGCTGGAGCCCAGCACGTGCAGGTCGCCCTCCACCGGCTTGAGGAGTTTCAGAAAGAGCGCGTTGTTCCGGCGCTCCAGGGAAAGGTCCGTTTCTTTCCAGGCCGCGACGAGCGATTCGATCGAGTCCTCGGGAAACAGGACCACGCACGTGACGTGACGGTCTTCCGACGATACCGGCGGATACACGTCGATGCGGGCGTCCTCGCGATAGAGGACATCGCGAGTTTGACCCTCCTGGACGAACAGCAGCACGGCCAGCGCGAGGTGAATCATGGCATGCCTCCTTGAAGCGCGAGGACTTCCGCCCGGAGCTCCGCCGGGGATGGCAGTCCTTCGAGAATCCGTCTCGCCGAACCTCGGGTGATCACGAGCGTGGGCGTCCGACTCACGAAAGCGACGCCGTCCGCCGGCGTGTAGGCAACCTCCACGGCGGAAAGGCCGCGCATCGCTTCCGGCATCACGCGGTGCTTGAGCAGATCGCAGTAGGGGCAATCGGCCTGCTCGTAGACCGTAATCCGCAACCTTTCGGAGGGTTCGAGGGGAGGAAATTCCGGTTGGGGAAGCGCCAAGGCGAGTCCGGCCGTCCAGGGCATGACCGCGGGGACGAGTCCCCATCGCGCCCGATCCCCCCAGAGGGCCACGGCCGTGGCCGTGAAGCAGCAGGCCGCGCACGCGATGCACAGCCCGCATACCGCCCCCCGGCCGGCCATGACGCTGACCAGTCCCAGGTGAAATCCGCTGGACGCCAGCAACGCGACGCGCACGAGCGGGTGGTTCCCTTGCCAGAGCGTTGCCGCCAGCAGCACGGCGTAGGCGGCGGTTCCCGCCGCCGCCAAGGTCGATCGTTCGCCGCAAGCGGCGCACCCGAAGGTCGCCATCGCGCTGAACGCGAACGCGCCGCTCACCGCCGCAAGCAGGATCATCCGTCTCATTTGAGAATCGCTCCCATATCCACGCCAAACACCGAACCCAGAAGCTTCGGGAAGAGGGCCAGTCCGATGGCGGCCACGGCGCAGACCGTCGCCATGTCCCATTCCCCGCGCTTCACGCCTTTGCCGACCACGCCATAGAGGAAGCAGTACGCGGCGCCGATCGGGAAGATCCACCGGATCACGATCCGCAGGATCGACGTGAAGATGCCTTTCGATTCGTTCTCGATCGCCTGCGAAGCGTCCTGGGCCTCGACCGCTTCCGCCAGCGCAGGCGTGGCCAACATTCCGGCCAGCACCAGCGCCAGGGCTCCGATCCATCGAATTCTCATGTCGCATTCCTCCTCATGTTCCTCATCACGGTGTGCGCGACGGGCGCCAAAAGCCGCAGAAATTCGGAAAGATTTCTTGCGGCTTTTCGATTCCCCCGCGCACACCGGTGGGAGGGCGACCCAAGTCATGTACCGGCAGCCGTGCCCGCGAACGCTGGACCGACCGATTCAGATCTTCGGGTTGGAGCCGGAGGATCTGGTCGGCGTCGGCCTGCTGGCGATCGCGGTGCTCTTCCTCGTGGACGGCCTTCTGGCTGTGGGCGTCGGGTTGGGAGCGTGGGTCGGGTTGCTCCGACTGAAAGCCGGCAAGCCGCCGGGATACGTGTGCGAGCTGGCGTACCGCCACGGGCTTCTGGATCGGTTGCCGCCATCCCTTCGGCCGCCGCAGATCCTTCCCCGGCACGTGACGAGACTTTCACCGTTTACGGGAGACGAAGATGACGCCTTGGCACGAAGCTGGTGGGCTCATCGAAACCTGCGATAACGCGTCCGCGCTTGAAGCGACGTGGAAGGCGCGCCGTGAAACGGCGCAACTGCGGAACTTGACGGCCGCGGCCCTGGCGGTGGCCGCGGTCATGGCGATCCTGGTCGCGATCGTCGGCGGTCCCGAGGAGGGCGCGATTCACGCGCGCGTGCGACATGCGTCGACTCATCTGGTTCCGTGACCTGGTGGAGCGGAAGGAACTGCTGGCGGCCGCGCTCGCCGTGTCGCTGGCCCTTGACCTTGTCCTGGGAGTCGCCTTGGCCGTGAAGGCGCTCCAGCGGCGTCCCGTCCTCGTGCTGCCGATCGACACGGAGGCGACCCCGGGCGAGATCAGCGACGAAGCGGCGCTCGCGTTCGCCCGCTTGTACGTGGTCACGTTCGACACGTACACGCCGGCCACTCTTCCCGCGTCCACGGAGTGGCTCAAGAAGCGAATCGCGCCGCGCACCTGGTCCAAGGCGGCGGAGGCGCTCGACCGGCGCCTGGACGTCGTTCGAGAGGGGCGGATGTCCTCGCTGGTCGTGCCGCTTGAAGAAGGGAGCGTCGATCGCCGCGCCGGAATCGTGGCGGTTATTCGGGCGAGGCGGACGATTTATGTGGCGGATGCTCTTTCCCGGCAGGCGGCGGCGATCTATCGCTTGACGCTGGAGCCGGCGGCCGCCACGCCGGGCAATCCATCCGGAATCGCCGTCGTCTCCCAGACGGTCGAGGAGGAGCAAGATGAAAACGCTCGGTAGCTTCGTGGCGATCCTGTTCCTGTTTCAGGAAGCCCCTTGCCGCCATCCGACCCGGGGGGCCACGAAGGCCGTCGATCTGGACGCCGTGGAACGGGCGCACGTGGAAGTCGCCAAGGCGTTTCACGTTCGATTGGAGCGAGCCGAGGCGCGTTCACGGACGAGAGCGTTTGACGTCGGACTGCCCGCCTGCCGGGCTCGGCGCACCCGGCGGACGGCGGTGGATCGCCTGCCCGAAGGGATGCCTTCCCTGTATTTCGCCAAGGAGGGTTCGCGTACGCCTCCGGAGGCCGTGTGGATCGCGACGTCCGGAAGGCTGGCCGGGCCGGCCGGCGCCGCGGCGCATCCGAAACTCCTTCGACGTTTCGACATTCGATGCGTTCCCACGCTGGTCAAGCCGATCTCGATCGCGGAGGTGGAGCTTGTGGAGGGCGAGTAGCGCGCTCGTGCTGGGTTTGCTCTGGCCGCAGGACGCGCCCGAGAGCGCGGCCGCGCTCATGAAGCGCGCGGACGCCGGCGCGCTCCTGCGGACGTGGAAGTTCAAGGGGGTGATGCACTGCACCGTCGGCGGCTTGCCGCTCGCCTGCATTCGGGTGGAGAACGCGTTTCCCTGCGGCCTCATCGAGGTGGTGCAGCGTCCCGGCGCGTCCCAGGTTTTTGAAGCTCAATCCGTCGTCTCAAGCGTCCATGCAGGAAGCCGGCATTCCGAAGGGAATCTGCGCTTCGCCGAGGCCCGGGTGCATACCGCCGTCCCTCTCCCTCCCGATTTCATTTTGCCCGTCGCGCGTCCGCCGGCGATGGGATATCGGCTCAACTACGTATCGGAATTCGATCGGATCGGATGGCGAACAGCCTGGTGGGATCTCCTGCTGCGCGCGGCGCGGGTTCCCGCGAGCTGCGAGCGGTGGCCCAACCAGCCGGGATGCGCCGGACGGTGGGGCGCGATGTATCCCCGCACCGGCTTCGCCGTTCACGCGAGCGAACCCATGGCGGCCTTTCTCCAGGCGGTGCGCGCGGGCCGCGTCGCCAGCGATCCGGCGGGACGGGTCGTGCTGGAGCCGTATCTCTTCGAACCCCGTCCCGGACATTACCTGCAAATGATCAAGCCGGTCTGGCGCCCCGCCGTTCCGATCGGACCACCCGGCGCTCTCGACCGGGGCGCGGGCTCAACCACCGGATCGTACCTGTTCATCCATCTGGGCATCTTCGAAGAGTGCCGAGGTTGTCTTCCTCCGCGGCTCGTCGGGCCACGGTAAACGATCTGACTATGGAGCCTATCGCATGAAGTTGAAAAGATTCCGCCTGCTTGCGGATCGCATCGAGAGCCGCTTTTCCTCGCTCGCGGTCAGAAAGTCATGTTGGACGTGGACCTCGCGAGCCTCTATGGAGTTCCTACCAAGGCGCTGAACCGAGCCGTGAAACGCAACCTCGAAAGGTTCCCGGACGACTTCATGTTCCAATTGACGGCCGAGGAATTCGAAGCTTTGAGGTTCCATTTTGGCACCTCAAATTTGAGGTCACAATTTGCAACCTCAAAGCGAGGAGGGCGGAGGTATCTGCCGTACGTTTTCACCGAGCAGGGCGTCGCCATGCTCTCAAGCGTCCTGAGAAGCAGGCGCGCGATTCAAGTCAACATCGAGATCATGCGCGTCTTCGTGCGGCTGAAACGACTGCTGGCCTCCCATGCGGACCTTGCCCGTCGCCTGGACGAGCTGGAACGAAAATATGACGGCCAATTCAGGATGGTGTTCGACGCGATCCGGGAACTGATGGAGCCTCCGGAAGAATCGCCGTCACGGATCGGATTCCATTGATTGCGAATCGCGCGTGAAAACCGCACAATGGGTTCCGATCATGAAAGCCTCCGAATCGAAGGGCCCCTCCACGGACGAGTTGATCGAGCGCTGGATGAGAGGGGACCGCGACGCGGGGCAAGCGCTGTACGATCGTTATTATCGGCGCGCCATGAAATTCGGCATGGCGTTGACCCGCCGGGAGATGGACGCCGAAGACCTGGCCCAGGAGGCCATCGCGGCCGGGCTCGAAGCGGTAAGGGAAGGCAAGCGCCCGGCCCAATTCACGGGTTGGCTGCTGGGCGTCGTCAAGCATGTCGCTTGGAAGCGCAACCGGAACGACGCCAGAAAGCGCCCCGAGGATCCCCGGACGCCGGACCGTCGGGCGGCGAGAGCGTCCCGCGTGCTGATCGAGCGCGAGATGAGCGAGTTGCTCGAACGGGCGCTCGGCACGCTGACCGAGGAGGAGCGCGACCTGCTGAAGGAACGCGTTCTCGAATCGGCGCCGCGGGAGGAGATCGCGCGCAAGCGTAACTGCTCCCTCGACACCGTGGATCGGAAGATCGCGCGGGCGACGGCGAAGTTGCGAGAACAGCTCTCCGGCCACTTCACCACGCTGGTGCTGTCCGGGCGCCCTCCAACCCGGCGCGAAGTCCAGGCGCTGCGACCCAGCTTCCGCGAAGCGTTCCTCCTGCACCATGTGGAAGGCTTGCCGATTCCGGACGTCGCCGCGCGCCTGGGAATTCCCGAGGAAACCGTGCACGAGCGTTTGAAGTACGCCTACCATCGGTTGCGATGCGGTCCGGCCGCGGATTTCAGCGGACTGCGGAGCGCGCTATAATTCGAGGGAATGACCGACCCGCCCGAAAAGCAGCCACTCGAACTCAAACCCGCCGAACGGCGGGAAGAGACCGAACAACCCGAGCCCGCGCCGAAGAAACCGGCGCGGTCCGCTCGTCTTTGGCGTCTCGTGATCCTTTGCGCCGTTCTGCTTCTGGTCGCGGTCGTGCATCTCGTGATCAAAGACCTCGTCTACGGCCGGATCCTTCCGGACCTGGCGCAGCAGGTTTTGAATGAGCTGGCGTCCGTGAACGCGGAGCGCATCGGCGCGGTCGAGCTGGATTCGGACGGCAACCTGGTGGTGCGCGATGTCGAGATCACCACGACGCGGGACGGCGTCAAGCGCAGATTTTGTCGCGCCGCGCGGGTCGTCCTCGCCTTCGACGGTTGGCCGCTGAGGGATTCCTCGCTGCGCCTGGCGCGGGTCGATTTCTTCGGAGCGGAAGTGTTCGTCCGCCGCGACACGGCCGGAATATGGAATTTGATGTGGGCCCTGCGCCGCCCTTCCCGACCCGCCGCGCCCCCTGCCGATGCCGGCCCTCCGGGGACGGACGAAGCGCCTCGCGATCCCTTTCCCTTCAACGGAATTCATCTTCATCAGGGCCGCGTCGTCGTCACGCTCGAAAGCAGCGACGGGCGCGAAGTGGATTGGGCCGTGACCGGCGTTGAAGCGCGCATCGAAAAGTGGGATGGCCGGTTCCGCTTCTCGCCCGTCAACGGAGATTTCTACGGCGGACGCCTGCATGCCGACGCCACGATTCATGATCTACATCCGTTGGGCATCACCGCGCGCCTGTCGGTGGAGGACGCCGATGTGAAGCTTCTGGGAAAGAAGGCGGCGTTTCTGAAACATCCCATCTCGGGTCGCATGGAGGCCGTCCTGTCCTTGACGGCGGATTCGGAAACTCAGGGACGGATCATCGCGGCCGGACAGGCGGAAGTTCATGATGGGAACCTGTACGAACTGCCCGCGTTCACCGGATTGCTGGGCCTTCTGGCCCTGGATCCCATCCCCGACCGGGTCATTCACAGCGCGCAGATCAAGTTCACGGCGGAGCGACACAAGATCCGCATCGACGAAATGAATTTTCTGGGGCGTCCTCTTTCTTTGTTCGGCGACGGCGAGATGGCGTTGACCGGGGAGAAGCTGCGCGTCGTCCTGATCCCTAGACTGGGCGTGAGCTGGAATGATATATTGCCCATCATCGGAGTCCCCCTTCAGCTTCTCTCCGATATCGCCAAGGGGGCTTTGGTTCCGGTGGTCTTGGGGGGGGCTTTTTGGGCGCCGACGTTCGACGTGGCGCCCGACGAACGCATTGCCGATCCGGTTCGGAAGCAGATCGAGGAAACGCCGTCCCTGCCGAAGTAGCGCTCTTCCGCCCGTTCATCGGGCTTTTCCGAAGCACGAAGGGGCTCGCTCATGGAATCCCGAGCCGGCGGTGCGGCGTTCACGGTTGTCAAGCGCCATGGATGACACGGCTCCGATCGACCGGGCGGCCCGAATCATCGATTCCGAGGCGGCCCACATTCGCGCGCGCGTCGCGGAATCGGGCCGGCGCCTTCAATCTCCGGCGGCCGCGCTGACGGCGGCGACCGAGATCCTGAACCTCCGCAGCCGATACTTCGGCGTCACGGGCGAGCATTTCGGCATCCAGGACTTCGACGGCATCCGCGTCATCGACGCGCTCGACGAGCGCCTGTTGAAGGGCCTCCACGAGATCCTCAAGAAATTCGTGGCGGCGCACCGCCGCTCGCCGGATCTCCGGCTTCTCGCGATGCTCACCGAAAAAATCTCGCCTGGATTCACGGACATGCCCCAATATCCCGTCGCGTACATGGTCCTCTATCTCCTGCGGACGGCGTTCGACCGATTTCAAAACCTCGCCGACGCGGGAGCGCATGATCTGGCGGAGCTGGAGCACGCCTTCGTGCATCACCTGTTAGGTCTCGTCGACAAATTCGTCCAGACGCGCGAGCGGCCCGTGTGGCGCCATTTCAGCGACGTGGCGCGGGAATACAGCGTCGTCAGCCGCCTGAAGTGCTCCTGCGGCGACGAGAAATTCGACGTCAAGCGACAGTCGCTATGTCAAAGGAAGGGAGCCCCCCCGTATGATCGGCTGGACCTTTCCTGCAAGGCCTGCGGCGCCGAGAAGACCATCCTGTTCGACCTTCCCCACTTTCAAGACATGTACCGGATCTGATCGGAATACGTGGTGAAGTATCGTAGTATTCATAGGCGGGACGCCGACGCGCCCGAAACGGAGGAACTATGAAGATCCAGCGTGGACTCGCGGCCCTCTTGCTGCTGGGCTTGGCCGGTTGCGTCATGGTGGTCGAGGACCGCGACCGCCGGCGCCGGCCGCCGCCGCCGCCCACCCACGCGGTGGTCCACGTCAGTTGGGCAGACTGCCGAATCCTCATCTTGAGGGAGTATTACGGATGCGGGTGGGAAACGATCGGCGCGTTCGAACATTACGAGGCGCATTATGGAATTCCTGAGGACGACTTGTGGGTGCTCCTGTACATCTCGTTTCACTCCCACGTCAATTTCCACGAGGTGGTGTACATCTATCAAACGTGCGACCACAGTCTGTTCCTCACCGCGGGCCGCTGCCGCATGAGTGGATATGAATTCTACATCGATCTGCCGCCGGGAACGCGCTGCCCGGGGCCGTACGGGCGGGCGTACGGATACTACTGGAACCGCCGTGCCGGATTCACGCTGTCCAACGAGGACTGTCACGCGTTGCTGTGGCTCCGGATTTCGGTGCAATACTATGGATGGAGCGCCCAGGATTCGTTCGTCCGGTATGAGCGGCGGGGTTCCTACCGGGAGATTTTCCGCCAGGAACACGAACACGCGGGACGGGGAGCGCGGAACGTCCATGGCCATGCCTTGACCGTGCGTGAGGAGCGGCCGTGGAGATCCCCGAAGCATCGTGAAGAGATCGAACGGCGGCGGGACGTCGCCCGCCGCCAGGCGGAAACGGAAGTGCGCCAGCGCGAGCGGGACGGCCGTCCGGTTCCGCGGCCTCCGTCCCCGGAAGAGCGCCGCCGGCGGGAAGAAGAGCGCGCTCGAAGGCCGGATCAACAACCGCCGGATCGAGGAGCGGGCGGCCGGCGCGACGAGGAGCGCGATGAGCGCGCCCGCGGCGAACGCGACCGGAAGGAGCGGGACGAGGGCGACCGGCCGCCGAGAGACCGGGGCGAGGAAGAGCGCGCGCGCCGGGAGCGCGAAGACAAAGAACGGGAGGAGCGAGACCGCGCGGAGCGCGAGCGCCACGAGCGGGAACGCAAGGAGCGCGAGGAACGAGACCGCGCGGAACGGGAGCGAAAAGAGAAGGAGCGCGAAGAGCGCGAACGCAAGGAACGCGCGGAGCGGGAGCGCAAAGAGCGGGAAGAAAAGGATCGACAGGAAAGGGAGCGCCAGAAGAAAGACGAAGATAAGAAACGGCGCGACGAGGAGAAGAAAAAAGAAGAAGAGAAAAAGAAGAAGGACGAGGAAGAAAAAAGGAAGAAGAAGGAAGAAGAGAAGAAGAAAGACGATGACAAGAAGAAGGACGACAAGAAGAAGGACGGCAAGAAGCGGGATCGCTGATCGACCTCGCCTGAGGGCCGCCGGATTCTTTCGCCGGAACGCGGCTCTCTGATAAAATCGCCCGCCGATGTCGCGTTTCCTGTGTTTGCTGAGCATGGTGGGGCTGGCCGCGTGCGGTGAACCTTCCCGGGGATCCCCGGCCTCCAGTTCGCCGATCCCTGCCCGCGAAGCGATGGCCCAATCGTTCATCCAAAACATGAAGTCGCTCGACCTCCAGTACGAAAACCTCCATGGCGATGTCGAGCAAAGCGCTCCCGCGCCGGAGATCCGGTCGCGTCTGACGAAGATCCGCCGCGCCGCCGAGGGAGCGTCCGTCCTGCCCTACCGTGAATCGGAGTCTGAAAACCGGGACCTCAAGCGGCAGTTCGATCTGTTTCTCTCCACGCTGGCGCGGCTGGAAGCGGGCGAGTGGAAGGGAGAAGAGGGCGTCCACAACGTACGTGCCCTCGGCGCCGCGTGCGAAGCGTGCCACGGTTTGTACCGGACGGACTGAGCCATTCGAAGGCGGAATCGATTCGGACCTGTACGGAGGCTCCAAAAGACATAGCCGCCGCGATTTCTCGCGAAGGGTGTGAACCGCCAAAACGCCAAATCGCCGGCAGAACACAACAGAGGTCGGCCGTTTGAGCGTTATGGCGGTTCCCGCAAAGTTGCGGCGATTATTTCGTAACGGATCCCGATGACGAACGCCGAAATTTCCGCCGTGCTTTCCCTGCTCGCGGACATGCTCGAAATCCAGGGCGAGAACCCCTTCAAGGTCCGGGCGTACCAGAACGCCGCGCGCACGATCGAAGGGCTCGAAGTTCCGCTCGGCACGCTCCTGGAGCAGGGAACGTTGGGCGAGCTGAAAGGGATCGGCGAAGGTTTGAAAGAGAAGTTGACCGAACTCCACAAAACCGGACGCATGACCTACTTCGAACAGGTCCGGGCGAAGATGCCGCCGGGGATACCCGAATTGTTGCGCGTCCCTTCGCTGGGCCCGAAAAAGGTCAAGGCGCTATGGCAAGAATTGGGCGTCACGTCGCTCGCGGACCTCGAAGAAGCGTGCCGGTCGGACCGTGTCGCGGGCTTGAAGGGATTCGGCGCGCGCACCCAGGAAAAGATCCTTGAAGGGCTCCGTCGCCTGAGCCAGATCAAGGGACAGTTCCTGGTGAGCGAGGCCCTGCCCCTGGCGCGCCAGATCGTCGAATATTTGGAAGCGGGATCGCCCGCCCGGCGGGCGGCGATCTGCGGCAGCCTGCGCCGGGGAAAATCCATCGTACGAGACATCGATCTCCTGGCGGCCTCGTCGAAACCGCGCGACGTCATCGAGCATTTCGCGAACGCCCCCCAGGTGCTGGACATTCTCGGCAAAGGCCCGACGAAATGCAGCGTGAGGCTGCACAAAGGACTTCAGGTGGACCTGAGGGTCGTCGCCGAAGACGAGTTCGCGCCGGCGCTTCAGTATTTCACCGGCAGCAAGGAGCACAACGTCCTCCTGCGAACGCGCGCGGTCAAGATGGGCACCACGCTGAACGAGTACGGCCTCTTCAAGGGGAAAAAGAAGCTGGACTGCGCGACCGAGGAGGACATCTACCGCCATCTCAAGCTTAGTTATATTTATCCTGAACTTCGCGAGGGACGGAACGAAATCGACCTGGCGGAGCGAGGCAAGCTAACGCAACCGATTGACACGCAAGATATTAAAGGCGTGCTCCACGTCCATTCCACCTGGAGCGACGGGACCGCCGACATCGAGGCGATGGCCGAAAAAGCGCGCAAGATGGGTTATCGATGGATAGGCCTTTCCGACCACAGCAAGGCCGCGTACTACGCCAACGGGATGGACGAAGCCCGGCTCAAGAAGCAGATGAAGGAGGTGGCCGCCCTCAATCGAAAGTGGTCGGACTTCCGCATTCTGCACGGTCTGGAATGCGACATTCTTCCGAACGGAGATCTGGATCTGATCCCCGAACTCCTCGGAAAACTCGATTTCGTCATCGGATCCATCCATTCTCGATTCAACATGTCCGAGAGCGAGATGACGGATCGCATCTGCAAGGCCATCCGGAACGAGCATCTGGATGTCCTGGGCCATCCCACAGGAAGGTTGTTGCTGGATCGAGAAGGATACAAAGTGAATCTGGAGCGGGTGCTTCAAGAAGCCAAGACGTCCGGAAAGGTCGTGGAGCTCAACGCGAACCCGCACCGGCTCGACCTGGACGACGCCCACGCGCGCCGAGCCCGGGAGCTGGGCGTGAAGATATCGATCGATCCCGACGCGCACAGCACGGCGGGAATGGAGGACGTCCAATACGGCGTGATGACCGCCCGGCGGGCGGGCCTGACCTCCCACGACGTGCTGAACTCCCTGTCGGCGGAGAAAGTGGTGGCCTCCTTTGAACGCTCATGAACCGCCCCGCAAGCGCATCGGGCCGATCCTGAAGGCGCTTTATCGCGCCTATCCCGGCGCCACCTGCGCGCTCAAGCATTCCAATCCCCTCGAGCTTCTGGTGGCGACGATTCTGTCCGCCCAATGCACCGATGCCCGCGTGAACCTGGTCACGGAGTCGCTCTTCAAGAAATATCGCGCCGCGCGCGACTACGCCAAGGCGGACCCGCTGACGTTCCAGGCGGAGATCCGATCGACGGGCTTCTTCCGCAACAAGGCGAAAAGCATCCAAGCCATGGCCAAGATGCTGGAGGAGGAGTTCAACGGCGAGGTCCCTTCCACGATGGAGGAACTGATTCGCCTGCCCGGCGTCGCGCGCAAGACCGCCAACGTCGTCCTCGGCACGTGGTTCGGGAAGGAGGAAGGCGTCGTCGTCGATACCCACGTGGATCGAGTCAGCCGGCGGCTCGGCCTCACGAGGGAAACCGTTCCTTCCAAGATCGAGCGCGACCTCATGGAGCTGGTGCCGCGGAAAGATTGGACGGCTTTCGGCCACATGATCATCTGGCACGGCCGAAAAATCTGCGGTGCGCGCAAGCCCTTGTGCGAGATATGCCCCCTCGGCCGTTGGTGCCCTTCCAAGGGTAAGGTACAATGACACGTTGCTCCTCCAGCCCCACAAGACCGTAACATTCGTTTTGCGAGAAGATCTTTGTAATCTACGAAGGCAAGAAAAGTTGCGGCGCGAAGCGCCGCTTTGAAATCGAGGGAACGCATCTTTCAACCTGTTCCCGCGATTTCAGAAGCAGCGAGCAGCAACAACCAGTTTGGTTGCGGCGAAGCTGCGTTCCACGTGGAACGTGCCGGAGCCGAACACCGGATTCCAGATGCGAGGATGAGCCATGCGCTTGAAGGAGATCCCTCTCTCGGCCGTTTTCGAGGGGACCAACTGGCTGATTCGGCGGATCCAGGGAGAGGATCGCGAAAATCCGGTGGTCGATGAAACGATTCAATTCGCTCCTTCGGACGAGGGGTTGTTCTCTTCCGTCGCCTATTTTGCGGACGGCTCGAAGTTTCCCGCGCTTGTGGTGAAGGTTTTTGAGGAAGAAGGAGGCCCTTCCGACACGTTCGTTTACACGTGGCTGGGGTGGTTGAATCTGATGGCGCCTGGATTCATGCGCGCGGCCGGCAAGTACTCCAACGAAGTGTTTCCCATGGACGTGTACCTGGCGAATCCATGGGTGGAAGATCGCGAGATCGGCGACCTGGCCGCGCCGCATCGCCGGAAGTTTCGAGAGGCGCTGCCCTTGCTCCGGACGATGAAGTTCGAGCAGCCCAAGCCGCGTAGCCGGTATTACCTGAAACCGGAGTAGTTGACCGTTGATCGAACACCGTTGACCTTAGGCGGGCTCAATTTTTCCAGTACGCGGTTAACGCTCAACGGTCAACTCATGCCGAGTTTGCGCATCACTTGGCCGAAGTGCTCGTTCGAGTACCAATGAATCGTCAGCTTCCCGCCTTTTCCGCGGGAGGTGATCTCGACTTTGGTGCTGAGGTGTTGACTCAGCCGGCGCTCCAGGTCAGCCAGGTGGGCATCCTGAGTCGCCGGAGCGGGCTTCGACGCGGGTTTAGCCTGGGTCGCCGCTAGAGCCTCGACAGCCCGCACGGAAAGATCCTCTTCA
Source organism: Planctomycetota bacterium (assembly GCA_016209705.1). Taxonomy (GTDB): domain Bacteria; phylum Planctomycetota; class MHYJ01; order MHYJ01; family JACPRB01; genus JACQVR01. Next base: position 14,700 of record JACQVR010000128.1, read on the forward strand.
AGAATCCTTCGAAGGAGCTGGATCCGAGCGGAAGGGTTTGTGACGCCGAGCAGCGCGCGCGCATGGCCCATCGTGATGGCTCCGCGAGCGACGGCCTCCTGAACATCACTAGCTAACTCGTTGAGGCGCAATAAATTAGACACAGTCGGCCGCGCCAGTCCGACCGCCTCCGCCGCTTCCTCTTGAGACCACTGATTCATCTGCATCAATCGGCGAAACGCTCTGGCCTTCTCGATCGGATTCAGGTCGCGGCGCTGGAGATTTTCGATCAACGCCACCTGAAGCATAGCCGCGTCGTCCACCTGTCGGACCATGACGGGAACGCGCGAGAGTCCGGCCAGCCGCGCCGCGCGCATCCGGCGTTCGCCCGCGACGATCTCGAGCATCCCGTCGCGACGGCGGGCGACGATGGGCTGGAGCATGCCGGTCTTCAAGATGGAGTCGGCCAGGCTGCGCAGATCGGCTTCGTCGAATTCGGAGCGAGGCTGGTGGGGATTGGGACGAAGCTCGTTGAGGTCCGCTTCGATGAGGTCGGGATGGCCGTTCCGGGTCGCGGCCGCGGGAGCAACCGACACCGCCTCCGGCTCCAAGATGGCGTCCGCTTTCGCGGAAGCGCCGCCCAGCAGAGCCTCCAACCCCAGACCCAATCTTCGATGGTCCTTCATCCCCCCTCCTTGGAATTCGCCGCTTCGGGCGCAAAGCGTCCAAAGCGGCGAATTCCACTATGTTTATCGGCCGATCGGCGCGATTTTCTTCAACGGATTCGGGCTGGGAAAATCACGGAGGAAGCGGAGTGTAGTGGAGATAGGAAGATCCTTTTGGGAAGGGAACCCTTTCGGTTTCCATATCTCCAATATCCCGACAATCTCTTCGGACTCTGGACTTCGGACTTCAGACTTCATTAGGATGCTCGCCCTCGCATGAACAACGTCCTGACGATCGCCTGGGCGACCTATCTTCAGATCACGCTTCGACCGCTCTACTACCTCACCTTGGGCGTGGTGGCACTTCTGATCTTCTGCTCCAGCTTCCTGACGCAGTTCACGTTCTCGATGGAGGAGCAGATGGTGCGCGAGATGGGCATCGCCTCGCTCGTGCTCTGGGGATTCATCATCACCGTCGTGCTCAGCGGAATCATCGTGACGCAGGAACTGGAAGATCGCACGGCGGTCACGCTCCTGTCGAAGCCGATCCGCCGCGGCGCGTTCCTCCTGGGCAAGTACTTCGGACTGATGCTGTCCTTGACGGCCGGCCTGGTGGTGCTGGCCGGCGTCCTTTTCTACACGCTCTGGAGCATGGCCAAATCGGATCTCTTCGGCGATCCCGCGCTCGCGCTGCGTCTTTTCATCGCGGCGGTGGCGCTCCTGCCGCTGGGTCTGTCGCTCCATGAATGGGGAAGGAGGAGATCGCGTCAGGCGGAAGCGCAGACCAGCGGGCGCGCCCCGCGCCGCCTGGAGTGGCTGGGCAAGCTCCTGATCGTGGCGGGATCGGTTGCGTTCCTGCTGTCGCTCGAATTCGCCCGGGGCGAGCCGGTGGACGGCGACCGCGGGTGGGAGGCGCTCATCCGCGCCGGGCATTCCGTCTGGGAGTACGCGGGTGCCTTCATGAGGGAGAACGGAATCATCGTGCTGGAGGGGCTCGTCCTTTCCGTTCTTCAGGTCGGGATGCTGGCCGCCGTCTGCGTGTCGCTCAGCGCGTTTCTTCCGGTGGTCGTGTCCGTCTCGGCGACGGCGCTCCTGTACCTCTTGGGACACACGATGGGGCCCATGCGGGAGAGCATCGAACGCCTGGACATCGAGCCGCTCACGGCCGCGATCCGCGTCTTGGGACTCGCCATTCCGAACTTGGGTTTTTTAAATTTGCAGACCCATTTTAGCGAGGGTAAGATGATCAGCCCAGGCTACCTGGGGCTCGCAGCCTTGCACTCGGTGACGTACTCCGCCATTGTGTTCACCGTGTCTTGCGCTTTCTTTGAACGCCGGGAGATCCGATAGAGAACGCGACTCCGGAAGCGTAAGGGCAAATCGATGAAATACGGCATCCTGGGCGACGTGCACGCCAATCTCGAGGCTTTGGACGCCGTCCTGGAGGAAATGGACCGTCAGGGGGTGCAGCGATATGTCTCGGTGGGGGATCTGGTCGGTTACGGCGCCAACCCCCGCGAGTGCATCCGCAAGGTTCGCGACTTGAAGACGCTCGTCGTGGCGGGCAACCACGATCACGCGGCCATCGAGAAGCTCAACATCGATTTCTTCAACGCGTACGCGCGCGAAAGCGCCTTGTGGACGCGCCGCGAGCTTTCGGACGAGGACAAGGAATACATCCGTTCGCTCAAGCTGATCGAGACGTGCGACATCTTCACCGTCGTGCATTCGACGCTGTACATGCCGGAGCTGTTCGAATACATCCAGACGAGCTACGACGCGCACCTTTCCTTCGAGCAGCAGAGGACGCCGCTGTCGTTTCTGGGACATTCCCACGTGCCCGTCAATTTCTTCAAGCGCCGCAACGTGACCTTCAACATGGAGATGGAGGTGCGTCTCGAAGAAGACGTCCAGGTGATGATCAACGTCGGATCGATCGGGCAGCCGCGGGACGAGAATCCGGATCCGGTGTGCGTGGTCTACGATTCCGACGAGAAGCGGGTAACCATCACGCGCGTGAAGTACGACATCGAAAAGGCGGCCAAGAAGATCGTGAAGGCGGGCCTGCCGGAGATTCTGGCGGAGCGCCTGAAGTACGGACGATGAATCAATCCGAGTCCCGAGTCCCGAGTCCCGAGTCGGGAGTCGCCGCCGGCGGACTCCTGGCCCGCGACTCGCGACGCGCGACTCAGGACATAGGGCGCCGCAATCCCTTTCGAAGGCTTTATCACTGGATCCTCTCGTGGGCCCACCATCCCTGGGGAACGTGGGCGCTCGCGCTTTTCGCGTTCATCGATTCGTCGATTTTCCCGATCCCGCCGCTCTTTCTTCAGATCGCGCTGTCGCTCGAAAAACCCCGCCGCGCCTGGTGGTACGCCGCGGTCAACACGATCGCGTCGGTCCTGGGCGCGGTCGCGGGATATCTGATCGGGATGTTCCTTTATGAAAGCGTGGGGCGCTGGGTGATCGAGACCTGGGGCTACCGCCGGCAGTTCGATCGGGTGGGGACGTTCCTTGATGGGAACACCTTTTCGTTCGCGTTGGTCTGGTCGTTCCTCCCCTTTCCGTACAAGGTGCTCACGATCGGCGCGGGATTCTTCGGCGCGTCGCTGCCGGCGCTGCTGGTGGCGTCCACGATCGGCCGATCGCTGCGCTTCTTCGCCATCGCCGCGCTGCTGCGGTTCTTCGGCGCCCGGGCCCGCGACTTCATCGAGCGCTATTTCAACTGGGTGTTGCTGGGCGTCGCCGCGCTGGTGGCGGCCGTGATCCTTGCGATGCGCTTGATGTGAAACCTGAATTTTCGCGCGCCGCACGGCGGCGCATGCGAAAATTCAGGTTAGGGCTGCGGCTCGAAGATCTGCACGTCGTCCAGCAGGATGTATCCGCCCATGTCGCCGAATTCGTCGACGCGCCGGCCGCTCACCGCGAATCGCAAAAGGCGGTCCTGAATCAGGACGTACGGGCGATCCGACTGAAACTCCTCCAGCCCCAGCTCGACCGTGATCCACGTGTTGAGCTGGCGGCGCCTGTCGATCTTCACGTCCTTGTGCAGCGCCGCCTTGTCTTCGATCGCCAAACCGACCCGGACCGCGGTCAAATTCGTGCAGAGCCGGAACCGGATCCGCAATCCCTGCTGCGACGGAATTTCCTGCATGAAGAGGATCGACGCCGTCACGATCTCTTTCTCGCCGGTCGAGCGGAGATGCTCGTTCCATCCGCGCGGGGTTCGCTCCCTCAAGATGTCGCCCGCGACGAGCTTGACGGATCTCATGCTGGAACCGTCGAACGGAACCTGAAGGAGCGAGCGCTCCTTCGGTCGCGCCTGATTGAGCAGGGCCGCCTTCTGCTGGGCGGCGGCCTCGTCCCGCTGGCGCTCCCATTGGCCCGCCTGGGCCGTCAAGCGCTCGCCGGCCGCGAGATGGAAAGGACGTCCGCCGTCGTCGCAGCCGGACACGGGACCCGAGAGCGCCGTGAGCGCCAGGTTCCGATCCTTGGACTCGACGGCGAACTGGGATCGAGTGGAGTCCAGCGTGAGCTGAACGCCGCCGCCGCCCACGAGCCAGCGGCTTCCCGCGAAGGACGCCGAATCCACGAGCGCTTCGCCCCGGCGGACGATCAACGCCGGCATGCGCTCCCCCTGAACCGCGGCGAGCACGATCTCGCTGTGAGGAACCATGGCGATGGCATAGGCGCCTTGAAGATAAAACGACGCCATTTTCTCGGCTGAAAGAACGTCGCCTTCGCCGACGGTGGTTCCCGCGGCGAGCTTTTCCTTGCCCGAGGTTCCGGGACGTCGGACCGCGATGTCGCCGGTGACGTCGCCGAGCGTCACGGATTCGTATTCGTGACGCACCAACGGCTGCGTCTGGGTCGGGCGAACGGGCGGAGACGGAGGCGGTTCCGGCGTCGTCGGGGGCGCCGGCATCGCTTGCGGCGCCGGCGCGTCGGCCTGAGGCGGCTGCTTGGCGATCTGCGCCGGGTCATCCTGCGGCTCGGGATCTCCTTCAGGTTCCACCGGATCGTCTTGAGGCGCGGGAGGCGCCGGCTTTGAGGGCGGCTTGGGAATCGCGCGATAGGAATCGGTTTGGGAAGCCGGCGGCTTCTCGTTTCGAACGGCGAGGCGGGGTTGAGGATCTTCGCCGGCACGCAGGTAAATGACGGCGGAGACCATGGAGGCCAGCACGGCCGCCGCGGCGGTCAAGGCAAGAGGCACGCGGGAAACCCTGCGAACGCGGATCCGGGCGGTCCTCATCCGGCGGCTGAGCCGCTGCCGTTCGACGGCTCGGAGCACGAGAGCGCGGAGCCGCTCGTGCAGCTCGTGATCTTCGGTCGCCTCGCGAGCGGCGGCCACCGAGGTCAGCGCCAGCTCGCGGCGGCACATGTCGCATTCCGAGACGTGATCGAGCAGCGACGCGGCCTCGGCTTCCGGCAGCCCTTCGTCGAGGTACGCCGCGATGGCGAGGGGCGTCGGACAAGGCGCATTCATTTTGGCACCACTTCTTGGACACCCGTGGGTCCGCCGGGCGTACAGGATCAACAAGAGATCACGCGCCGAGGATCTTTCTGAGGTTTTCCTTGGCGCGAACCAGCATCGGGGAAACCGAGTTGACGGGGATTTTGAGCACGTCCGCGATCTCGCGATAGGCCAGCTCGTCGAAGAAACAAAGCTTGAGCAACAGGCGTTCGCGAGGCGGCAGTTTGTCGATTCCCCGATAGAGCGTTTCTTTCTCTTCCGGCGTGAGCGGCAGCCGGCGCTCGGGTTGCGGCTGCTCGACGGGAACTTCGGACAGCGAGGCGAATTTGAGCGAGCCTTTGCGTTTTTCGGTGCGGATGTAGTTCAGAGCGAACCGCGTGGTGACGGCGGTGATCCAGGTTTTCAGTTTGGAGCGTCCCTGGAACAGGCGCAGGCGGTGGAAGCTCCGGTCGCAAAGGCCCATGAAGACGCTCTGGACGACGTTTTCGACGTCCTCGGGATGGGCGCGGCCCAGGACGCGGCGCAACGTGTAGCGGGCGGCTTCGGTGGCGGCGGGGCCGACCCGTTCGATGAGGAGCTGCCACGCGGCCGGCTGGCCGCGGATGCAGCGATCGACCAGCGAGAGGTCGTCGAACTCCTCGCGCGGTTCTTCGCTCCGGCGCGGCAGCTCGTAGGGATTGCGTGGCACGGTCTAACTATACCACGACGGGGGAGATAAATGGTTGCTGAGAGCACGCCTTTTTTAAGGAGATGCGCCAACAGTGGAGATGGGGAGATATCTCCATCATCTCCCGCATCTCCCCATCTCCATCAATCCCGCGAGTTGTATCGCATGATCACGTACAGAAGCATCAGGATCGCGTTGATCGCCGCGGCCACGTAGGTGAGCGCGGCGGCGCGCAAGACCTTGCGGACCACCGGCATCTCGTCCGGGTCTACGAGCTGTTGCTCCTCGAGCACGCGGATGGCGCGGCGGCTGGCGTTGAACTCGACGGGCAGCGTGACCAGCGTGAAAAGCGTGAGGGCGGCGAACGCGAAGATCGCCACGAGCAAGAGCGTCTTGCCGAGCGTGCCCCCGAGGAACAATCCGCCGATGAGCGCGATTTCGGACACGACGGTGCCGGCGCTGCACACCGGCACGAGGAAGCTGCGCAGGTACATGGGCGCGTAGCCGTAGCGGTGCTGGAGCGCGTGCCCGACTTCATGCGCGGCGATGCCGACGGCGCCCAGGTGGGTCTCGTTGAAGTTCGTGGGCGACAGCCGCAGCTTCTTTTGGAGCGGGTGATAGTGGTCGCTGAGGAATCCGTGGCTGGGCTCGACGCCGACGTCGTCGATACCCGCGGCCCGAAGAATGGCGCGCGCGGTCTCCTCTCCCGTGATGCCGCGCCGGCTCTGACGCTGCTGGGCCTGATGGTAGGCGGACTTGACCATGCCCTGCGCGATCATCGCCAGGATGAGTCCCGGCACGGCGAATAAGAAGTAGACGGGATCGATCAAGAACATGTCGTTTCCTCCGAACCGTTCTTGTGGCGTCCCATCTTAGCGAAGGCGCCGGCGAGGGTCACTGGAATCCGCGAGGACGAGATAAGCGGTAGGCCACAGTCGCATCGGGATCGGCCGCCCACCGGGGGTTATCGATACACCTCGAGTCTGCATGGCCAAATTCGCGTCGCATGCGGTCCACGACTTTCGCGCGGCCGCGGTGGCTTTGGCGGCCGCCTGGTTGTCGGCGCCTCCGTCCACGGCCATGGCCTGGGAGACGGTGGCGGTCCCCATGGCGCGGGCGTCGACGCTGACGGTTGGCGGAGTTCCACAACACTGGAATCGACTGGAAGCAGAGGCCGTTTTGGTCACGGAGTTCGAGGGCCCGCGCGACGTGCGGATCGATGTGCGCGGCCTGCTCCCTGCCGGGACGCGGGACCCGGTCCCCTATGTGCTCGAACTGTTATTGGATGGCCGGCCGCACGACTGCCTCCGGCTCAGCGCCAAGGTCGATCCTCGCGCATCGCTCTCGGATTACGCGGTCGCCAAGCGGCGCAAGATCGACGTCCGGGTGCCTTCGGGCCGCCACTCGGTGGGCCTGCGGCTGGCGGCGGGGAATCCGAACGCGATCCTGGCCCACTTCCGGTTGGTCGAGAGGCCGGAAGAATAAGCTTTTTCTGTGGTAACTTTTCAGACCCGGCGACCCTACACTATGGCGCCATGGGCAAACGGAACGCGCCGGATTTGGTCAAGCTCCTCCTGGAGCATCGAGACGGCCTCTTTGGATTCATCCTCGCGCTGACTCGCGACCGAGAGGCGGCCGAGGAGGTGTTCCAGGAGGTCAGCCTGGCGGTCGTGGAGGAGTCCAACCGGCGCACCCATGTCGCTCAGTTTCTCCCGTGGGTCCACGAAATCGCCCGCCGGCGCGTGGCGGAGCATTTCCGCAAGAACGCCCGCCGCAACGCGATCGAGCGGCGGGAATCGCTCGACGATGTCGTCGGGCAGGCTTTCGAGGAAAACGTGACCGACGTGCATGCGCATCTCCGCCGCCAGGACTATCTCGACCAATGCACCGAGGAACCACCTCACATGCAACGGCAAATGATCCGGAAGCGCTATCGCGATCGCGCGTCCATCAAAAAGATCGCTGAGGCCTTCGACTGGACGAAGGAAGCGGTCAAGGTGAGTCTCTGGAATGCCCGGCGGCGGCTGGCGGCCTGCATCGACGAAAAGATGAGGCTCCCACGGGAGACCGATTCATGACGCCGTCGCGATTCGAAGAACTGCTCGAACGTTGGCAGGAGGGCGACGCCTCCGCCTCGCAGCTTGCGGAATTCGAGACCATCCTCCGGAGCGATCCGCGCTATCGGCGCGCCCTGGTGGAATCGGTCCTGCTGGAAGTCGACCTCTTTCGGAAATACGCGGAGGTCGCGTCCGCCGCGCTCCCTTCGTCCCTGGATCCGGCCCATGAGCAGGTCGCATCGCCCGCTCCGAAACGCCGATCCCTCGAATCCTGGGCGGCCGTTCTCGTGGCGGGAATCTCGATCCTCGCGGTCGCTTACCTTTTTCTGCGTTTCCCCCCGCGTGAAGCGTCTCACCGAGTGGCCGCGGGCCACTTGTGGGTGGAGGGCGCGCCCGCCCGCGCGTCGAAACGGGGCGACGTCTTCGAAGTCCGCGGGGCGGCGCCCGCGCGAATCGACTTTCAGGACGGCTCGAGGCTTGCGCTCGCGCCCGAAAGCGCGGGCACGTATCGAGGGGATCGAGACTTCGAACTGGCGCGCGGGAGCGGAACGTTTCAGGTCATGCCGGGACCGGAGCCGTTCCGCGTCGAGACCCCTCTGGGGACCGTTCGGACGGAGGTCGGAACGTTTTCGGTGAGCCTGCAAACCGCGACGGACGCGAATCGGGCGCTTTCCTTCGCGGTGACGGTCGCGAGCGGCAGCGTCGAGGTGGATTATTCGGGCGCGCCCCATCGGCTGGGAGCGGGAGAAAGCGTGACGTACGGACTTCCCGCGGGCCGCGCCTCCGCGCTGGAAAAGCTCATCCGGCAAGCCGCCTTCGATCTGTCCGAGGGGATCGAGAAAGCCTTGCTCGCGGCGCCAGGCACGGCGATCGAAGCCGGGATCGAGGGCGGCTCAGGGCGGGTCATTTACTCCATCGAGGTGGCGCAGGGCGTTCAGGTGAGGGAAATCGAACTCGACGCGAAGACGGGAGCCGTCGTCGGGGACGAGATCGAGGATGAAGACCGATCCAAGCTGGTTGCGGCATCCAAGAGATCGCTGCCGGACGCTCTCCGCGCGGCCTTGGAGAAAGTTCCCGGGACAGCCGTACATGTGAAAGCGGAACTGCGGGACGAGCGGGCGCAGGCCACGGTCGGAATCCTCAGGGAGGGAAGATTCTTCATGGTCATCGTGGATCTGGAGACGGGAGCGGTCACCGAAGTCACGGCAGTCGTCGACGGGACGGAAGAAGGCGAGAACAGATAGGCGCCCGCGGTTCCAGCGGTGCAGGAACGCGAGTGAAACGCCACGCGCGGCGAATGGCCGAGGTGGGATTCGAACCCACACGGACCCTTGCGGGTCCACAGGATTTTAAGTCCCGTACGTCTGCCGGTTCCGTCACTCGGCCGGACATTCCAAAAAGGAACGGCTCGCCTCCGTGGCGGAGATCCTTCGATCGCCGAATTTACCTGATTTGTGTCGTAAAATCAGATGTTAAGGGACGCTCGCCGGCGGGTCAACTCGGCCGGTCGGGGTCGAGACGGCGATCGTCAAATGGCGAGCAAGAGACGGCGTGTCAAAACACCACGCCCAGCGACACGCCGCCCGCGGCGGTGGCACCGCCGGCGCGCCGGTCCCCCTCCAGGACTTCCGGCTCGAACTTGAATTCGATATTCCGATAGTCCAGCCAGATCGAAAAGGAAACGGAATCCCGCTGAAGAGTCGCCGATCCGCGGAATTGATATCCCCACGACGTGTCGAAGTCGCCGAAACCGGCGGCGTCGATGTCGAAGGATCCGACGAGGGCTCCGGCCGAGAGCTGCATCCAAAGACCGTCAGGGGAAATCGCATCCCAAGGTAGAATCGGGGAAATCGAACGGGGGGAACGCAACCCGACGCTGGAGACCATCGGCCGGTTGGTCCGAGCGTTTGACGTCGAACCTTACGAGCTCTTTCTTTTCAGCCTCAAGGAAGGTAGGTCGGAAGAGAAGGTCGACGAAGAAGTGCTTGTGAATCTGGTGCGCCGCACGGACAAGTCGGTCCGCCCCTACATCATCCAGCTCGTGCAGACGGCGCTGCGGTGGGAACAGGCCCGCAAAAAGTGAGACCTATCTATCGCCAAGATTTCCCCATCCCCCAGTTTCTCCGCGCCTCCGTGTCTCCGTGGTTGCTTTCCTCCGTGCACTTCGTCGTCTTCTCCGTGACCTCTAATCCGTGACGCAGTTTTTAAGCGCCAGAAGCCCCATCGCGGTCGAGAAGCTCTTGCCCATCGTGGGGTCTTCCCCGAAGCTGCCGTCGATTTCCGCAATGTTCAGGAGGATCTCGAGAAACCGCTTCAGCGCGCTTCCCCGCTTCTCGGCGTCCAGAAGCAGCGCCGCCTCCGTGGCGGGATGGAAGGAATAAAAGAAGAAGAAGCCGCCGAGCTGCCCGTCCGCGTGAAAGCCGGTCTTGCGCACCCGCTCCCAGCGGGGATGCACGTCCAGGAACGTCTCCACGGCGCGCGCCAAGTTCTCATCCGAACCTTCGCCGGCCTGCTTGCGCCCCAGCTCGCAGTTCACCATCCGTCCGGCGGCGTCCTTCTTGCTCGACGGGCCGCGCGTGCTGTAGGGGTACGTTCCGTCCCGTTGCATGCAGCCTTTCAACGCGTCCACGCCCTTCTGCAACGTCTCGTCGGTAACCGTCGCTCCCGCCTTCCGCGCCATCCCCAAGCATGTGAGCGCCGTACCGGTCGCGAACGGGTTTGGATACTCGTGGGCCCACCAGCCTTGCTTGCTCTGAAGGGCGGTCAGCTTCTCGACGACCTCGTTCATTTCCTTTACGAGCGCTTCCTTCTCTTTGGGAAACGCCGCGGCCCGCCGGGACAGATAGAGAAGCCGATACGAGTCCGCGTAACAGGTCTCGAACTTTCCCCGCGCGAGATCGCCGGCGTCTCTCATGTACTTCATTCCCTTTTCCAGGGCGGCATCGATGCGCTTCGGATCTACCGCTCTCCATTCCAGAAGCGCGGCGCAGGACAGCGCGGTGATGGAGACCCACACGTTGGGTAGAATGACGGGCCCCTGTTGGAAGATGTATCGGGAGTCCGACCACGATCCGTCTTCCCGCTGCCGCCGCAGGAGGAACTCGACCGCCCGGCGCCCGACGTCCTGGACGTCTTTCGCTTCTCGCGGCCATTCCGATCCCGTCCGCAGCTCCGCCAGCGCGGCCGCGGGCGGGCAGACCGGATCTTCGAATCCGCGCGCCAAGGCGCTGTCGCCCAGATAGCAATCGCTGACCTTGCGCGCCGAAGCGGCGCCCTTCCACGCCCAAGGGGAATCCGGAGACGTTTCGGCGAGACGCGCCCAGATCTCCTTGGCTTTCGAATCGTTGGCGGTCAGGTATTCGCAGACGCCGAGCTGATAGGCGCTTTCCGCGGCGCGCGGCGCCTGCGGCGCTTCCTTGAGCGCCTGCTCGTAGGCCTTCTTGGCGTCGTCGAACTTCGCCAGCTTGAGCAGGACCAACCCCTTCTCCGACAGCGCCTCACCCTTCGAGGCCGGCGTCGCGAGATGCGGCGACGCCGCCTCCAGCGATTTCAAGGCCGCTTCGAATTCGAACCGGCGCCGGTGGAGCATGGCGCGAACCACGTGCGCGCGTCCGAGGAGGTCGCTCTTGGCGGCCGGCAGGACCTGTTCCAGAAGTTTTTCCGCCTCCGCGTAGTCGCCGTCCATCACGTGCTCCCGGGCGAGATCGAGCTTGCCTTCCGGCTCGGCGGCACGCTCCTTCGCCTTTCGCGTCGATTCGCTCGGACTGTTGAAGGAAGCGTTCTTTTCGAGCACGAGCCGCAGCGTGTTCAGCAGGAAATCGGGCGAGAGCGAACGAAGGCGATCCATCTTGTGAACGGCCTCGCCTTCGGGCGTGAGGAAGACCAATCCGGGCTCCAGGAAGGCGAACTTCCGGACCACGACGTCGTATTTCTTGCCGACGGAGGCCGTGGCCGTCATTCGCAACGGAACGAATTTCCGGCGGATGAGCTCGGAGATTTCTCCGTCCGCGAACGGACCGGTGAGCATGTATCGATCGAGGTGCTCGGGCTTCCAGAAGGGCGTCCGGTCGACCCGGTAGACGTACCACATCACGAGCCGGTTCTGTTCCTTCGCCCGGGTGAGCGCTTGATCGAGCAGCTCGTTGCGGTTCGATCGATCTCTGGGCCCTTCGTCCTGGATCCAAGGGATGTCGTCGCCGCATTTCTTGGAAAGATCCTGCAAGCTCGATTCCTGCGCGGCCGCCGTGAATGCCACCGCCAAGCCGCAGAGGGAAAGGCGAAGAGACGTGCGTGGGGCGATCATGGGGTCCTCCGGGAATACAGATTAGTTACGCTGAACCCTCACGGCTTGGTGGAGCATTTCGGCGGAGGTTGAAGACAGGCGCCGGGTCCATGCCTTGCCGTGGATCGTGGTAGTATATAGATGACCCGAAGGGTAGCCATGAAATATCCGTTCCGAAACTACACCAAGGTGCCGGTCGGGGAATGGATGAAGGTGCGGCTCAAGATCGATGTGGGCGGTCCGGCCACGCTGACCGGCTTCCGTCTCTACGGCAGCGGATGGTCGTTTCGCGGCGGGGCGCGGAATGCCCGGCTGCGCGCCGGTTCGAAGTAGGAATCCTCACGGACCTTCGCGGAGTTTCGAGAACCGCCAAAGCGCCAAAACGCAAAACGAGTTGCCAATAAAGGCGTGCTCCGTCCGGCAGATCTCTTGCGGCCGGAAGAGGCCTCCGGTCTGGACCTGGCGACGCAGGGCTACGGGGTCGGCTGCTGGTATCTGCTGGCCGGCGAGCGCCTGCGCGCCATCGCGATCTTCGAGCGCGTCGCGGCCAATCGCCTTTGGCCGGCGTTCGCCGTGATCGCCGCCGAAGTCGAGCTTGCCGAACTGAGTCGCTGAAGCCCGGAATGCTTTTGGCGCTTCCGCGCTTTGGCGGTTCGCCCAGACGTGACTAAACGGGTCTCGGCTCCGATTCCTTCTCGCACCACTCGTCCACCAACCGGGAACCGGAAGGACGGCCCGCCACGAACGCCTCCGCGCCGGCCGCCCACGTCCCGTCCAGCGAGATCCTCCGGCCGGAAGCGTTCGACTTCTCGCGAATCATGCCCGAGCGGATGAGCACGTCGAGCGCCTCCTTGACCCGTCCCTGCTCATGTTCGGGAAACGCTCGATACACCCGGTCGAGCGGCCCGTGACATTCGCCGATCTGCGATCGGGACAGCATTCGCCGCAGGATGCGCTCCAGAATCCGCCGATTGGAGAGGCGCACCTTCACCGGCCCCGTGTCTACCGTTTCCTCATCTTCCCACAGGAACTGGAGTTCGCGTCCCACATGGGACCGGTAAGGTTGCAGAAATTCCGCCAGATCGTCCCGAAACGAGAGATCGCGCGCCACCCTCATCGACAGATCCACCAGGAGCCGCACGCCTTCCGGATCCTCGGGAAGAACATGCCGTACCGGCACCGCTTTCAATTCCTCGAAATCCCGTTCCGCCTCTTGGCGGTGGCGGCGCCGTTCCATCAGGCGCTGGAGCTTCAGCCGGGCTACTTCGAGCTGCTTTTCCCAGTCGGCCGTCTCTCCTTTGTGCAACGCGTAAATGAAGAATTGCCCATCCGGATAGCGCTCCATGGACTGCTTGATGAGCGCGTAGGCGGCCTTCATATCGCGATCGTCCCGGGCGATCTCCTGGCCGATCGTTTCCGCCAAAACTCTCCATCTCAAGGCCCACACGTGAAAGAGCGCCCACCGTTCGTCGGGACTCGAATCGTCGAGCCGCGCGTCCCGGATGTCCCCGATGAGTTCACCGACCCGCATGCGCAACGCCGGATCGATCGCCGGCGCCGGCTCGGGCGGGCGCGGCAAGACCGGGGCCGCCGCCGGCGCGACGGAGGCGCTGGAAAGCTGTGCCGTCAGTTCGGCGATCTGGCGCTCCAGGTCCGCTTCTTCTTCCTTCAGCTTCAGGATCAAGGTGTCAATGTCGAATCCCGGCTTGGCGCCGAGCTTGGCGAAATCCTCCAAGCGCTGCTCCAATCCCTGCCGCTGCCCGGAGACCTGCTTCCACTTGCGTTCCAAGGCTTCCTTCTTGGCCTTTCGCTCCGCGTCCCGCCGCGCGCCCGTCAATTGCAGGTCCAGCGTGTTGATCAATTTTTCGAATTCCACGGTGTCCATCGGGGTTGCTCCTTCGCCGAAAAGCGAATGCGCGCATGCTCAAATCCTACGCAAAGGTCTTCAATTTTTTTATCAGATGGTCCGCGGGGCGTCCACCCGCCTTCGCTCCTGTTCCTGTCTCTTGCGATCAGTTCCTGGGAGAGCTTCGGCGGGCAGGCCCGCCTTCGCCCTCGCTTCCGCTCGATGGACTTGCCGGCCGGACCCAGACGGCGCGCGAACAACGCCGCCGCGGCCCGCGCCCGCCGGTTTCATCCGGTAATGTATTGTTCGAGCTGCTCGATGATGAACTTCTGCTCGGCGATGACTTCGCGCACGACGTCGCGGATGGAAAGCATCCCCAAGAGCTGGCTTCCCTCCATCACCGGCAGATGGCGGATGTGCTTGTCGATCATGAGCGCCATGCATTCGTCGAGCGCCTGGTCGGGCCGGACGTAGAGGACGTTGGGGGTCATGATCTCGCGCACGCGCGCATCGCGCAGAGGGCGGCCTTGGATCACGAGCTTGCGGAGGATGTCCCGCTCGGACAGGATGCCCGCCACCCGCTTGCCGTCGTGGATCACGAGGGCTCCGACGTGCTGCTGGGTCATCTGGTGCAGAGCTTCCTCGGCGGTCGCGTCGGGGCCCAGAACGGCGACTTTTTTCCCGCCCTTGCGCTGGAGGGCCATCCGAACCGTTTTCATGGCCGCACCCCCTTCGAACGGATTCGATCCCTTCCTTCCTTAGCGTACCCGGACGCGGATTGATCGTCACGGTCAATTATTTTTTCAATTTCGGCATATAATCCGAAGCCGGGAAGGGAATATTCATGTAGGAGGGTTGCCCGCCGGGGCGACCGCGCGCGTGTATATTCCGACCGACGGACAGGCGGATCTGGCGCACGTCGCTTCCTCTCAACGACAAGGCAGGACGGCGTAGAGTTCCAGTAGAGACCTCCAATGGCGATTTCGCGCTTTCGCGGTTCATCCATTTCGTAGGTCTCTTCCCGTCCAGGCCCCTCCGATTCTATCATGCCCTGGATCGGCTTGAGGAGTACACATGAGCACGCGCGGATGGTGGGCGCCGCTTGCCCTGGGGGTCACGCTCTTGCTGGGATGCTCGAATCATCGGTCCGCCGCTGCGGAAAAAGAGGCATACCTCGAGGGGAAAGCCGCCATCGTGCGGTGAAAGCGGAGGCGAGGCCCATGCGGACCTCGCCTCCGAAGAATGGCGTCAGACTTTACTTCGGCTTGGGATCCTCTCCGCCTTTCTGCTCCGGATACTTCGACGTGTCGCCCAGGTCGGCGTGCGGCGTCCAGCAGCCCCAGCCGATTTTCGCCGTCGTGAAGTCGCCGATGTGGAACGGCGCCCAGTTGGACTGGCGATCGGTCAGATCCCACGAGTAGCCGATCTGCGGGTCGTTGTACGTATGGGCGATCGCCTGCCCGTGGATGATCGTGTCGCCGAAGTCATCCAGAATTCCCACCGAGCGCGCCGGTTCCGACCGGCCGGGAGGCACGAGCGCCTTGACCCGGAGGTCCAGGATTCCGGGAATCGTCGCCGACCACTCCTTCTTGTCCGCCGATACGGTATAGGTGATGGGCACCTTCCGCATGCCCGCTCCCTTGCCGAACAGATAGGCGGCTTTCGGCCCGAGTTTCTTGGCCTCTTCCTCCAGCATCCCGGTGACCACCTTGATCTGCGCATCCGTCATCTTGTCGGACACGTAAAGGTGGCTCCAGTTCGTGGAGGTGTCCTCCGCGGCGCCGCGGACCGTGATCACCCACGTCGCGCCGCTCATGTCGGTCCCGCCGACATTACCCTTCTCGATGTACACCGCCACGGCCGCGTCGCACCCATGGCGATGGAAGGGTTTCGCGGAAATCCGTCAGGAGCAGGGCGGGGAACAGCAGCAGCCTACGAGTCGAGATCCCTTGAGCTCCCACGCCGACGCCGACTCCGAAGGCTGAGCGCCCTTCGCCGAAGGACCCGCCTTGCAGGAGGCGAGGAGTGAGACCGCCAGCACGGACGCCGTCATCCCGAATCGCCATCGCATATTCGGTCCTCCTAAAAGGTTGTTCGAAGGGAAGGAGCATTATCTTACTCGAGTCTGAACGGTTGCAAGCTTTGCGGTGACAAAAGTCGCGTTCGCCCGCGCAAGACCCCCCGCCACGTTCGGAGCGGGCGGCGTCCGCGGACCCAAAACTCAAGGAACACACCCGTCGTCCCAGGGATCATCTCTTAAAGCACCAATCTTCACGATTCCCTGGTTTTCGCCGCGCTCCGCGGTTCGGCATCCGGGGCCGCGGAGAGTGAAAAATGGAAGCAGCTCCCTTGGCCGGGCTCCGACTCCAACCAGATTCGCCCGCCATGGGACTCCACGATTTTCCTGCACAGCGCCAGCCCCGCGCCGATGCCGGGATACGTGCCGGGAGGGTGAAGCCTCTGAAAGAGTTCGAAGATCCGTTCGTGGTATTCGGACGGAATGCCCATCCCGTTATCGCGGACCGAGAAGATCCATTCGTTTCCCTCGGGCTTCGCCGAGACGTCGATTCGAACAGGCACGGAGCGCCGGAACGTGAGCGCGTTCGAGAGCAAATGCCGGAACACCTCGCCGAGCTCCGCGAAGTCAGCCCGAACCTTCGGCAAAGAGCCGCAGGTCACTTCGGCGCCGATGTCGCGAATGTCTTTGCGCAGCACGCCCAAGGCCCTCTCCAGAGCTTTCGCGCTGTCCGCCGCCCCCAGTGAATCCTTGTCCTGTCCGGCCTCCAGATAGACCAGAAGCTTGCTCACGATCGTCTTCATCCACGCGGCACCGTCGACGGCGTAGCGGACGTATTCTTCGCCGTCGGCTCCCAGCAGACCCTGGGACTTTCGCTCCAGCAACTGCACGTAACTGGTCACCAGGCGCAGCGGCTCCTGCATCTGATGCGCGGCGATCTTGGCGATCTGTTCCAGCTCGAGCCGCGAGCGTTCGAGCCGCTCGCGGGAAATCTTGAGGTCCAGGAACTGGCCGATCTGGAGCCCCGCCGTCGCCAGGGCCTTCAGGAGCGTCTCATCGGGCACTTGCGGACGTTGGGAAACGACCTCGAGGATGCCGAGCGTCCGATCGCCGCTTCGAACCGGAACGGCCAGGGCGCCGCGGGGAGGATGGCGAACGTTTTCCTTCACGCGGGGATCGTCTCCCTCCCCAAAGAGATCCGATGCCCAGAGAGGGCGCCCTTCGATCCAGCAACGCCCCGGCAAACCCTCGGGGCCGGCCAGGACGATGCGGCGGCAGGCCTCCTCGAAATCCGCCAAAGGACCCGCCGCCCGCCACGATTCACCGAAATGGAGCGCGCCGGCGTGCGCATCGGCGCGCCAGTACACGGCCAGATCCCAGTCCAAGCTCTCGCCGATGATCCGCAGCGCTTCCGGAATGACGTGGGCCGCTTCCGTGGGATCGGCCAGGAGCAACGTGATCCGGAGCTGGAGGCCCAGAGTATGGTCCGTGAATTGCTTGAGCGCGAGGAGCGATTGGACGCTCGTGATCAGCTCGGCCGCCTCGAACGGCTTCACCAGAAAACCGTTCGCCCCCACTTTGATCGCTTCCAGCTTGTCCCGGAGCTGGTCCAGCGACGTCATGGCGAGGATGGGCAGGAGCCGCGTGCGGGGATCCTGCTTGAGGCGTTTGCAAACCTCGTAGCCGTTCACCTGGGGCATCATCAGGTCAAGAAGGACCAGATCCGGAGCGTCGCGCGCCACGGCATCCAGCGCCTCCGCCCCGTTTCCGGCTTCCAAGAACTGATATCCGAAGGGGGAGAGAATGCGGCGGCAGAGCTGGCGCAACAGGGCTTCGTCATCGACGATGAGGATCTTGGCGGAGGCCATGGCGTTTTCTCTCAGAAGGCGGAGATGTTACGACATTTCCACCATTATATATCGCCATATATCGAATCGGCGGGCAACGCAGCTTCAACGACGGCCCGTTCAAATTTTTCCGGCGCTTGACCTGATTGGTCAGCATTTTTCACCGCGGAGATCGCCAAGAACGCGGAGAGGCTGCGGAAGAAGACAAGAAGCAGCTTTTCTTGCGTTTCTCCGCGGTCTCGACGCGCTCCGCGGTGAGATTCTGACCTCATTCCAGTAAATGCGGACCTGCCAGGCGCTTGACAGCCTTCGATGCGCGAGATATTTGTTTTCCGTCGCCGGAGAAAGGGCCGATGGCGGATGATCCGCGGTTCCGCGAACATGTTTTCGATGACCTGCGCAGCGGACTGAAAACCAATCCGCGTCTGGAATCCGATCCGCCCGGCCTTGAAGTCGACTGGATCGCCTGGGACAGCGGCTTCCGGAAAACGGGACTCAAGGTGGGCGACCTGATCCTCGCCGTGGACGGCGCGCCCATCCGGAAGCCGGCGGAACTGCGCGAACTCCAGCGTCAGTTGCCGCGGATGATCGGCCAATACGCGGAACAGCAGGAATTCGCCGATCGGAGTCTCAAAGACGGCAGCCCGCTGCGGCTGCGCACCCGCCGCCGGCGAAGTCCCGGGGAAGGCTGGGAAGAACAGGACGTGACCGGCGCGGTGCGCGCTGATCGAACCTGGATCACGCCTTCCAACCGCCGCCTCTTCGGGCCCGGCGGGCCGGACCAACTGGCCAACGACGGATTCGACGGGCCCTGGTCCGGATGGCTCGAGCGCCGGGAATTCGAATGGAGTCGCATCCTGAACGGCGGCTGGCAAGGCTCGGTCCAGACCCGGATGGCCCTGAAGTCCCACCTCGAAGAGAAGTCGCGCGTCGATTTCCTTGTTCAACGTTACCCGGGCCCGTTTGCCGACACGGTGCGCGAAGATTGGGAAACGGTGCGTGTCTGTTTGGAAGGCGAGCGGATCGAGCTTCCGCCGGATGCCCTCGTGTTCCGCACACTGGGTGAGAAGCGGGCCGCCCAGGTCGCGGAGCGGGCGGCCGCCGCCTGGAACACGTTCCAAACCGCCCACGCCGCGGAAATCCTTCCGTCCTTCCCGAAAATAGATCCCTTCCGGGGCGACCGCTCCGCGGTGGCCGGGAAATGGGTCGTGCTCCCCGCGATCACTCCGCGGCAGTGGCTGGTCGACATGGGTCGGGGTTTCTTGGCCTGGTCGGACTCGGGCTTTTGGATCTTCGCGTCCGCCGATTCGCAGGGCATGGTCCGCGTGTTCCGCGCGGTTCATCGTTACCAGAAGCTCGTCACGCCGTCCATCAAGGAGGACGTCGCGGTCATCGGTCAAATCCAGTCCGATCCGCGGCTGCTCGCCGGGTCCGGACGGACCGCCGCGGGGCTCGAGGTGCTCCCCGTCGCGGCGCTCGCGGGCGGAGCGGTATTCGTCGAGGTCGCGGCGGGCCACGAGTGGGATGCGCCGTTCGCGGGAGAAGAGGATCTTCGTGGAGCCGACCCCGGCGCCTTGCCTGAGGACGCCTCTCCCCGTGAAGTCGTGGAAGCGATGATCGCCGCGATAAAGCGCGGAGATCAGCAGCGCTGGGCCGAGCTCTTCGCGGAATGGCGCGCCGTTCCCGATGCGGATCGCCCCATCTACTATCCGTCGTATGCCTGGGGGGTGGGGCGCGACGAAGATTGGATCCGATCCCGCCGCCTCCTGATGGATAAGGTCCTCGATGCCCGGGTCCGGTGGGTGGGCGATCCTCGAGTGGTGATCCGGGGCGACGAAGCGCCGGGCCTGCCGAACATCGAGCAAATCCCCGTCGAAGTGGATCACGTCGGTCTCTTCGACGGCGAGACGCGAACCTTCAACTCCCTGGAAGTCCACCGAAATTGGTCGCTCCAGCGGCGCGCGGGCGGCCCGTGGCGGATCGCTTCACGACAGGGGCTCTAAATGGGCTGGTATGACGGCCGTATCTCGGAACTCAACGACCTCTTCACCCGGGCTTCCGAAGGGATCTCGGATTCCGCCCGGCGGGCCTTGACGGAATGCATCGCGAAGGTCGGGTCGGTCTCGGACGCGGCGCTATCGGCGCTGGTGGATTTTTCGGAACGCGCGAGCGCCGGAAATCTGGGGACGGCCCGCAAGTGGGAAGACCGGTGCGCGGCCGTCAAGGCCGACGTCAGCCGCCTCTTCGGCGACGCCGCCAAGGATCAGATGCTCCCTCCGGCGTTGCAACTCTTCTGGTACCAGGCCATCGAGCATGAAATGAAATTCTGGGAAACCTTGGGCAAGGTCAGGACGCCGCAGCTGCACGACGACCTTCTGGTCCACCAGGACGTCCTCAACAAGATGCTGGGCGAGCTGTGGGACAAATGGACGTTCCTGCTTTCCAAAGACGCGTCGTTCGAAACGGACGAAACGCAGGCGGTTCGGGAAGTCGCTCAGATCGCGGCCAAGATCGTCGAGGACCTGGATTCGAAACTGAAAGCGTTCCGGGAGAAATACGCGCGGGCCAACTCCGTGGTTCTGGGAAAACTGAGGGAACTGAACGAAAATACGGCCGGCGCGGCGATCGAAGTCCTGAAGAAACTCATCGAAAAGATCTTCGGCATCGAGATTCCGGACGGCATCGACGTGGACGTCCTCCTGGCCACGATTCAGGACCACTATCAATATCTCAGCAATCAGATCGCGCTGTTTCGCACCAAGGTGGCGGTCTACCGGAGCCTGGTTCAAGCGGAGCAGGGCAGCGTGCTCCTGCTGTTCAACGGCACGCGAGCCGACGTGAACCGATATCTGGAAACGAACGACATCGGAAAGGCCCGCGTCTGGCTGGATCAAGCCAAGGGATTCCTCTCCGATTGGGCCTCGGCGCGACCGACCACGGCGCAGAAAAACGCGGCGACGGCGTTTCGCGACAAGATCGCCAGCCTCATCGACGAAGATTGGAAACGGACCGAGGAGCTCGACGGAAAGTTCCGCGAGAAATTCAAGGGGGTCTTCATCGCGCCGCTGGGGAACGAAACGATCGAGCAGCTCGCGGAACGTTATCTCTTCCAAAAGCACCTGGAAGACGCAAAGCGCCCGGGAGCTTCTTCGAAGGCGAGCTCGGCGGCGAGCGAATGGCCCGCGCTCGTTTCGGGATCGCTGGATCAGACGTTCCGCGCGGCCGACGACGCCGTCGCCCGCGTTCCGGACGCCGTGCGGGACCTGGCGCGCATGAAAAACGACGAATTCAAGCGGCATGTCGAGAGGCGCCTGAAGGAAGGGATCGACCGCCTGTTGCCCATCATCCTGGAAATTTCGAGAATCTTCGACCCCTCCAACCTCGACCGCGAGTTCAGCCGCGAGGAGCTGGAAAGGCTCCTCAGGTAGCGATCACGCCTCCTCCCATTGGTAAACCTGGTTATATATAATCCGCGTGCGGCTTCGCGCCGGATCGCGGCGCCGGCGGGCGCGGCACGGCGTCGGCGGCCCTTTCGACGCGGGCGGACGAGGAGAACGACATGAATCGGTGGATCTTCTGGTTCGAGGTCGTATGGATGTTCGTTGCCCTTCCGACGCGAGCGACGGCCCAAGAGAGGCCGCGTCCCCCCGAGATCGAAGAGGGGGAGCGGACCGTCGACCGGGAAGCCGCGCCGGAAAAGCAGGAAATCATGGAACGACTCAAGAGAGAACTGGGCCTCGACGACATTCAGGTCCACGGCATGATCCGCCCCCGATTCAATCTCTACAACAATATGGTCGCACTCGGGAGAAACGTCACCTCTCCCGACTTCGCCGGGCGGGATGACGCGAACCTCTACTTCGTCGATTTGCGGGCATGGCTCGACCTCCGCCTGCGCCGCGGACCCTGGGGAGCGGCGTTCCGATTTGACGTGGCCGGAAATGACTTCAACGACGGCGGTTTGCTGGGCAATGACACGGACGTGGCCAATTCCAATCTTGGACTGGGACCCGCCGGCCTCCGCGATTTCGACATTGACGTCGGACAGGCCTGGGTCTCATACGAAAGCTCGGGTTGGAAAGCGGAGATGGGAAGGCTCCCGTATTCGCTGGCCCACGGCATTCTTACCCGAATCCAGCGCGACTCGCTGCGCCTCTCCCGAAAGGAAGGCGGCTTAACCATCACGGGAGCCTGGATTTACGGAGCTCAAGGGGCGCGGGCGCTCGACGGCGACGAGGGCCTCACCGGGGACGACAGCGGCGTCAAATTCACTACCGGCTCCATCGGGGAGTTCAATACCTTCTCGCTTCTGACGCAGTATGAGGTTTCGCCGGATTTCCGCACGAGCGTTTTCGCGGCGAAGCAGGTGGATTCGACCCGCGACGATCGGTTCACCGAAAAGCTGTTCGTCGATGTCGCGGGATTCTACGCCTCGCCGGGCCTGGAATTCTCCTATGAGGGCATCTACATGGGAGGCAAAGGGGTCAGAAGCGCCAGCTTGGGAGAACGGCCCGACCTAAACGCCTATTCGGGGTTCATGTTGCTCCGAGTGCCCCTGGGGGAGGCGGGTGTCAAGCCCGGTCTGGCGGCCGGAATCGGCTCCGGGGACAATACGCCATCTAACGACGAGCAAAACTCAATCGAGAGTCTTTTCGTCGACGAGGTGCACTACGCGTACACCTACATTTACGCGGATGATCTCCATGGATACAACGGTTCGTCGCTCAGCTTGCGCCGGGCCGCCGGATTTGCCAACACGTGGTTCGTCCAGCCGAGCGTGAGATGGGCCGTCTGCGCGGGATTCGATGTCACCGCCGCGTACGCCTTCCTGCGTGCTGTGCGCGCCCAGCCCGTGGGCACAGGCCCGCTTGGTCCGTTTCTCGACGCCCCTCCCGGGAGAGGCAACTTCGGCCTCGATCCGCTCCTGCGCGCGGACGCGACCGGATCGGGCCGGAGCCGCGACGTGGGGCACGAAATCGACCTCGCCGCGGACTATCAGGCCTCGCCGTCCACACGGCTGACCGCGAATCTCGGGCTGTTCCGGCCGGGAGACGTCTTCGGAGACGCCGCCCATTCGGCGTGGAAGCTGGACCTCGCGGTGGAATTCAAATTTTAGATGGTTACGACGGTGAAAACCCCGCCCGCCCACTGGAATTCCGGATCAGCGGTCGAAGATCGCCGATCCGGAATTCCATAAGCGAGCCCCCGCACGTTCTTCAGAGAAGACCGATAAACGGGCGGGGCGAGCGTTACTTCTTCCCGGCGGCGACGGATTCCCCCGCGGGTTCGCCGAGGAGCTGAACCGCGTCGATCTCGTTCCATCCCTCGACTTCCTCGGTATCCAGCGTGACCCGGATGACGCGCGTCACGAAGTTCGGCGGATCGAAGGAAACGTCCAAGTACGCGGGGCTGTCCTCCGTAGGATCCTTTCCTTTCCAAAGCACGTGCCACTTCTTTTCGGCGTCCCGCGCCTCGATCTTCACGACGGCGCCGGGGTTGAACGTCTCGTGGACGCGGACCCGAACGGGACGAACGGCGTGTTTGTAAGTCAATTCGAGCCATTCTTCCCCTCCGTCAGGATCCTGGCTGGCCCACGCCGTGGGCACGTCTCCATCCTCGTCCGTGTCCGGCTCTCCGCAGGCTTGCTGGGCGCTCCATTGATCCTCGCCGTACTCCGAAGAAGCCTCCGCGTCCGCGGCCCACTGCTTGCACACCCCGGTGTCGTCCACGCCGAGACTGCGAATCAGCTTGATGGCGGATTGGGCGCGCGCCTGATCGTCCGGCGTGCCGGACTTGGCCAAGGCCTCCACGTCGGGGATCGCGGCGGATCCGACTTCGGCCAATCCAGCGACGGCCCGGTCACGGGTCTCCTGGGCGTCAGCCTTCAGGCCTTTGATCAGTTCCTGAACGACCTTGGGCACCAGATCCTGGATCGTCTTTCCCTTTTCCGCGATCTCGGCTTCCAGGGCCTGAATTTTCTTCCGGCTCTCTTCGGTCTTGGCGTCCTTGCCTTTCTTCAGGGCCTCTACCTGCGCCTCCTTCTGGCGCCGCTCGCGCCGCAACTGCCTCAAATCCCCCATCTTGCCGTCCTGCGCGACGCATTCCGGCACCGGGGAAGTTCGGAGCCGATGCGTCCCGGGAAGCGCGGGGCTTAGGAGCAGCGAGCTCAGCATCACTACGAGGACCATCATGGGAGCCAACATGGGGACCTCCGTGTATTGGGGTTCGGCATTTTCTCTTCGACGGCGATCAACCGTCTGGACTGTATATAAGACAGCGATGGCCGGAAAATCTTAGGCCGTTCCCGGAAAAAACATTCGGATCGCGGAAAGGGATGCGTCCACATGACCGAGGGCGCGCGCGGCCGTGATCCGAGTCGAGTTTCACCTTCGGTCGCTTTGCGAACGAAGCAGGTCGAGTTGAAGCGAGCCCCGCCCTTTCCGTGAAAGGGCGGGGCCAGCGTGACTATTTCCACCCCGGCCTCGCGGCCGCCGCCAGGGCGAGAAGGGTCAGCGTCCCGAACCAAAGGCCGGTGACGGCCGGTCCGCTCGCCACTCCGGAGCCGCAGCCGCCGCTCGAACCGCCGCCGCCCCCACCGCCGCCATCCGCCGGCGGCACCACCACCTTGACCCCGTCGCTGGAAGAGACCGGCGACGTCAACCCCAGGCCGCTGATCGCCCGGACCTGGATGTAATAGGTCGTCCCTACCGTCAGAGTGAGCGAACTATTGGTCGCGCTCGTTACCAGCCCCACATCCGTCCAACCCTGGATAGCGATCGAGAACAGACGGGATGACCAAGCGCCACGCCACCACGGTCCCGCCCGCGTGGAGCGAATAGAAATTCGAACCGGCTCCGGGGACAAGGGCCTTCAATCCGCCGAATTCGATCCGTTGATTTGAACAGGCCGCTCCCCGATCCAAGTCGAATCCTTCCAGGTGGTCGCCCTTCGCCCACACCAATGCATTGCCTATCACCGCGTGAAGTGGAGGATTTTTCGACTGAAACAGAGGCACCGCGGCGGACCAACGCTTCTCGCCCGTCCGCAGGTCTCGGCAGACCGTCGTGCTTCCGATGGAAAGGATATAACGGTCCGTCAGCCACAAAGGAGATTGACGCTCCGCATCGTCCGTCAGGTCGTGAGACCACATGATATTTCCCGTCGCCGCTTCAAAGGCTCTCAGCCGACCTCGGGCAGAGCGCGCCAAGAGAATGCCCTGGCTCGCTTCAAAGAAATTCACCCCCCAGTCGAAGGGGCGCGTCCATCGCCTCTTGGTCGTCTCGACGTCAAGCGCGACGATCTCGGGGGTGCCGTTCCACAGCATCAAGTGGCCGCCGGCTCGGGCCACCTTCAAGGGTGGAACGAACCGCGCCCTCCAACCGGTTCCAGGAGCGTCGGCCCGCCGGCCCCGGATGCCGTCGTCCTTTCGCAGCACCACCATCGTATCGCCCGGCCAAGCCCCTTCCGGATCGACCGGGAACCGCCACGCGTCCCGGGCCCCGCTCAGAGGCGCTTGGAGCAGGAAAGACTTTCCATCCCGGCCCTCGCAGAATGCCCACAGATATTTTTCGGAAAGGATCGGCGAAGCCGTCCAGAGCGGCCACTTGGGTCCCGTCCACATCACCGCTCCGGTTTCCGCCGAAATCGCCATGACGGCCCCATCCGACATTTGCAGGTAGGTACGTCCATTGAACGCGGAGGCGTGCGGATGAACCTCCCCCTCCAGCTTCACCTTCCACAGGAAGTCCGCGAGGTACGAACCTACGACGTAGCGGAGGCGCATGCGGATACGGGGGTCCTTCTCGCTCCGCAACCGAACTCGCAGGTAGGGTCGGGCTTCCTGGTTTTCGCGGCACAGTTCCAGAAGTTCCGCCATGCCGCGCGCCCTGGCGGCAAGCCCCGACCGCATCGAGTCCAGGATCTCTTCGATCCGGGATGCCAGCGTGTCGTCCTGAAGAGAGAATGCCGTCAGCGCCAGACCGAGAATCACTTGAGCCATTTCCGGTATTCCTCGACGGCCGCCGCACGGGATTCCCGGGTGCCGTAAAGCCAGTCGGCGGGATGGTCTCGCCCTGTAGAGTACTTGAGAGCCCGGTACGCCATCAGTCGGACCCACGAATCCTCGTCGTCCAACGCCGCGACAAGCGCCGGCCATGCTTTCGAATCCCGCAGCATTCCCAGTCCGATCGCGGCCTCGCCGCGGGCGCGCGAAGCGCGGCAGTTCAGGATCTCGGTCAAAGCTTCCAGCCCGGCCGGACCGGCGTCACGACCGATCTCGATGGCGATTTGTTCGAGCAAGGGCACCGGCGAATTGAATTCGAATTTAGGGGACATCCCGTTTCCGGAGTCGTTCTTCGGGGGTTTCCCGCGCGCCCGATCGATTTCCTGGTGAATCATTTCTCCCTCCGCCAAGGCGATCAGCTCCTCCGTTTGGATCTCCTTTCGACGGGATAGGTGTTTCATCGACAGCAAAAGAACCGATTTTTGAGCGGCAGGCATGTCGGGCCGATATTCCGCCAGCAGTTCCCGCGCCGCTTCGCCGGCGAGTTTCGGCTGATAGGAGCAGAGCAATCGGAAGGCGGTCTCCGCCACCGGCGGATCCTCGCCAAGGCGGGCCAACTGGCGCACGCGCTCTGTTCGCTCCGCGGAATCCGCTTTCGCGAACTCGATCAGCGCGTGAACGCGCACCACGACGTCTTCGCGCGGATCGGAGGCGATGTCGTGGAGGATCTCGACGCCTTTCGCAAACCGGGCCAGGATTTCCAGGAGCGCGTACACGACTTGAGGGTTGAACCGCGCGAGCATCCCCCGATACAAGCGGCGCCCGGCCGCTGCTTGCTCGGCCAGATCCTTCCGCGCCTTGTGCACGGAGAGGAGGAGCGCCACCTGGGACGGCGAGTCGCCTTGAGCGGCTTTCACGAGGTGGATCAGTTGCCCGATCAGCGTCTCCCGCGAATTCGCCGCATCGGGCGTGACGGGAGCGTACCGCGGCGTGGGATCCTCGGGGACGCGAAGCCCGACCCGTTTCAGAAAACGCTCGACGTCGGGAGACGGAGGCGGAGCGATCCGAGCCAACGCGGTCAATCCGGTCACCTGGATATCGAAATCGCGAGGGACCCCCTCGCATACGGCGATGATCGCCGGCACGGCGGTCCGGTCCCCCAGAAGTCCCAATCCCCGGATGAGACTCGCCGCGAAGGATCGATCTTGAGCACCCCGCAGCCGGCCCTTGAAGATCCCGGCGGAAGCCGTGTCGCGGCGGCGCGCGAGCGCCTCGACCACTCGGGCCAGAACGCAAGGATCCGTTTCTTCGCGCAGCAGCTCGCGAAGTCGCTCGAGGCAGCGAGCATCCTGGTAACGGCCCAGCATGACGGCGGCGTTTCGGCGCAAGAAGGAATGCGGGCTGCGGCTGGCTCGAATGACGTACGGAATCGGCTCGTCCCCCAGGAGCGAGATGCGCCCGGCGAACTTCTGGTCGAAGGAAAACGGGTGCGCCACCACCAGATCTTCGACCGTCAACCGGAGCATCATGGATTCGAGCGGAGATTCACCCGCTTCAACCTCGGGAGGCCACGGCGGCAAAGGAGAGACGGCCTTCTTCAAGGCCCGGATCGTTTCCCGGAGCCCCGTCTCCGACGTCGCCATTCCAGCGGCGGCCAGCGCCGGCTCTCCGAGATAGGTCAGATATTCGAACGCTTCCAAATCGTTCACTTGAACCGGGTGCAGGAGCTTCCGCAGAAAAACGGCGAGAGCGAGCCACAGAACATCGTCCGTCACGGCGGGCGGATAAGCGCCCACCGCGTGTTTCGTTTGAGGTCGGATGACGGTCCAGGGAATCTCTCCGATCAGGTCGATCGTGGTGATTCGCGCGAACGAGAAGATATCGCGCGCTCGGATGTGGGGCGGTTCTTCGACTCGGGTCGCCCGGTCCGATTCTTTCGCCGCGGTCCGGTCGAAGGTCGGCACGGGGCGCGGGATGTCCGCGAGCCAATCCAAGGGGCTGCCCGCGCTGACAACGACGTCGAGATCGAAGGTGGAAGGTTGCCCCGGCGAGCTGCCGGCGAGGAACATCAAGAGCGGCAGCCACGAGGATTTCTTCATGGTCTGCACATTCGACGCCGAATCCGCTCTGGTGTAAAAGCGGAAAACTCTATTTCAATCCCATCCTGGGCCGCTCTTCGCCGGACTTCTCGAGCCGGAACCTCAACCGAAAGTCGTTCGGGCTGTCGGCGTACAGCACCGCGTCCTCGAACGCCAGTCGGCCCGCCTTCGTGAGCCGGTACAGCGCCTCGTCGAACGACTGCATGCCTTCTCCTCCGTCGGCCAGGGCCACCTTGATCCCCCCGATGTCCCACTGCTTGATGAGATCGCGCACGCGCGGCGTGGGAAGCAGCACCTCGAACGCGGCGAACCGGGCGCGGCCGTCCGACGTCGGGATCAGCCGCTGGGACACGATGCCGACCAGGTTGAGCGACAGCAGCATCCGAACCTGGGCGTGCGCCTCCTCGGGAAAGAGGTTCATGATCCGTTCCAAGGTCTGCGCGGCATTCGTCGAATGGAGCGTCGCCATGACCAGATGCCCGGTTTCGCCGAAATGCAGCGCCGCCTCCGCCGTTTCCCGGTCGCGAATCTCTCCGATCAGAAGCATGTCGGGCGCCTGCCGCAGCGCGCTCTTCAGGGCGTCCAAATAGGTGGCCGTGTCGATGCCGACCTCGCGCTGCGTGACGATCGATTTCCGATGGGGATGCACGAACTCGATCGGGTCCTCGATGGTTACGATGTGCCCGTCCATCGATTGGTTGCGATGATCGATCATGGCCGCCAGCGTGGTCGATTTGCCGCTGCCGGTGGCTCCGGTCACGAAAAGCACACCTCGCTTTTCGAGTGACAGCCGCAAGAGCACGGGAGGCAATCCCAGGCCCTCGATCGTGGGGATCTCGACCTTCACGCGGCGGGCGACGATTCCCAGGTTGTTCCGCTGGCGGTAAATGTTCAGGCGGAAGCGGCCCTTTCCCGCCAACGCCACGGCCAGATCGAGATCCGGCTTCTTCTCGAATTCGGCCGTCCGTTCCTTCAAGAACGGCGCCGCGAGCGTGCGAAGGTCATCCTCCGAAAGCGGCGCGGCCGACAAAGGGACGAGCCGCCTGTTCACCGAGGCGGAAGGCGGCGCGCCCACGGCCAGAAACAAGTCGCTGGCGTCCAGATCGGACATCCGCGAAAGGTATTCTTCGATGGGACCCAGACCCTGCGTGTTCATAAGTATCGCTCTCAACGCCCCGGTCTTTGATATATGCCCGTCGCACCTTGGGGAGCCGTTCCCGTGCGAGAGAGGGACATGCCGGCCGTCCCCGGCACCGACACCGCCGTCTGAAGTCTCCGATCCGCGACGTCTTCCCTGGACAGCCCGAGAGCCGCCAACTGGTTCGCCACTTCGGCCATCTCGATGACCCCTTCCATGGCCAGTTTGTTCAGCGACTGCTCCAGGCTCTGCATCCCGTACTTCGCCCCGGTCTGGATCGCCGACGGAATCTGGAACGTCTTCCCTTCCCGGATCATCGCCCGAACCCCGGTGGAAGCGACCAGGATCTCATGCGCCGCGACGCGCCCTTTCCCCCCCTTCCGCGGCAGGAGGATCTGCGCCACGATGGCTTGCAATGATTCCGCCAGCATGGCCCGGATCTGCGCCTGCTCGTTCGTGGGAAACACGTTGATGATGCGGTCCATCGTCTTCGCCGCGCTCGACGTGTGCAGCGTCCCGAACACGAGATGGCCGGTTTCGGCGGCGGTGATCGCCAAAGCGATCGTCTCCAGGTCCCTCATCTCTCCCACGAGGATGACATCCGGATCTTCCCGCAGCGCGCTTCTCAACGCGTTCGTGAAGGATTTGGTATGGCGACCCACTTCCCGGTGATTCACCATGCATTGCCTGGGTTGATGGATGAACTCGACGGGATCTTCGACGGTGATGATGTGTCCTCGCCGGGTCGAGTTGATATGGTCGATCAGCGCCGCCAGGGTGGTCGACTTTCCGCTGCCCGTGGGTCCCGTGCACAGGATGAGCCCCTTTTCCAGATCGGCGAGGTCCTTGATGACTTTCGGAAGCCCAAGCTGGTCGCACGTCTTGATCTCCGTGGGAATGACGCGGAAGACGGACCCCACGCCGCGATCCTGAAAGAAGACGTTCCCTCGAAAGCGGGCCGTGGTTCCGATCGACATCGCGAAATCAAGCTCCTTGTCCGCTTCGAGACGGCTTTTTTGCGTGTCCGTGAGCACATCGAACACCAGCGCGCGCACCTCCTCCGCGGTCAACGGAGGCAGCTCCCGGCCGTCGGGCGCCGTCAACTTCCGCATTTCTCCGTGAACGCGGACCATCGGCACGGCGCCAGCCGAAAGATGCAGGTCCGACCCGGAGACTTCCTTGGTGAACAACAACAGCGTGGCCACGTCCATGAATGATCCTCTAACCTGAATCTTCGTGCGCGCGAATGCGCGCACGAAAATTCAGGTTAGCGTTTTGGCGGTTCATGCAAAACTTTTCAGCAAATATTTCTTAACGGTTCTTGGTCTCGAGGAGGAGAGCGCGGATCTCCTCCGGAGGCGCCCTCCGTTCCAGCGCCTGGCGCACGCCTTCCGACGGCTCGACGATCCTGACATCCTCCTCGCCCTGAACCATGAGCAGGGGCCCCAGCACCCGCGCCAGAAGCCATGCGGGCGCCCCCGATTCCAACCAACGGGTCAGCGCGTCGACCGGAGAAGGATCCGACGTGGAGATCAGGACCAGACGGGACGTCGCGGCCATCAGTACGGCCGCCACTTCGCCCGGCCATTGCAGCGGATGACCGACATAAATGATCTCCGGCTCGTAGGCCAGCGCGGCCGCCAGCGCCTCCCCGAAGGGAATTCCTCCGCTCTCCAGTTGGCGGAATCCCGGCTCCAGCTCCCAGACGGTAGGCTCGATCGTCAAGACCGTGCGGTCGCTCGATCTCATCTTTTTCAGGAGCCCATAGCAGAGCGACCGCACGAAATCCGCGTCCGTGGAAGCGGCCAGAATCGCTCCCCGATTCAGCGCGAGAACCCGGCTCACCACGGAAGCCGCTTCCTTTCCCAGATGACGGGCGAGGTCGAATCCCGCGGCGTGGCGCTCTCGACTCAGCTTCAAGCGCATCGATTCCCCGGAGCGCGTCGGAAGGAGGATTCCCTCCAGGCGGACGTCGGCCGGCCCGATTCGGGTGGTCAGCGTCCCCAGTTCGCAGCCGGGTCGCGAACGCCAGCGTCCCTCGAAGAGCGCTCGAAAGCGGGACACCAGCGGAAACAACAAGGCGACGGGTTCCGCGGCTCGATCCTCCATCCGCCCGCCCACGCGGTATCGCACTTTGATGTCCTGACCCTGAGGCTCGAAGCGGATCTCGGACGCTCCACAGGCCAGGGCGCGGGCGAGGTGTCCGTACAGGAGGTTCATGGCGCTGGGCTCGCGGGGCGCCGCCGGCTCCTCTTTTTCGCCAAGGGGAAGAAGTTTCGCCAGAACGCGTTCCACGCTTCTGGCGGACGCGAGCGAGAAGGCGACCTCGCTGCCGCAGAGCTCCTCGAGCCGGCGCTTCGTCTCGGAGTTCACCGCGTCAGGCGTCGCCAAGATGATCCGCCCCTCCTCGCGGAGCAGGGGAATCGCCGGGAGCTCCCGCAGGACATCCGCAGGAAAAAGCGCCACGAGATCGCGCGGAATCGATTCGACATGCGGAAAGACATAGGGGACGTCCAAGGCTTCCGCCTTCAACATCCCCACCTGATCTTCCGTGAGCAACCCCAGCGCGATGAACGCCTCTTCCAAGGGAATGTTCCTGCGCTCGGCGGCCTTGCGCGCGTCGGCGAGCTCCCGTTCTGTGACCAACCTCAATCGAGTCAAACGGGAAACCAGCCACTCCGACGCCTTCATGGAGTCTCCGAGAGGAACCGAGCCGACGGGCATCGAGGAGCCTCCTCAGGGCTGGGCCTTGCGCACGAGGGCGGATTCCACCGCGGAGACCAGGCCGCTACAGGTGAACGGCTTCGGAAGGAACCCCTCGGCGCCCAGCGTTCGCCCGATGTCGGCCTGCTCGGCCTCAGGTTCGCCGGATACCAGCAAGACCGGTATCGGCCGCGTGGATTCATGCGAACGAAGCCGCAGGAGGACGCCGTATCCGTCAAGCCGGGGCAGCAGCAAATCCAGGAGCACCAGGTCCGGCGGGTTCGCTTCGGCCGATTCGCAAGCCTGCACCCCGTCCGCGGCTTCTTGTACGTCGAAGCCTTGAGACTTCAGGCACTTGAGGGCCAGATTTCGGACCGCGGGATCGTCATCGACGACCAAGATGGTCCGCGGCGCTGACAACGGGTTCCGGCTCATTTTTCTCGCGTCCTGGGATCCCGTCCGAAGTGGAGTGCCCCTGGGAACCGACAAGAATATTATAGCGATAGCCTGGCGGGGGTCGGCTAGGAATTCTCGCCGCCTCGCGAGATATTCCGGCGCGCTTCCATGAGCCTATTTTTGGGCCGCTCCGACCGCAAGATGCCCTTGGGCTTCCCGACGGATCGCGGTCATCTCAGGTTGCCAATTCTCACCAGGGTCGTTGACATGTCTTGGATCGCCGCTTCCCGATCGGGCCCCAAAGTCTGGAGCAGCGCCTTCTCATATTTCAGTTGAAGTTCCAGGATACTCAACTCGATGTTGGAGTAGGCGTTCCTTTGGGTTTCTGTACCGGAGGGAACATGGTTATAGTAATCCTGAACCGCCTGCGCTCCATGGCGCCACTCCAATTCACGGTTCATCTGGGCGTAGTCGGTGGCGAACTGGTTGGCCAAGACGCTCACCTGGTTTTCGCTGACGCGCAGATTACTGCTCCAGTATTGAGAGACTTGTACCGCGGCTTCCGCGGGTGTCGTGGCCCCGCCGACACCTGTTTCTGAGACGGACTTCGGTCCTCCCGGGAAAAGACTCCATGTTTCGTATTCCTTCGACACGGCCTTAAATTGGTCCGGGGCTAAGAGGGTCTGGAGTTGATCTTGGATTCGTGTTTCGAGTCTCCCCTTAACGACGTGGATCTCAAGCGGAGAAGGGTTGTTCATGGAAGCGAACTCATGAGCCGCCTGATCGAGAAGGTTCCGAACCGCGTGGCGTTGCGCGTCATTCAGGGGATTTCCGCCGTCAGAGCACAATGCATCCAGAAATTCGGTCAAATACGTCCGCCCTTCAGCCTTTTGGAGAAGAGCCAGCGGATTCTTCGGGTCCATGGCCTCTAACCCGATCAGAAAGTTCGTAAATTCGGCGGCGTCGCGCGTGACGCTAATTCGTTCGTCCTGGGGAAGGGTATCCACGTGCCGCCCGCGCAGCTTATTCAAGACTTTGACGAGGCGATGGGCCAACGACTCTTTCGATGGGGGTTTGGCGGTTCGTTCTTTATCGGCAGGAACAATTCCGGCTTCCGAAGCCGCCTTCAGCTCCGCACGGGTTCGGGCAAGCTCTTCCTCCTTGAGAAGAAGCTGTTGTTCCATCTCTCGGACCCGCTTTTCAAGCGCTTGAGGCGCGCGATCCGAAACAGTTGGTTTCACGTGCACGTCTTTGGCCGGCGCCGCACTTTCGGAGCGGCGAGATTGAATGAGCATGCCGCCCGCCGTTCCGAGAAAGAGGCAGATCATGCCTGTTACGATCGTTGCGGCCGAAAGGGCTGTCTTTGTCCCCACGATGATTCCTCCCGCTAACGTTGCCATGGATACCTTTGCGACCACCGCCTCCAGAATCAGATTGGGCGCGACCTCGACCGGCAGGATCGATTCGAGGGCGCCGTCCACTCGAGGAACCGCCACGGCAAGCCCGGCGCCGGCCAGCGATTGTTTCAGGCGTTCCTTGGCGCGTTCGATGCGCTTCCAGACCGCGTTCGGGGAGCACCCGTGACGGCGTCCGAGCTCCTCCAGCGTGGCTTTTTCGAAGTAATGCTCGACCACGAGACAGCGAAGCTCGTCGTCCAGCTTCGCGAGGGCGGTGGTGAGCGCCTCGCGAAGCTCCGCCTGCGAAGGGTCAGGGGAAGGTTTCACGCTCGCCAGCCTTTCATTTTCACGCGCCGCTCGCCGCGCGCGCTTCATCCTGTGGTCGATCGCCGTGTTCACGGTGACGCGGTAGATCCATCGTCGGAACGCCCGGACCTCTCGGAGCTGCGCAGCGCCTTGCGCGATTTCAAGGAGCGCCTCCTGAGCGGCATCCTCGGCATCCTGGGGATGCCCCAGCGCCTGATAGCACAGGTTGTAGACGGGACGCTGGCAGCGGCGCAGGAGGTTCAGGAGGGTCCTGGAGTTTGGCGCGCTGTGAAAGTCCCGAAAGGCGACTTCTACATCGTTCATCTGCAATAAAAGGCGACGGCCGAGGGAATATTTTAGCTGAAAAAAAACGGAAGCGGAGTCCTTTGACGGCTTGCAGACTTCCTTCGCTCACCTACGAACGGGCGATGCAGGAGACGCAGCCGAGCATGAGCCCGAAAAAGGCGGCGGCCGCCGCCGCGAAGATCAGCAGCCAGCAGCCGAAAACGAAAAGCGCCTTCATCTCGGGACCTCCGCCGGGCTCCAAGGCGCCGAGCATGGTCTCGGCGCCCCCTCCTTGCGGAACGCTACTTTTTCGTGACGGCGATCCGCTTCGGAGCCGCGGCCTTCGACTTCGCCAGGCGGATAGTGAGCACGCCGTTGGCGTATTCGGCGGAGACTTTCTCGGCGTCCACTCCGTCGGGCAGCGGCACGCTCCGGCGGAACGAGCCGAAGTGCCGCTCGGACCGATGGAAGTCCTTGCCCTTCTCCTCGCGCTCGGACTTCTTCTCGCCCGAGATCGTCAAGGTATTGCCGCTGATCGACACCTCGACATCGTTGGGTTCGACGCCCGGGATTTCGGCGCGGATCCGGACCTCCTTCTCTCCGTCGATCACATCGAGCGTCGGGGTCCATCCGGAAAAGGAGGCGAGGGACGTGTCGAATACCCCCCACGGGTCGTCAAAGAACCGTGAGAACAATCGATCCATCTCCTGGCGAAGAGAAGCTAGAGACGGAAGAATCGCGCTGCCGTCGCGCGCCAGATCGGCCTGACGCTTGCCTTTCCATGGGATCAATCTCATTCCAATCCCCTCCTTTTATCCTATTCGAGCGTACACATTTGGAAACAGCAAGACGCACGCCAACCATCACGGCCAAGTCCACCACAATCTTTTATTTTTCAAAGGTTACGATATCAGACCAATAGGCGTCGAGGCTGGCTGCCCATGTGGCAGGCTAAGCACCGCGCCCGACGAATACGTCCCACGTCCCGAAGTCAATCTCCTTCGCGCTCATCCAGGGGAGAGGCGGAGGGGACTCCGACGGAGGACGTGGTGACATCCCCAGAGGCGGGGAGTCGAAGCGCCGCAGGGATTTGATCGTTCAGGTTGCATTTACCGGATCGGATAAGATAGTCTTTTGGAGTTCCCTATATATGTCCCAGCTATGGGACACATCGGAGGTTCGGCCTGGACGCATGGCAAAAGGCAACGTCATCCTGCTGGTCGAAGACGATCCCAGCGACGAGGCGCTGACGCTTCGATCGTTACGGAAGAACCGGATTCTGAACGAGGTGGTCGTGGCTCATGACGGCGTGGAAGCTCTCGATTTTTTCTCGGGCACGGGCCGCTTCGCCGGTCGGGACACGGACGATCTTCCGGTCATGACGCTCCTGGACTTGAAACTCCCCAAAGTCGACGGCATGGAGGTCTTGCGCCGCCTCAGGTCGATGGAGAAGACCCGATTTTTGCCGGTGGTCATTCTGACGGCTTCCCGGAATGAAAAGGACATCTCCGAAAGCGACGACCTGCACGTGATCCAGTACCTCCAGAAGCCGATCGACTTACAAGGGCTTGCCGAGGTCACCCGGGCCCTGGGAATGCACTGGGTGCTCATGGATGAAATGACTACGGAGAGAGGGCCGCATGTCGGAACTCAATGAGGTCGAAATTCTGCTCGTCGAGGACAACGCGCAGGAAGCCGAGATGGCCATCCGCGCGCTCAGGAAGAACCACCTGGCCAACAACATCCTCCATGTGGAGGACGGAGCGGAAGCGCTGGCCTTCATCTTCGCCCAAGGTCGCTATTCCCACCGTTCGGTGGAAAAGGGACCGAAGCTGGTTCTCCTCGATCTCAAGCTCCCCAAAGTGGATGGAATCGAAGTCCTGCGGAGGATCAAATCGGACGAACGCACCCGGATCATCCCCGTCGTCGTGCTGACGTCCTCCCGCGAGGACCGGGACCTGCTGGAGACCTATCGCCTCGGCGTGAACAGCTATATCGTCAAGCCGGTGGCGTTCGACAAGTTTCTGGAGTCCGCGAAGCAGCTCGGCATGTATTGGTTGCTCATCAACAAGACCCCATTCAGCGGCGAGGAGCGATCCAGGTGAATCCCCAGACCTTTCTCCCAACCGAGTCTCTTTCGTTCCTCCTCTTCTCCTTGTGGCCCTCCCTCCTGCCGGGAGCGTTTGCCCTCCAGGAACCGGCCAAAGTCCAGGATCAAGCCCGCGACGTGACGGAGATCGATATCGAGGATCTGTTGAGAGTCCGCGTCATCAGTCCCGGCAAGAAGGAACAACCTCTTCAGGAAGTGCCGGCGGCGGTCTATATCATTCGCGGCGAGGACCTCAAGCGGAGCGGCGCCACCAGCGTCGCGGAGGCGCTCCGGGCGGTCCCCGGCCTTCAGGTCGCGCGGGCCACGTCCAGTTCGTGGGCGATCAGCGCTCGAGGATTCAACTCCACCCTGGCGAACAAACTCTTGGTCCTGATCGACGGCCGCAGCGTCTACTCTCCGCTCCATTCCGGCGTCTTCTGGGACGTCCAAGATCTCTTTCTCGAAGACATCGAGCGCATCGAAGTGGTCCGAGGTCCCGGGGGATCTCTCTGGGGAACGAACGCCGTCAACGGCGTGATCAACATCATCACCAAGCCCGCCCGGGAAACTCAGAGCGCGGTGGTCACCGGAGGCATCGGAACGGAAGAGCGGGTCTTCGGAAGCGCCCGGTATGGCTTCAAAGCCGCGGAAGATCTCTACCTGCGGGTCTACGCCAAGTATTTCGGCCGTGACGCGGCCGCCGACGGCGATGATCCCGATCATCGCGCCCATGACGCTTGGTGGATGGCTCGGACCGGTTTCCGATCCGATTGGAAGGCCGGGGAACAGGATCGCTGGGTCTTTCGAGGAGATTTTTACGACGGTCAGGAGCAGGTGCAGGCTTTCGCCATAAGCCTGTCGGCGCCGTTCTCGCAAAGTTTCAACGAACGCGCCGAGCTTCGCGGAGGAGATCTCCTCCTGCGCTGGCAGCATCAGTTCGATCCCGCTTCCGATCTCTCGATCCAGCTTTATTACGACCACGTATTCCGTTCGGAGACGCTCTTTCGCGACCTGCTCCACACGGGGGATTTCGATTCCCAACATCGCTTCCGCCTTTTCGAGGGCCATGACGTGAGTTGGGGGTTGGGGTATCGGATCCACCGCATCGATCTGCGCGGAAGCTCCGTGGTGGAGTCCGATCCGCAACGCCGTACGGACGACATCGTCAGCGCCTTCCTCCAGGATGAAATTCAACTGATTGAAAACCGCCTGCGCCTGACGCTCGGCTCCAAGTTCGAACATAACGATTATTCCGGTTTCGAATATCAGCCGAGCGCCCGCCTGGCGTGGCATGCCGGGGAGCGCCACATGACCTGGGCGTCCGTTTCTCGGGCGGTCCGGACTCCGTCCCTCTTCGAGCGCGACATCCGCCTCAACATTCAAGTCATCCCGACGGCTCCGCCGACGCTGGTGTCGATTCTCCCAAACCCGGACTTCCGGTCCGAGGTTCTCTTTGCCTACGAAGTCGGGTACCGCGTCCGGCCCGCGGATCCTCTTTCGCTGGATTTCGCTCTTTTTTACAACCGCTATGACCATTTGGCCTCCACCGAGGCCGGAACGCCGTTCTTCGAGCCCTCGCCTCCACCGCCCCACGCGGTCTTTCCGCTGAGGCCCGAAAACGAGATGCAGGCGCAGACGTGGGGGGTGGAGCTGGCGACAAACCTTCAGGCGGCTTCCTGGTGGCTTTTCCAGGCGAACTACACCTATCTTCGGATGAACCTCGATCCCACGTCGGAGAGCACCGATACGAGCACCGAAGACGAGGAACGACAAAATCCCCGGCATCAAGTGTGGCTTCGTTCGGCCATGGATCTTTCGTCGGCCTTCGCGCTGGACGTCATGGTCCGATACGTCAGCGCGCTGTCCGACTTCGACATCGGTTCGTACATCGAGGCGGACCTCCGCCTGGCCTGGCGCGACGAAGCGCGCGGCCTCGAAGCCTCCCTCGTCGGCCAGAACCTCGTTCACGCTTCTCATCCGGAATTCGACGGGGATTTCGGGCAGAACGAGATTCAGCGCGGCGTCTATTTCAGCTTGACCGGGCGGTTCTGATGCCGAGCATGCGGCGGAGGCAAGCTGGGTTCCGTGGGTTCGTCGAGCGGATGGCGCTTCTTTGCCTCTGCGGAATTGAGCTTTCAGCGGTTCAGGATCGGCCGCAGCAGCCTGAAGCCCTTCCGGAATACGTCCTCAAGGCCGGGTTCCTCTACAACTTCGCCAAATACGTGGAATGGCCGGCGGAGGCGTTCGAGCGTCCCGAGTCGCCGATCACGATCGGCGTCGTCGGGAAGGATCCTTTCGGAGGCGATCTCGAAGACGCGCTCAAGAACAAAACCGTGAAGAATCGCGCGTTCGCCATCCTTCGATTTCCCAAGCCATCCGACATTCAGCGCTGTCACATTCTCTTCGTCGCGCGATCCGAAAAAGAACGGGTCCCTCGAATTCTGGAGCGCATTCGAGACTGGCCCGTTCTGACCGTGGGCGAAGAGGAGGAATTCGCGCGGGCGGGGGGCGCCCTGAACATCCTGATCGAGAACGACAAACCGAAACTCGAAGCGAATCCCCAGGCGGCCGAGAAGGCTCGGTTGAAAATCGATGCCAAGTTGCTGAAAGCGGCGACGCTCGTGAAGACGGAGTAGCAGCAATCGCCCCGCCCTTTCACAGCAAAGAGCGGGGCTCGGTTGTGGAATCCTTGCTGGGCGACTTGGCCGCCGAGCAAGATTCCAGGGGACGGGCGTGGTGAAGGCCCCCTCCGCCGGGAGGCGGTAACACCCTGAGCGGAAGCGGCCGCAGGCCGCTGGAGTCGGACGGGTTGTAGCTTCCTTGGCAAGGTTGCGGTGGCATGCTCATTGCCTTGACCTTCTTACGGGAG
Source organism: Planctomycetota bacterium (assembly GCA_016209705.1). Classification (GTDB taxonomy): domain Bacteria; phylum Planctomycetota; class MHYJ01; order MHYJ01; family JACPRB01; genus JACQVR01. The sequence continues at coordinate 53,818 of JACQVR010000128.1, forward strand.
AATCATGCCTTATTGGAACCTGCTGCGGGACATGCCGGTCCGGGCCAAGCTTCGAACCATCATCTTTCTCGTCAGTGGCGTGGCGGTCCTGGGAGCCTGCGCCGTCTTTCTGACGTATCAGTGGATCTCCTCGCGCAAGGCCCTGGTCCAGCAGCTTCAAATCATGGCGGAGATCGTTGCAGACCAATCCACGGCGGCGGTGGAGTTCAACCAAGCGGAGAGCGCGGCCCTCATCGTCGGTTCGCTCAAAGCCGAGCGCCAGATCCGGGTGGCCGCCCTGTACTCCAAGGAGGGGCGGCTTTTCGCCCACTATAGGCGCGATGGAGCCGATGCCGCGGAGATTCCGGCGGCTCCCGCCGCGGACGGATGGAGGTTCGAGGGAGGTGAACTTCTGATCTTTCAGCCGTTGTGGTCCGGCGGAGAACGAGTGGGAACCTTCCACATCCGCTCCGACTTGTCGCCGTTATGGAATCAGCTCGGCGTGAACGTCGGAATAGTCGGCGTGGTGCTGGTGGGCGCCGGACTGGCGATCCTTTTCATGTCGGGAAAGCTCGGCAAGGTCGTGACGGATCCGGTCATGCGCCTCGCGGAGGGCGTCCGAGCGGTCGCGGTCCAAAAGAACTATTCCGTTCGGGTGGAGGGTCGGAGCCGCGACGAGTTGGGCCTCCTCATCGACGGGTTCAACACCATGCTTTCCCAGATTCAGGCGAGGGATGAAGCCCTGGCGAGGGCGAAAGACGAACTCGAAGCGCGCGTGCGGGAACGGACGCGGGAATTGGAGAGTTTCTCTTATTCCGTCTCGCACGACCTCCGGGCGCCGCTGCGGGCGATCGACGGATATTCGCTCATGTTGATCGAGGATTGCGCGGACCGGCTGGATGCCAACGGGCGGCGGTACCTGGATGTCATCAAAGACAACACCCGCAAAATGGGGCAGCTCATCGACGACCTCCTGGCTTTTTCACGAATGGGCCGGAAGACCGTCGAGACGGCCGTGATCGACATGGGGAAAATGGCCAGGGAGGTGTTCGCGGAGCTGCGCCCGTTGACGCCGGACCGCCCGCTGGAGCTGCGGATGGACAACCTTCCCGCCGGGCAGGGAGATGCGGCCATGATCCGGCAGGTTTTCGCCAACCTGCTTTCCAACGCCATCAAGTACAGCCGCGACCGGAATCCGGCGATCGTCGAGATCGGCGCGCGAAAAGAAGGCTCGGAGACCGTCTATTTCGTTCGCGACAACGGCGTGGGATTCGAAATGCAATACGCGCACAAGCTGTTCGGGGTTTTTCAACGACTCCACTCCGCGCGGGAGTTCGAGGGGACGGGAGTCGGGTTGGCGCTCGTGCAACGGATCGTCCAAAAGCACGGCGGGCGCGTGTGGGGCGAAGGCGAGGTGGGAAAGGGCGCGACGTTCTACTTCACGCTGCCCGACAAGAGCGCCTCTCCGACGGCCGCTTCGAGGGAGGAGGCTCGATGAACGACACGCTACGTCTGCTGCATCTGGAAGACAGCCCTTATGACGCCGAGCTCATCCGCCACTGCTTGATCCGCGTGTGGAAGGACGTCGAGATCGTCGTCGCGGACACTCGGGAAGCCTTCGAACGGCAGTTGGATTCCGGTCGCTACGATCTCATCCTGGCCGATTACAAGGTTCCGGGGTTCGACGGAGAACTGGCGCTCAAGCTCGCGCGAGAGCGGCATCCGGACACGCCGGTGATTTTCGTTTCGGGGACCATCGGAGAAGACGCGGCCGTTCAGTGCCTGTTGGAAGGGGCCGCGGACTACGTGCTCAAGGACAATCTGCGCCGCCTTCCCTCGGCCGTCGAACGGACGCTTCGGGAAGCGGACGAGCAGAGGCGCCGCAAGAAGGCCGAGGAGGCGGTGCGGGAGCGTGAAAGCCGCCTGCGCCGGATCGTGGATTCCAACATCGCGGGGATCTTCTTTTGGGATCTGAACGGGAAGGTGGTCGAGGCCAACGACGCGTTTCTCAAGATGACGGGCTATACCCCGGAAGACCTCCGCGCCGGACGGCTGGATTGGAAGGCCATGACTCCGCCGGAATACCTCGAACGGGATGCCCGAGCCGTCGAGGAGTTGAAAACGAAGGGCGCGGTGACGCCGTACGAAAAGGAATACCTACGGAAAGACGGCAGCCCCTTCCCCGTCCTTCTCGGCTTCGCCGCGTTCGAAGGCGGCATGGATCGGGGCGTGGGTTTCGTCCTCGATCTGAGTCAGCGCAAGAACCTGGAGGACCAGCTTCGCCAGGCGCAACGCATGGAAGTGGTCGGGCGCCTCGCGGGCGGCGTCGCGCACGACTTCAACAATCTCCTCACGCCGATCCTCGGACTCAGCGACCTGATTCTCGGCCAGATCAAACCCGACGATCCCGTGCGAAGCGATATCGAGGAAATCAAGAAGGCCGGGCAGCGCGCCGCGCGCCTCACGCGGCAGCTTCTCGCCTTCAGCCGCAAACAGGTGCTTCAGCCAAGAGTGGTCGATCTCAACGAGTCGGTCCAGGAGATGCAAATGCTCCTGGGAAGGCTCATCGGCGAAGATGTGACCCTGTCGCTGCAACTCTCCCCGGAAGGCGGCCGCGTCAAGGTGGACCCGGGTCAAATGGAGCAGGTCATCATGAACCTGGCGATCAATGCCCGAGACGCGATGCCGCAGGGCGGAAAGCTCACGATCGAAACGAGAAGGGTATTTCTTGACGAGGAATATGCCGGCCGGCATGTCGGCGTGGTCCCCGGATACCACGTCGTCCTGATCGTGAGCGATACGGGAACGGGGATGGACAAGGAAACGATGGGACACCTCTTCGAACCTTTCTTCACGACCAAACCCCAAGGCAAGGGGACCGGTCTAGGGCTGGCGACGGTTTATGGAATCATCAAGCAAAGCGGGGGCCATATTTGGGCGTACAGCGAACCGAAGCGCGGCTCGACGTTCAAAGTCTACCTCCCTGAAGCGCGCGATGAAAAAGCGTCACGAGTCGTTTCGACCGAAACCCGGTCTTATTCGAAGGCCTCCGAGACGATTCTTCTTCTGGAGGACGACGATGCTCTGAGGGGGTTCGCCTGCCGCGTGCTTCGGATGAGGGGGTTTACGGTTTTGGAGGCGGGCTCCGGAGAAGACGCGATCAAGATTTCGATCACGCATCCCGGGCCCATTGATCTTCTCTTGACGGATATCGTGATGCCGGAGATGAACGGACCGGAAGTGGCTCGGCAAATCCGGAAGGTCCGGAAGGGGATTCGGGTGCTCTACATGTCCGGCTATTCGGAAAACGCCATCGTCCATCAAGGAGTTCTGGAGCCGGGAACCTCCCTTCTGGAAAAACCGTTCTCGCTGCAAGCTCTGGCACGCAAAGTCAGAGAGGTTTTGGATGCCCCGCAAGTCTCCGGATAAGGGATGAGCCGTAGGGAGGCCTTGAGAAAGGTCGCGATCGGCCCGGTCCGACGGGGCGGCCACCGCTGGGGAATGCGACAAATCTGTTAAGACGTACTGCTTGCACTGAGCGAGCCCGCCCATTCTTGAGCCGCGTGCGTCGTCGGAACCGTCGCCTTGCACGAACTCATCGAGTGGAGCGAATATCGCAAATCGAGAATGGGCGGGCGAGTCGAAGTGGGCCCGCCGAGATTCGAACTCGGAACCAAGGGATTATGAGTCCCCTGCTCTGACCGTTGAGCTACGGGCCCTTTCGGCACGAAGAAGCGGGCGCATTTTAGACGGTCCCCGCGACCGTGGCCACCGCTGCGTGAGCACCAAAAGGATGGGCCCCGCCCCTTGGAAGATCGGCGCGCTTTCCCTGAGTTGCGCGCCGCTTGAGCAGATGGAAAAGCGGACCCTGATTGGCTACCGGCTCAAGCGCCAAAACGACGAGGTGCGGCTCTCCACGGTCAACAAGGACATGCGCTACCTCTTCGCCTTCATCCGATGGTGCCACGACATGGGATGGCCGTAGCGGCGTTTCCCGGTGGGCCTTCGGCAGCGTCACGGAAAAGGTGCTGCGCGCATCACCCGTGCCGATGCTCCTTTTTCCGTGGCAAGGCCGCGTCCTCCATTGTCGTGAGCCTGTAGGACCATGGAATTTTGCGGGTCGATCTGCTCACTCGGCAAGCGCGGCGCGAGGAGGTCTTTTGGCATCCTCTTTGCTTGATCCATACCGGCGCCGCGATGAGCGCGGCGCCGTGAAGAAACGGGATTCTGAAGGTGACGCTGCCGAAGCAGGCGGGGACGAAGTCTCACAAGGTGTCCATCAAGGTCAAATGAGGTCGGTTCCTTGAGAGGTGGGCCGGCCAACGACGACCCACCTCTCCCGACCGGCAGAGGAGGCCACCGTATGAAGGCGCCGGCGTGCGCGAAGGATGTGATGAGCCGGCCGGTGCGAACGCTGGTCGAAGACGCGACTATCCGGGATGCGGCTGCATTCCTTTTGCGCCACCGGATCAGCGGGGCGCCAGTCATGGATCGCCACGGACAACCCGTGGGGGTTTTCACGTTGCGGGACATGGCGGTCCGGGTGCAGAACCGTATCCTGGAACGACCGGTGATCGAACTTCAGAAGAAGCGAGGGAATCGGACCCGTGAGTCCGTTTTTGCGGCCAAGAGCTTCCACGTTGAGGGGTTCGACAAAGCAACCGTGGCCGAATTCATGTCGCCTCGCGTGGTGTGGGTCGCTCCGACCGCGTCCTTGCGATCGGTGGTGCGCACGATGGCGGCACTCAAAATACATCATGTCTTCGTCATGAAAGACGGCCGGATCATCGGAGTGATCACGTCACTCGACATCATCCGTTGGCTGGAAAAACGGATGGCGGCGGCAGCGCGCGGAGGATGCTTTCGGTGAAAAGGTTGCCGATTTCCGTTCGGGCATTCCGCCGGAAAGCGGTCAGCCGATCCACGAACCAATCCCCATGCCGAGCGCCAGCGCCACGAACGCCGCGAGCGTCAAAGCCTGGGCGGGGACGATGCGCGCCGGCGTTTCGTGATGTTTCCAGAGAATGGCGGCCGCGGGAACGGCGAAGACCGTGAACGCCAGGCCCCAGAGCACTCCCCACCCCAGACCGAATAGAGGCAGAATCGCCAAAAGTACGGCGGTGAGGACGCCGATCGCCACGTACGCGCGGCTCGCGCGCTTGCGACCCAGACGCACCACGAGATTTCGCTTTCCGGCCCGGCGGTCCGCGTGATAATCCGGAAATTCGTTGATCCAGAGAAACGCGGCGATCATCAAGCCCAGCGGAATCGACGCCAGGACGACGCGCGGCGACAGCGAATTCCGCTGAACGAGATAGGCGCCCGCCGCGATGAAAGGACCGTAGGCCAATCCCACCGCCAGCTCCCCCAACCCGCGGTACGACAGCCGTGCCGGGGCCCCGTTATAGAGATAGGCCAATGCGACCCCGGCGAAGCCCACCCACAAGACGCGCGGTTCCCGGACCGCCACGATCCAGAGACCTATGGCGATCCCCAGGAGGAATCCTACGGCGGCCACGACCTTGGTTTGCCGGCGCGTCAGAAGGCCATCGACGAGCACCCGCTTTCCTCCCGAAAACGGGCTTCGATCTTCGGGCGCAACCCCGGGATCGGCTCCCGAGTCATAATCGAAGATCTCGCCGGAGGCGTTTTTCGCCGCTTCGATGAAGAAAATGCCCAGCACGGTCAGGGCCAGCCATCCCCAGGCGATCGGACCGTCCCGCGCGGCGAGGCACGTTCCCAGGAAGATCGAGGACATGGAGGCCAGCGTGATCTTGGGATCCGCGAGCCGCCAAATCCCGGCGGCCATGCCGCCACGGCGGACGGGCGCCTCCACGGTCGCGGACGTGATCGAGGTTCCACTCATGAAACCTCCTTCTAGTTGTCTCGAAGGAAAGAACAGCAAAAGAAATGCCCGTCATCGGGGCGACTGGGACACTATCTCCAGTGCGTATGAATCCGCTGCCGCTGCGGGAAATTCCTGTGCCTCGACAACAAATGAACTTTGACCGCTCACAAGTGTGGAGACCCCGCTCGCCGTTCCAGAAGCGCATGCCGAAGGCGGAAGCGTCAGCGGAGCAACTCGCACCCGAAGCCATGAGGAGTCTTTCGAGACGAATGGCGCTGCAATTGCTGAATGATCGTCGTTGGACGAAAGGAGGCCGGCGATGCATGTACGGAGAATCAACGAGAGGAGGCGTGAAGCCGCTGGCTTTGGAGTTCGGATTGTGCGTCATGGTTGTGTTGCGGCACCCTGCGATGTGACGAACCTGGCACGCAGATCGCGACCTCGCACCTGGAGATATTGGGAATGAGTTCCACCCTACGGTACGACCCGACGACCAACGACTGGGTGATCTTCGCGCCGGAGCGAGCGCGTCGACCGGCCGCCGAGCGGTCAGCCGATCAACCTGAAGGGCCGGGTCGATGCCCCTTCTGCCCGGGCCATGAGAGCATGGCGCCGCCGGAAATCTTCGCCGCGCGACCTGGGGCCGATGGCCCCTGGCGTGTCCGCGTCTTCCCGAATAAGTTTCCCGCGCTGACCATCGAGGCGTCGCCCCGGCGCCTGGAGGACGGCATGCTCTTCCATAGCATGGGCGGCTTCGGCGCCCATGAGATCGTGGTCGAATCGCCCGATCATGAGCGTTTCAGATCCGCATCCTCCCGCGCGCGCATCTATCCTCGTTCGGCCAAGTCGAGCGCCCGCGCCTCATGTCGCTGGCTCGCATTCTCGGAACCGCGTTGGCGAAACTCCACGCCGGCCTACGGAACCCTGACTTCAACCTTACCATCAACACCGTCCCGCGCGGCGACGAGAACAAGAAGTACTTCCTGTGGCACATCGACATTCTTCCGCGGCTCACGACGCCGGCGGGTTTCGAACTGGGGAGCGGCATGTCGATCAACACCGTGCTGCCGGAGGAGGCCGCCGCGTTCCTGAGGGATATGGCGGTGTGAGCCCTACCGACCTCGTCGCCGCCCGGTCCCGACCCGCTGTTACAAAAAGTTTTGAGAATTAATTGTAACAACGCTGTGTGCCGGAACGTTGTTCGGAATCGGTCCCCCGTAACCGTAATCGTAATCCGGTCCCTCGGGGCCGGGCGCCGGGAATAACGTCGGCCACGCCGCGATGGCCGCCCCGACCGCGACCGGAACGGCCACCGCCAGGATCCGCGCCCCGGCCGCCGCCCACGCGGGCCGCCGCGTCACCGCCGCTGTCTCGCCGAACCACAACCCCAGCGGAGCGGCCGCCAGCGGAATCGCCGCGGCCGCCGGAAGATCGGAATAGAAATACCCGCACAGCAGGAGCGCGGCGTTCCACGGCGCCAGTACGAAGGCCGTGCCGTTCGCCAGGCTCAGCGCCGGCTTCCAGGCCGCGGCGACGGCGGCGGCGCCCAGCGCGGCGGCCGGAAGACCCGCAAGCTGGCCGTATTTCAAGCTGCCCGTCAATGCCAGAGCGCCCGCCAGGCCGGCGCACCAGACCCATAACGCCATCGCCATCCCCGGCCCCGGCCGGCGCGCCGCGACGCGGTCGATCGAGGCATGCACAACGAACGCGCCGGCCATCAGCGTCGCGTGCCAGGCAACCGCCTCTCCCGCCGGCCACCCCGCGCGCCGCGGCCCGAGCGCCGCCCACACCGCCAGCGCGGCCATCACGCCCCGCAGCGGGAGGCGCGCGCGCCGCCAGCGGTTCGCCGCAAGCCCGGCCACGCCACCCGCGACGGCCAGAAACGGCAGCCACCCTTCCGCGAGCCGCGGAGGAACGCCCGGCCACCCCCACAGCGCGAACGCGCCGGCGGCGCCGGCGCGCGCCGCGGCCGCGGCGCCCGACCACGCTCCGCCCGCCATCGGCTCCGCGCTCCGGCGCCACAAGCGCCACCCGATGCCCCAGACGACGCCGGCCGCCAGCGCCGGAAGCGCGACGCCGTAGATGAGCGGAGTGCTCACTTCTTGACGCCTTCGAACGCCACCGAGATGTGCACGTCGTCGCCCACGCCGTCCAGCATGTGCTTCATGCCGTGCTCGCTGCGCTTGATCGTGAAGCTCCCTTCGAACCCCACGCGCGTTCCGCCCCACGGATCCTTCCCCGCGCCGATGCGGGTCAGCGTCGCCGTGACTTTCTTCGAGACCCCCAGCAGCGTGAAGTCGCCGGTCACCTCGTACGTCGCGTCGCCGGTCTTCTTGACCGACGCGCTCTTGAACGTGATCGCCGGAAACTGCTTCGCGTTGAAGAAATCGGGCCCCTTCAGGTGCTGATCGCGCTTCTCGTTGGCCGTGTCGACGTTTTCGGCCTTCAGCTCCACCTCGACCGAGCTTTTCGACGGGTCGGCTTCATCGACGACGATCGCTCCGGCGGGTCCGTTGATCCGCCCCCACACATAACCGAGATTGAAGTGCTTGATCTTGAACAGCGCGAACGAATGGACCGGGTCGATCTCGTACTTGTCGGCCGCGGCGGACGCCGCGGAGGCGGGGACGCTCGGCGCGCCGGCGGGAGCCAGCCACAACGCCAGGGCGGCCGGCGCGAGGATCAGGATCTTCATCATGCAGTCTCCTAAAAAGGGTGCGTTCCGATATTCCTATAACGATTTTCCCATAGAATGAATTTCCGGACGCTCATCCTGCAACTTTTATCCGCCGCTGGAGTATTAATTAAAGATCCTCGCGGAGGTACGTATGCGCACCTTCTTGCTGGCGTTTTTTCTGGCGGCGGCCCCGCAAGACTCGGGCCCGGCGACGGACGAACAAGCCGACGCCGCCTACGAGAAATTCAGAAAAGACATCGCGTCGAATCTGGAGTCCGCCCAGATCCAGGCCGTCAAGGATTTCGCCACCACCCGGCACGAAAAGACCATCCGCGTCCTGTCCCGCTACCTGTTGTGGCCGAACGAGGAAGGGGCGGCCCAGGTGGCCTTCTGCCTGGGGACCCTCGATCACCCCCTTTCGGTCGAGGTGCTCACCCGCGCCCTCCGCCCCCCCCTCCTCTAGCGACACGTCGTGGCGGCCGCCGTGATCGACTCCCTCGGAAAACTCGGCTACGAGTCCGCCGCCGCCCCGCTCAACAAACTGATCGACCGGGCGGGCGATTCCGATACGCGCACGCTCTTGCCCGAGATCTTCAAAGCCGTCGGCCGCATCGGCAGCGCCTCCTCCGTTCCTCCGCTCATCGGTTTCCTGCGCTCGTTCGACTCGGCTCGATGGTTCGGCAGCGCGGCGGCCGAGGACAAGAAGCTCGTCGACGCGTGCAACGCCACGCTCAAGGCGACCACGGGAGGAGAGGAGGAGGAGGCGCAGGAATGGGATTCCTGGTGGCGCGGCCACAAAGCCGGACTCCTGGCGGGCGCCATCGACACCCATCGCTGCCGGATCACGTGGAAACGCCTTGAGGGCCCCGCCTCGCAGAAGCCCGCCTGCGCGAACGCGGACGACAAGGACCACGCGAACTGCCTGGAAAAGGTCCGCACGCGCCTGATTCCCGAACCCAAGGAAGACGAGGACGCGAAGAAGAAAGAAGACGACAAGAAGGACAAGGAGGACAAAAAAGACAAGGAGGACAAGAAGGAATAGCCGCCGTCAGGGAAGGTAAGAAATACATCGATCCGCATTGGAGCTATATAGGGCTCGTGAAAAAATAAGTGCTCTTTTTTTGATCAACCGCCAAAACGCCAAATCGCCATCGGGGTCTCTTTTGGCGAGCCTTTTGGCGGTTTGGCCGCTTTGGCGGTTCAAGTCTTCCACCAGAAATCGATCCTTTGTTTATTC
>JACQVR010000127.1 GCA_016209705.1 Planctomycetota bacterium
CAGCGTATTTCTCCGTCAATACGCTTGCGTCGGCGCTCCTTGCATCCGCGCCCTCCGCGCCGTCACCGCGGCCACGATGCCTACTGAGATAGGGTCTTAATACATCCCGAGCTGAAGCTTCGCCGCGTCGGACATCATGCTGCGGTCCCACGGCGGGTCCCACACCACTTCGACCTTGGCCTCTTTCACGCCGGGGATGGACCGGATCTTGTCCTCCGCCTCGATGGAAATCACATTTCCCATGCCGCAGCCGGGAGCGGTCAGCGTCATCTTGACGTCGGCGCGGTAGCCTCCGCCGGGGTGCTCGGTCACGTTCACTTCGTAGACCAGACCGAGCTCGACGATGTTGACGGGAATCTCGGGATCGTAACACGTGCGAAGCTGGTCCATGACGAGCTTCCCAATCTGGTCCTTGTCGGGAATCTGGCCGGGAACGAGCTGGACCGAAGGGAGCGCTGCGGCCGGCTGTTGCCCGATCGCGTCCGCGTCCTTCCCGTCGATGCGGACCATCATGCCGCGTTCGGTGATGACGGTGTAGTTGCCGCCGAGCACCTGATAGATTTCCACCGTCATCCCGGCGGACAGCTTGATCTTGTCCCCGTACGGGATCTGGATCGCTTCGACCTCGCGCTTCAAGGCGATCGGTTCGTGGCTTTTCATGCGAGTCTCGGAATGCTCGATCCGCACATCTTGACGTGCGCCAGCTTGGCGAACTGCTCGGGCGGGATGGAAGGACCGGGGCGCGCGCAGTGCTGATCGAAGATCTTCGCCAGAAGCTGGGCGATCTCTTGAGGGCCGCGGCCTTCGATCTCGTGCCGCTCCACGACGCGCACGATTTCGCCGTCCTTGAACAGCGCGATCGAAGGAGATGACGGCGGCGCCGCGGAAGCATGGAGCTGCCGCACCCGCTCCACCGCTTCCCGCTCCATGCCCGCGAAGACCGTGACGAGACGGTCCGGAATCACCTTATGCTGGAGCGCCAGTCCGACGCCGGGACGCGCGCTGCCCGCCGCGCAGCCGCACACGGAATTGATGAAGCAGAGCGTCGTGCCCTTCGATGGCCGGACGGCGCGGTCCACCTCCTCGGGCGTCATGAGCTCTTCGAATCCGACCGCGGTCAGTTCCTCACGCATCGGTTTCACGGCTTCGGACGGATACATGGGTCCCATCGGTGTCCTCCTAATCCTCGGTTGAAATGGTCTTGTTCATGCCTTCCAGCGCGGCTTTCAGCGTATGCCATGCCAAGGTCGCGCACTTGACGCGGACCGGAAACGCGCTGACCCCGGCGAACGCGGCGAATTTTCCCGCGTCCGCTCCGCCGTTGGATTTGCCCGTCACGAGCGCGTGGAATTTTTCAAACATCGCCTCCGCCTCGGCGTGGGTCTTGCCCTTCACGCCGTCGCTCATCATCGACGCCGACGCCGTCGAGATCGCGCATCCGGCCCCCTGGAAACGGATGTCTTCGATCACGTCTCCTTTCATTTTCAACGCAAGCGCCAGCCGGTCTCCGCACAGCGGATTATGGCCCATCGCGCGGCGGTCCGCCTCTTCGATCGTCCCGAAGTTGCGCGGCCGGCGGTAGTGATCCAGGATCACTTCCTGGTAGAGCTCGTTCAACTGGTTCAACTCATCCATGCCGTTGAAGTCCAAAGTCCGAAGTCCGAAGTCCCGACATTGGACGTTGGACTTAGGACTTCCCGAATACCTGGCTGACTTTCCCCAGCGCCGCGACCAGCGCGTCCACTTCCTCCATCGTATTGTAGAGGCCGAACGACGCGCGCGCCGTGGCCGCCACGCCAAAACGGTCCATGACCGGCTGCGCGCAGTGATGGCCCGTGCGGATGGCGATTCCTTCCTGGTCCAAGATAGTTCCCACGTCGTGCGGATGCACTCCAGCCAGTTCGAACGAGATCACGCCCGCTTTCTCGCGCGCAGTTCCGATGATTCGCAGGCCCGGGACGGCGGACAGGCGCTCGGTTGCGTACCGCAGCAAATCATGCTCGTGCGCGGCGATGTGGTCGATGCCGATGCCGTTCAAGTATTCGATCGCGGCGCCCAGCGCAATGGCGCCTTCGATATTCGGCGTTCCGGCTTCGAACTTGTACGGCGTTTTTTTATATTCCGTCTTCTCGAACGTGACCGACAGGATCATCTCTCCGCCGCCCTGATAGGGGGGCATGCGGTCCAGCAGCGCCAGCTTCCCGTACAGCACGCCGATGCCGGTCGGCGCGTAGATTTTGTGTCCGGAAAACGCGTAGAAGTCGCAGTCCAAATCGCGCACGTCCACGGTGAGATGTGGCACGGCCTGGGCTCCATCCACGAGAACGGGAACGCCGCGGGCATGCGCCAGGGCGACGATCCGCTTGATCGGATTGACGGTGCCCAGCGCGTTCGAGACGTGGGCGACGGCCACCAGTTTCGTGCGCGGCGTCAGGAGCCGCTCGAACTCCTCAAAGACGAGTTCGCCTCGGTCGTCGATCGGCGCCACCTGGAGCTTCGCGCCCTTCTCGTCGCGGAGGAACTGCCACGGGACGATGTTCGAGTGATGCTCCATCCCCGTGATGAGGATCTCGTCGCCGGGTCCGACGTGCGCCCGCCCGTACGCGTAGGCGACCAGGTTGATTGCCTCGGTCGCGCCGCGTGTGAAGACGATTTCGCGCGCATCCGCGGCGTTGAGAAACCGGCGAACTTTGTCGCGGGCGTCTTCGTAGGCCTTCGTGGCCAGCTCGCTCAGATAGTGCACGCCCCGATGGATGTTCGAGTTCATCTCCTCGTAATAGGCGCGGATCGACTCCAGCACGGCCTTCGGCTTCTGCGTCGTCGCGGCGTTGTCCAGATAGACGAGCGGCGTGCGCCGAACCGGGCGCGCCAGGATCGGGAAGTCGCTCCGGATCGCGCGCACGTCCAGCTCCGTTCCGCCGTGAAGGGCCGTTTTCATGTTCCCCCCTTTCCGGCGCCCGGCACCATCAGGAAGATGCATCCGCCGAGTTGATTGCGGATCGCGTCGACCTGAACTTTGTCGATGATTTCGCCGGCGAACGCGTGGATCAGGATCCGGCGGGCCTCTTCGGGGCCGATGCCCCGGGAGCGCAGATAGAAAAGGACGTCGCGATCGAGCTGTCCGATCGTCGCGCCGTGCTTGCACTTCACGTCGTTGGCGAAGATCTCGAGCTGCGGCTTCGTATGCACCAGCGCTTCCTTCGAAAGCAGCAGGTTCTTGTTCGTCTGGATCGCATTAGTCTTCTGGGCCTGCGGGCGCACCACGATGCGGCCGTCGAAGACGCCCCTCGCCTTGCCGTCGAGGATGCCTTTGTACAGTTCGCGGCTCGTCCCGTGCGGCGTGGCGTGATCGATCGTCGTGTGGTTGTCCACGTGCTGGTGCCCGGTGGCCTCGTAGAGCCCATTCAACGTGCATTCGGCGCCCTCGCCGTTCAGCACGGCGCCCAGATCCGTGCGGGCCAGGCGCGCGCCGAGTGCGATCGAATGAGAAGTCAACGCGGCGTTGCGCCCCTGGCGAGCCTGGATCGTCGCGATGTGGAACGCGTCGTGGCTTTCGCGCTGGACCAACGTGTAGTCCAGGACGGCACCATCCCCGATGGATAGCTCCGTGACCGCGTTGGTGAAGTAGGTCCCGCCGGCGGGGCCGATGAAGCTCTGGACCAACATGGCGCGCGCGCCTTCCTCGATCACCGCCAGCACGCGCGGGTAGGTGACGAACGGCGCCGCCCGGCGGCTCGACAAGAAGAGCAAATGGATGGGCTGCTCCGGGCGCGCTCCTTTCCTCACGTGTACGAACGCGCCGTCGCGATGAAGCGCGGTGTTCAGGGCGGTGAACGAGTGGCCGTCGGCCGCGACCCGCGTGAGATATGGCTCGATTCGGCCGGGGTCCTTTTCTAGGAACGACGCCAGGCTTCCCACCGTGACACCGGACGGGAGGCGGGACGAGGAAAAGTCCGGCGTGAACCGCCCGTCCACGAACGCGATCTGATAGTCCTTCAGCGGACCGCGGGCGGAGGCGACCAGCGGCGCCGTATCCGCCGTATGGGTCGGGGGCCGGTATGGGATTTCAGCCAATGGCGCCACGTCCGTGAACCGCCAGTCTTCTTCCTGCGTCGAGGGAAAGCCGAGCGTCGAGAACCGTTCCAAGGCGCTCCGGCGGATATTTTTCAAGAACGCCCCGGGCAGGCTCTTCTCGGCCCGCTCGAACTCTTGGAGATAGAGGTCCTTGGTTTCCAGCGTTACCGTCATGGATTTTCGATTTTGGATTCCTGATTCTGGATTCTCTACTGACTCCTGGCTTCTGACTTCTGGCTTCTGGCTTTGTCTTCGATCCAGCCATAGCCCCTCTGCTCCAGCTCCAGGGCGAGCTCCTTTCCTCCCGATCGGACGAGGCGCCCGTCGTAGAGCACGTGCACGAAGTCGGGCGTCACGTAGTTCAGCAACCGCTGGTAGTGCGTGACCAGCAGCATCGCTCGCTCCTTCGAGCGCATTCCGTTGATGCCGTCCGCGACCACGCGCAGCGCGTCGATGTCCAGGCCCGAATCGGTCTCATCGAGCAGCGACAGCGTGGGGCCGAGCACCGCCATCTGAAGGATCTCGTTGCGCTTCTTCTCGCCGCCCGAAAACCCCTCGTTGACCGGCCGGTTCAGCAGGTGCTCGTCGATCTTGACGATCTTCGCCTTCTCGCGAACCAGCGCGAGGAACTCCATGGCGTCCAGTTCGAGCTGGCCCCGGTGCTTGCGCAGGGCGTTGAGCGCGCTCTTGAGGAAGTACATGTTCGCGACGCCGGGGATTTCGACCGGGTACTGGAACGCCAGAAAGACGCCTTCTCGCGCGCGTTCTTCCGGCGGCATGGCAAGCAGATCGCGTCCTCGGTAGCGCACCTCGCCCTGGGTGACGGTGAAACCGTCCCGCCCGGCCAGCACGTGGGCGAGCGTGCTCTTACCGGATCCGTTGGGACCCATGATGGCGTGCACTTCACCGGCGCGAACCGTCAGATCGATTCCCTTGAGCACCGGCTTCTCGCCGGCGTTGGCGTGTAGGCCTTTTATCTCAAGCATGACACTCCCGTAAGAAAACCCCCAAAAAATATCTTCTTCGCGCTCTCTAACCCTCTTCGCGTCTTTGCGCCTTCGCGCCTGCGCCGCCGCCCGCCTCCGCTCGCCGCAGCTTTAGCGAAGGCGGAAAGCGGCGGCTACGGCGTCGCGAAAGCGCGTTGAAAAGGTTTTTGCAACGGCCCCTGGACGGCATCCAGCGCCCGTTAACCTACGCTTCCTTCCAAACTCACGCTCATCAGCTTCTGGGCTTCCACCGCGAACTCCATCGGCAGCTCCTTGAAGACCCGCTTGCAGAAGCCGTTGACGATCATGTTGACGGCGTCTTCATTCGAGAGCCCGCGCTGGCGGCAGTAGAAGAGCTGGTCCTCCCCGATCTTCGAGGTGGAGGCTTCGTGCTCCACCTGGGCCGTCGGGTTCTGGACGTCCAGATATGGGAACGTGTGCGCGCCGCACTGATCGTCCAGCAGCAGCGAGTCGCACTGCGAATAGTTGCGCGCGTTTTCGGCGATCTTCAGGATCTGGACCCCTCCGCGATACGTGTTCTGTCCGTGGCCCGCGGAGATGCCCTTGGAGATGATCGTGCTGCGCGTGTTCTTGCCGATGTGGATCATCTTCGTTCCCGTGTCCGCTTGCTGCCAGTGGTTGGTGACGGCCACGGAGTAGAACTCGCCGACCGAGTTGTTCCCCTGGAGAATGCAGCTCGGGTATTTCCACGTGATCGCGGAACCCGTCTCGACCAGCGTCCACGAGATGTGGGAGTTCACTCCCTTGCACCGGCCACGCTTGGTGACGAAGTTGAAGATGCCGCCCTTTCCCTCCTTGTCGCCGGGGTACCAGTTCTGCACCGTCGAGTACTTGATGGTCGCGTTGTCGAGCGCCACCAGCTCAACGACCGCGGCGTGGAGCTGGTTCTCGTCGCGCATCGGGGCGGTGCACCCTTCGAGGTAGCTGACCGTGCTGCCCTCGTCCGCGACGATGAGTGTGCGTTCGAACTGTCCGGTCTCCTTGGCGTTGATGCGGAAATACGTAGACAGCTCCACGGGACAGCGGACGCCTTTGGGGATGTAACAGAACGAGCCGTCGCTGAACACGGCGGAGTTCAGGGTGGCGTAGAAGTTGTCGGTGTACGGCACCACAGTGCCGAGCCATTTCCGGACCAGATCCGGATGCTCCTGGACCGCCTCGGAAATCGAGCAGAAGATGATGCCCAGCTTGGCGAGCTTGTCCTTGAACGTCGTGGCGACGGAGATGCTGTCGAAGACGGCGTCGACGGCGACGCCCGCGAGCAGTTCCTGTTCGGCGAGCGGGATGCCCAGCTTCTCGTACGTGCGCCGGATCTCGGGATCGACCTCGTCGAGGCTCTTCGGCTTCGCCTTCATCTTCGGCGCGGCGTAATAATAGAGATTCTGATAATCGATCTTCGGATAGCGCAGATTCGCCCACCGCGGCTCTTTCATCGTGAGCCAGTGACGGAACGCCTTCAGGCGCCATTGGAGCAACCAGTCGGGCTCCTTCTTCCTGGCCGAGATGGCGCGGACGATCTCCTCGTTGAGTCCGCGAGGAACCGTTTCCATCTCGATCAGAGTCTCGAATCCGTACTGGTAGTCTTTCGAGATTGATTCGAGCGCAGTCTTGTCGGCCATGGTGTTCTCCTTGGTCACGCGTGCCTCAGCTCGATGATGCCCCGGCTCAAGGGCCGCGCCATCTCGGCCAGCGTGATCCCTTCGAGGGCGCCGCGCACGGCTCCGTGGATCCGGATCCAGTTGCTCCGGACCGGGCACAACGATTCGAGGGTGCAATCTCCCGGGTGGGCCGTGCACTCCGTCAATCCGATCGGGCCTTCGAGGGCGCCGATGATTTCGGCGACACTGACTTCCTCCGGCTTTCGCGCCAGGGTGAAGCCCCCCTTGACGCCGCGGTGCGCCACCAAAACGCCCTGATGGGCCAGCAGCTTGAGAATCTTGCTGACCGTAGGCTGCGGCAGTCGCGACCGCTTGGCCAGATCGCGTGCGCTGTGCGTCGCGTCCATCGGCTCGCGCGCGAAGAGCGAAAGCAGCATAATCCCGTAATCGGTCAATCGCGTCATCCGGATCATGAGCCGCCCGTAAAAAGTCTCTTCCGATCGGGCGGCTCACCTCGCCGGAGCCGCCCACTAACCCCATGGCGAAGGCGGGTCGCCCATTGAAATAGGACTATGTTAGTCCTCTATTTGAGAATAGCAAAGGAGAGGAGTCGGGGCAAGGACGGCTTCGAGATGGACGGCGAGCGGTATCGGAGCCTCTCGGCGATTGCGCGAAAGTTGATGAACGGAACGTCTGTGAACGGGTTCCTGTTCTTCGGCCTCCTCAAGCAGGAGAGGAAGTAGGCCGTGGTGCACGTAAATGGGACGAACGGCACCGGGGCGGCTTCCTCCCCCAAAAGGGGGCCGCGCCGCTGCGCCGTCTACACGCGGAAGAGCACCGAGGAGGGCCTCGATCAGGACTTCAACTCGCTCGACGCGCAACGCGATGCGTGTGAAGCGTTCATCGCGAGCCAACGGGGGGGAAGGATGGACGTGCCTCTCCGACCGCTTCGACGATGGAGGGTACACGGGCGCGAACATGGAACGGCCGGCCATCGTGCGGCTCCTGGCCCAGATCGAGGCGGGGAAGGTCGATGTCGTCGTCGTGTACAAGCTCGACCGCCTGACGCGTTCCATCCGCGACTTCGGCCGCATCATAGACACTTTCGAGAGTCACGGCGTAGCGTTCGTGAGCGTCAGCCAGCGGTTCGACACGACGAGTTCCATGGGGCGGTTGATGCTTCATGTCCTGCTCTCGTTCGCGCAGTTCGAGCGGGAGATGACGGCTGAAAGGACGCGGGACAAGGTGCTGGCGGCGCGTCGAAAGGGAAAATGGACCGGTGGGTATCCTCCGCTGGAATACGACCTTGCCGAGGAGGGCGGCGGGCTCGTCGTAAACTCCGCTGAAGCCGATCAAGTCCGCGAGATTTTCCGGCTCTACATCGAGAAGGAATCCCTGATCGACACGATCCAGGAAAGGCACGTTTGGCCGCAGCCGGTGGGTTGCTGTGTTCTCCGCGCAGATGTGGTCCAGTTTGGCCGGTTGTTTTGCCGCGTGCAGAAATTGACCGGCTTACAAGTCGTTGGCGCCTGAGCGCTTGGGTGAGCCCCTCTCGGCCGGTGGTCCTATGGGTAATTGGACCACCGGCGGTGACAGAGCACAAGCGGCGAATGCAAACAGCCATCCTCGCCTTGAAGTAATGACGGATCGGGTGCAGGTCCTGAAGCCGACACGGCGAACGTGGGACGGTCATGATTCTTGATTGAGGAATACGGTCCTTGACGCTGCCGGTGAGCTGGACGGAATCGCGTGGCGGCTGCATGCGGAGCGCTCGAAGCGGTGCCGGTGATGCAGGATGCTCGGGGTCGAGGATCGGGTGAGGGTGGGGAAGGGGGATCGCCGGCTTCGGTTGCTCTTGGTGCCCCGGCACGCTGCCAGGAACCCGCGTGGTAGAGCGCATGGAGGACAATGGGGGCTCGTATGGGGGCTTGACTGGAAATAAGAAAGGGCGTCTCTTTCAAGACGCCCTTTCTTTGGTCTAGCGCGTTACGGAGTTACCACGTGCGACCGCGACCTGCGCCGCCGCTCCGCTCGGCTTTCGGACGAGCTTCATTGACCGTGATGGCACGGCCGCGAAACTCCTGAAGATTCAGCGTATTGATCGCCGCCTCGGCCTGAGCCTTGTCCGGCATCTCAACGAATCCGAAGCCCTTCGAAGTACCGGTCATCTTGTCTTTGATGACCGCGGCAGAAGAGACCTCCCCATGCGCCTCGAAAGCCCGTCTCAGGTCTTCCTCGGTCACTTGGTACGACAGATTTCCCACGAAGATATTCACATCTTCTCCTTTAAAGGTGGGACAAGAAAAAGAACTCGGTAGGTTTTCGTTCAGAGTGCGCGGACGGATAAGGTCGCGAGCAGCCAGAAGTGAACTTTCCGAACAGCTGCATTATATAGATCCATTTCAGATAAGCAAGAGGTTTCTTCGAATGCTTCGCGTATTGCCTTCACGCTGACTCGACTTCAGTTTCACGGGGAGGGGGGCCGCGCCGCCCGCCTGCGCCAGTTTAGGGTATACTCGAAGGCGGGGCGAGAGGGAGGGGGCCTCGA
>JACQVR010000129.1 GCA_016209705.1 Planctomycetota bacterium
CGGACTCGTCCCCGGTTTTGGACGCGTCGAGGGCCGGCCCGTAGCGGTCTTCTCCCAGGACTTCTCCGTCTTCGGCGGATCGCTGGGCGCCGCGCACGCGCGCAAGATCTGCAAAGTGATGGACCACGCGCTGCGCCTGGGGATGCCCATCATCGGCTTGAACGACTCCGGCGGCGCGCGCATCCAGGAGGGGGTCGAATCGCTGGGCGGATACGCCGATATCTTTCTCCGCAACACGCTCGCCAGCGGGGTGGTCCCCCAGATCAGCGCCATCATGGGCCCGTGCGCGGGCGGCGCCGTCTATTCACCCGCGATCACCGATTTCGTCTTCATGGTCGAGGGGACGAGCTACATGTTCGTGACCGGACCCAACGTCATCAAGGAGGTGACGCACGAGCAGGTCTCTTTCGAGGAACTGGGCGGCGCGGGCGTCCATAACCAGACGAGCGGCGTCGCCCACTTCCTGGCGAAGAACGAGCCCGATTGCCTCGCCCTGGTGCGCAAGCTTCTGTCGTACCTTCCGCAGAACAACCTGGAGGCGCCGCCGGTCACAACCGCCACGGACGACCCCGGTCGGCGGGACCCCGACCTGAACCGCATCGTCCCGGACAATCCGGCCAAGCCCTACGACATGAAAGCCGCCTTGGCGGCCGTGCTGGACGACCGCGAATTTTTCGAAGTCCATCGCGACTACGCGAAGAACCTGATCGTGGGATTCGGACGCCTCAACGGTCGCAGCGTGGGCCTGGTGGCCCAGCAGCCCGCGGTGCTGGCGGGCTGCCTGGACATCAATTCCTCCATCAAAGGGGCGCGGTTCATCCGATTTTGCGACGCGTTCAACATTCCGCTCATCACGTTCGAGGACGTCCCGGGGTTCTTGCCCGGGATCGCGCAGGAACATGGAGGCATCATCCGCAACGGCGCCAAGCTGCTCTACGCCTATTGCGAAGCGACGGTGCCGAAGATCACGGTCATCACGCGCAAGGCATACGGTGGCGCCTACGACGTCATGAGCTCCAAGCACATCCGCGGCGATTACAACCTGGCGTGGCCGACCGCGGAGATCGCCGTGATGGGCCCCGAGGGCGCGGTCAACATCATCTTCAAGGACGAGATCGAGGCGTCCAAGGATCCCAAGGCGGAGCGCCAGAAGAAGATCGCCGAATACCGCGAGAAATTCGCCAATCCCTATATCGCCGCCGGAAAGGGATTCATCGACGACGTGATCGAGCCAGCGGACACGCGCCCCCGACTGATCCGCGCGCTGGAGCTCCTGAAGAACAAGCGCGACCGCAACCCGCCGCGGAAGCACGGGAATCTCCCTCTTTAGAATTAAAAATCGCTCCGACCACGGGAGGTCGCGATTTTGAATTCTTTGACGTTCGCGACTATCCCCCGCTAGATTCCCCCCATGCTGCGCAAGGTCCTCGTCGCCAATCGCGGGGAGATCGCCCTCCGCGTGATCCGGACCTGCAAGGAGATGGGAGTCCGGACGGTCGCCGTCTACAGCGAAGCCGATCGCTGGGCGAACTACGTCTCCCAGGCCGACGAGTCCTATCTCCTCGGCCCCGCGCTTTCGCGAGAAAGCTATCTGCGCATCGATAAAATCCTGGGTATCGCCACGAAGGCGGGCGCGGACGCCATCCATCCCGGCTACGGATTCCTGGCCGAGAACGCCGACTTCTCCGCCGCGTGCGCCAAGGAAAAAATCAAATTCATCGGTCCTCCCGCGGGCGCGATCCGCGCGATCGGCAACAAGGTCAACGCCCGACGCCTCGCGGAATCGCTGGGCATCCCCGTCGTGCCGGGGGTCAGCCAACACGTCGACGAACGCTCCGCGATGGATTTCGCCCGCGCCCACTCTTTCCCCGTCCTGCTCAAGGCGGCTGCCGGCGGCGGCGGACGAGGCATGAGGGTCGTGCGGAACGAGCACGAGCTGCCCCGCGCCCTCCGGGAGGCCTCCGGCGAAGCGGCCTCCGCCTTCGGCGACGGATCGCTCTTCATCGAAAAGCTCGTCGAATTCCCCCGCCACGTGGAAATCCAGCTCCTCGCCGACGCCCACGGGCAAGCCGTCCATCTGGGCGAGCGCGAATGCTCCGTCCAACGCCGCCATCAGAAGCTCCTCGAAGAATCCCCTTCGACGGCGCTGGACGACGACCTCCGCGAACGCATGGGACAAACGGCCGTGAAGCTCGCCCTCGCCGCCGGCTATCAAAACGCGGGCACGTGCGAGTTTCTGTTGGATCGCGAACACCGTTTCTACTTTCTGGAAGTGAACAGCCGTCTCCAAGTGGAGCATCCCGTGACGGAAATGATCACGGGCCTCGACCTGGTTCGCCACCAGATGCTGATTGCCGCGGGTGAAAAACTCCCGATCGCCCAGGCGGACGTTCGCCGTCGGGGACACGCCATCGAATGCCGCATCTGCGCCGAAGATCCCTTTTCGGGCTTTGCACCTTCCATCGGCGAAGTGACCGGCGTCCGCTTCCCCACTGGTCCTTTCGTGCGCGTGGACAGCGATCTGACGGTCAAGAGCCGGGTAACCCCGTATTACGACTCCTTGATCGCCAAGCTCATCGTCTGGGGCGAAGACCGGCCCGCGGCGACCGCCCGCATGGCGCGCGCGCTGCGCGAATGCAAGATCGTGGGTGTGCAGACCACGATCCCCTTCCATCTTCAGATCCTTCAGGACCGGCGGTTCCGCGAGGGACGGATCCACACGAAGTACGTGGACGACGAATTCGATCTCAAAGACGTCAAGGCGGAGCATCGCCTGGAAGCGGCCCTCCTGTCGGTGGCGCTGGAACACCATCGAAGCGGACGCCGGGCTCCAGAGGCGGCGCCCCAACCGCTGTCCGCGTGGCAGACCTCGCTGCGGGAACTCTCTTGAAATACATCGCGCATCTCAACGGCGACGTCTTCGAGCTGGATGTCGCCATCCACGGAGAGACGGTTACGATTCGACACGGCTCCGCCTCCCACGCCGTGGTGCTGGACGACCACAAGACCAGCATCCGCACCGCCTTCATCGACAACCGGCGGATCGAGTTCGGATGGAGTTCTCCCGACGCGCACGCGTACGTGATCCACATCGACGGCGTTGAATATCGCGTCGATCTTCAAGACGCTCGCGCGCGGCGGGCCGCGATGTTTCGGCGCGAGACCCGCGGGACGGACGGCGATTGCGCCGTCCACGCCCCGATCCCCGGCTTGATCGCGCGCGTGCTGGCCGCCCCCGGGGACATCGTACGCAAAGATCAACCGGTGCTGACCCTGGACGCGATGAAGCTGGAAAACGAGATCGGCGCGCCCAAGGACGGTCGTTTGAAATCCATCGCCGTCCAAGCGGGAATGCCGGTCGAGAAGGGCCAGATCCTCTTTGTGGTGGGATGACCTTTCTTCCGGCGCCACTATAATGATTGTATGGCCTTCGATCCGCAGCGAGCCGCGGCGCCGCCCGACCCCTCGTTCGATTATGTGAGCCGACTCGGTCTTCCGGGCCGATATCCGTTTACCCGCGGCGTCTACCCCACGCTCTACGTCACGCATCCCTGGACGATGCGGCAATACGCAGGATATGGGAGCGCCGAGGAGACAAATCGGCGGTATCGTTATCTGCTGGAACAGGGGCAGACAGGGCTGTCCGTGGCGTTCGATCTTCCGACGCAGATGGGCTACGACCCGGGCGATGCCATGGCCAGGGGCGAGGTCGGCAAAGCGGGGGTTTCCATCGCCGTTCTGGAGGACATCGAGCGCCTCTTCGAAGGGATCCCGCTCGACCGCGTGACCGTCTCAATGACGATCAACGCGACGGCGATGATCCTGCTGGCCATGGTGATCGCCGCCGCGGAGAAAAAAGACATTCCTTCCCGACACCTCGGAGGCACGACTCAGAACGACATCCTCAAAGAGTTCATCGCGCGAGGCTGCTACATCTATCCGCCGGGACCGTCGCTGCGGCTGTCCACCGATCTCGTCGAATACGCCTGCCGCCATCTGCCTCGATGGAATTTCATTTCAATCTCCGGATACCACATCCGGGAAGCGGGCGCGACCGCCGCGCAGGAGCTCGGCTTCACGATCGCCAACGCGATCTGCTACGCCGAAGAAGCGCTCCGGCGCGGCCTCGATCCGGACACCTATGGCCGGCGGGTCAGCTTCTTTTTCAACGGCCATAACGACTTTCTCGAGGAAATCGCCAAGTTCCGCGCCGCCCGACGGATGTGGGCGCGGATCATGAAAGAGCGTTTCGGAGCCAAAGACGAGCGCGCCATGGCGCTGCGGTTTCACACGCAGACCGGGGGATCGACGCTGACGGCGCAGCAGCCCGAAAACAACGTCGTCCGCGTGACGATGCAAGCCTTGGCGGCGGTGCTGGGCGGAACGCAATCCCTGCATACTAACGCGATGGACGAGGCGCTGGCGCTACCGACGGAGCGGGCCGCCTCCCTCGCCCTGCGCACCCAGCAAATCCTGGCGCACGAGTGCGGACTTCGCGACGTCGTCGATCCCGTCGGGGGCTCGTACCACGTCGAACGCGAGACGGACCGCCTTGAAGCGGAAGCCCAAAGCTACGTGGACGACGTCCTGCGGCGCGGAGGCGCCGTCCAGGCCATCGAGCAAAGATATTATCAGCGGGAGATCGAGCGCAGCGCCGTCACGCACCAGCGGGAGTTGGAATCCGGGCGGCGCGTCGTCGTCGGCGTCAACAAATACGTCCAGAAGGAAGGCGAAGGCCGGAATTTGGAGACCCTGAGAGTCGACGAGAAAGTCCGGGAGACCCGCATGCGACGGCTGGACGCGATCCGCCGCCGGCGCGACCGCGTCCGCGCGGAGGAGGCGCGGACGCGCTTGGTTCAGGACGCCCGGGGCTCCGCGAACCTGATGGACGCGACGCTCGAAGGCGTCCGCGCCGGAATCACCTTGGGAGAGATCTGTCACGCGCTGCGCGGGGTCTTCGGCGTTTACGATGCGAAAAGGGTCCCATGAAAGCCCGGTTCATTCCGATTCTGGCCGCAACCCTCGTCGGCGCGCTGGCGTACGGGACCTTGATGGTCGCCGCGCCCGAGAGCGCCCGCGTCCCGGAGAGCCCGTGGAGCGGTTATTTCAGATCCCATGGCTTCAAGGATGCCCGCGGAGGGGTGGCGCTTCGCCCGCAGGAGTCGTTTGTGATCCCGGAAAAGCGCGACATGCTCGCGGCTGCGCCATACGAAGGCGCTGTCCTCCACATCCTGAACGTCGGAGGGATTCCGATTCAAATCCTGGAGTGCCAGGACGAAGCTCGCGCCCGCGCGCTTCTGGGAGATGAAGATCACGCGGAAAAAGTGAAGCGACTGGGACTGGGGAAATCATTCATCCGGGTCTATCGTGAAGGACGGCACGGCTTGCTCGCCGCGCCCTTGCACAATCCGTTGATGTCCAAGCGGCAGGAAGAGCAGACGCTTCAGATGATCGAAGACCTCTTCCGAGAACGCGTGAGGGAGAATCCATGAAGATGTCGTGCCTGGACCATGTCGGCATCGCCGTGTCCAATGCGGACACGGCCACGGCGCTGTATGAGGGCCTTCTGGGTTTGCCGATCGCGGCGCGCGAGACGCTCGAATCCATGAACTTGAAGGTGGTGAAGGTGAAGGCGGGCGAAACGACGCTGGAGTTCCTGGAACCTTTGCCCGGAGAGACCGTGATCTCCAAGTTCCTCGCCGCCCGCGGAGAGGGCCTGCACCATCTTTGTTTCGAAGTGGACGACGTGGACGCCGCGACCGCGGAAGCGACGTCGAAAGGATATGAACCCGTGTGGCCCCATCCCCGCCCGGGTTCCGGCGGCCGCCGGGTTCAATTCCTCAAGCCGAAACGCACCGGCGGCGTTCTCATCGAGTTCATCCAACGTTGAGTCGCCCTCGTCTCGGCGGCCTCACCCTTGCAGGCGCGGCGGCCCCTTCCTATAATTCCTGCCGTATCTGGGGGCGTTTCGCGGATCGTTTCGGAGATTCACGAATGACGAGTAAGGAGATCGAGGAGAAGGTGATCGCCATCGTGGCGGACAAGCTCAACGTCGCCAAGGAGAAGATCACCCGCGAGTCGAGTTTCGTCAACGACTTGGGGGCGGACAGCCTCGACACCGTCGAACTCGTCATGGAAATCGAGGACACGTTCGACCTGAGCATCCCCGACGACGCGGCAGAAAAAATCCAGACGGTCGGCGACGCGATCAAGTACATCGAGACCAATAAAGGTGCCTAGGACGCGGGTCGTCATCACCGGACTTGGCGCCGTCACCCCGCTCGGAAACGACGCGGAATCCACGTGGCAGGGTCTCCTGGCGGGTAAGAGCGGGATCGCGCCACTCGTCAAATTTCCCACCGAGGGGATGAAAGTCCGCTTCGGGGGGGAACTCAAGAGCTTCAATCCGGCCGATTATCTGGATCCGAAAGAGGTCAGCCGCACGGATCCGTTCGTTCACTTCGCCTCGGCGGCCGCCACCCTGGCGATGCGAGACAGCGGACTCGACCTCTCCAAGGTCGATCGGTTCCGCTGCGGGGCGATCGTCGCCAGCGGCATCGGCGGCTTGACCGAACTCGAGGAACAGCACAAGCGCTTCCTGGAGAAAGGGCCGACGCGGACGAACCCGTTCTTCGTGCCCAAGATGATGCTCAACGGGGCCGCGGGCCATATCGCCATCAAATTCGGGCTGTGCGGCACGAACTTCGGCGTCGCCTCCGCGT
Source organism: Planctomycetota bacterium (assembly GCA_016209705.1). GTDB lineage: Bacteria > Planctomycetota > MHYJ01 > MHYJ01 > JACPRB01 > JACQVR01. The sequence goes on from JACQVR010000129.1 coordinate 6,723, forward strand.
GCGCGTCGGCGAATCACGCCATGGGCTGCGCGCTGCGGTTGATTCAATGCGGCGAAGTGGACGCGATGGTGTGCGGGGGCGCGGAGGCGGCGCTGACCCGGCTCGGCTTGAACGGCTTCGCCAACATGGGCGCGCTGTCGTCGCGCAACGACGCGCCCGCCAAGGCGTCGCGTCCCTTCGACAAGGATCGCGACGGGTTCGTCATGGGCGAAGGGGCGGGGTTGTTCGTTTTCGAAAAGCTCGAACACGCCTTGGCTCGCGGGGCGCGCATCTACGCCGAAGTGCTGGGCATCGGCAACAGCAACGATGCCTATCACATCACCGCGCCGGATCCGGACGGCAGGGGGGGGGCGTACGCCATGGCGGCGGCGCTGAAGGACGCGGGGCTCCGGCCGGAGCAGATCTCGTACATCAACGCGCACGGCACCTCGACGCCGCTCAACGACAAGGTCGAAACCATGGCCATCAAGAAGGTCTTCGGGGACCGCTCCCGGCGCATTCCGATCAGTTCGACGAAATCCATGGTCGGGCATCTCCTCGGGGCGGCGGCCGCCGTGGAACTGATCGCCACCGTGCTGGCGATCCGGGACGGTGTGGTGCACCCGACCATCAACTACGACACGCCGGATCCCGAATGCGACCTGGATTACGTGCCGAACGTCCGCCGCGCGATGCACGTCGAATACGCCATGTCCAATTCGCTGGGCTTCGGCGGACACAACTCCGCGATCATCGTCGGACACTTCAAGAAGTAGATTTACGATACTCGATCGGCCCGCCCGGGAAGCGCGGCGCCTTCGCCTCGGGAAGAGGGACGGCCGAAAACGAGGCGGCCCGCGCTGGTTTGCAGGACATTGGTCACCACGAGGTCCACCGCTTGTCCGATGCGGGAAGCGCATTCCTCCGCGACCACCATCGTGCCGTCCTCGAGGTATCCGACGCCCTGACCCGGCCCTTCGCCGACGCGAACGACCTTGATCGAGAGCGGTTCACCCTGCACGAGGGTCGGCCGAAGGGCATTGGCGAAATCGTTGATATTGAGGACGTCCACGCCTTGAACCTGCGCGACCTTGTTCAGGTTGTAGTCGGTGGTGACCAGCCGGCCGTCGATCAACTTGGCCAGCCGGACCAGCTTCGCGTCGACTCCCGGCGTGTCCGGCAGCGTGGCCTCTTGGATGAGCACCCGTCCCGCGTGGTCCCTTCGCAGCCGGTTGAGCATGTCCAACCCTCGCCGGCCTCGATTGCGCTTGAGCCGGTCCGTGGCGTCGGCCACCTGCTGAAGCTCCTCCAGGACGAATCGGGGCACCAGGATCTGGGTGTCGAAGCACTTGGCGTCGACGAGATCCACGATGCGGCCGTCGATGATCGCGCTCGTGTCGAGGATCAGCGGGCGGCCTCCGCCTCCCTCCCGCTTGAGCTCGACGAACGGGATCACGAACTTGAAATCGTCCTTCGCGCGGAGAATGGCCAGAACGGAGATGAAACTGAAGACGAACGTGAGGCCGAAGTCTCGATAAAGCTCCGTCTTCGGATCCGGCCTCAAGCCGGGAATCAAATTGAGCGCCGTGATGAGAAAATGGGCCACGACGAATCCCGCCACGATCCCGAACATCAGCACCGAGATGACGGAGATGAATCGCCGAGCGAACGCGAGTTCCAGCGCGACGCAGCACACGCCGATTCCGACCCCGATGACGAGGCCTTGCCAGCCGGGAAGCCTGTAGATGTCCATCCCGATATGCCAGCTCAGCAGGCCGCACACCGTGATGAACATCCCGCGAAAGACGTGCAGCATCGCCGCGCATTATACCCGCCGGACGGGCGGAGCGGCCAGTTACAAATAATTTTGAGATGTTTTTGTAACAGCCGCCAGGGAGGTGGAGGCCCTTACAAAAGGTTCTCGAACGGATGGAAGAGCCGCCGGTACTCGTCCTGGGCATACCGGTCGGTCATGCCGGCGATGTAATCCGCCACGGCCCGCTCGACGCCCACGGAAGCCGCCCAGGCGCGGAATCGGGGGGGAAGCTGATCCGAATTCGACGTGTACGCCTCGAACAGCGCGGTGACGAATCGCTTGGCTTTCTCGCTCATCACCACGACCCGATGATGGCGATATACCTCGTCGCGCAGAAAACGTTGAAGCTCCCGCTTGCGCCGGTCCATGTCGTCCGAGAAAGCCATCGGCCGCTCGGGCGACCGGCGCACGTCCTCCAGACCGCGGATGTTCAACCGCTCCACGCGCCGGAGCGTCGTGACGACCAGATCCGTCACTTCGAGGTCGATGATGCGCCGCACGATCGTCCGCTGGCGCAGTTCCGGATCCATGTCGGCGGGGAGGCCGTCGGCCGCCAGCCGCCACAGCTCCAGCGACCGAAGCGGCGCCTCCGAAATCAAGCCGGCCTTCAGACCGTCGTCCAGGTCGTGCGCGTCGTAGGCGATGGAGTCGCTGATGTCCACGACGGTGGTTTCCATCAGGGGCGCCCAATCGGGCTCGTATTCCGGCTCCACGGGAAGATGGGGGTGCACGGTGTGCTTGCGCATCGACTCGCGCGTCTCCCACGTCAGATTCAATCCCGGAAACGCGGCGTAGCGGCGCTCCAGGAGCTCGACGACTCTCAAGCCTTGGAGGTTATGCTCGAAGCCGCCGGCGCTCTTCATGCATTCCTGCAACGCGTCCTGCCCTGAATGGCCGAACGGCGGATGGCCCAGATCATGCGCCAGCGCGAGCACCTCGCAGAGGTCCTCGTTCATCGCCAGCGCCCGCGCCAGGGTGCGGGCGATCTGGGCGGCTTCCATGCTGTGGGTGAGACGGGTGCGATAATAATCGCCTTCATGGTTGACGAAGACTTGCGTCTTGTATTCCAAGCGCCGGAACGCCGTGCTGTGGATGACGCGATCCCGATCCCGCTGGAACGCCGTCCGGTACGGATGCTCCGCTTCCGGATAACGCCGTCCCCGATGGCGTCCGGACTTGGCCGCGTACGTCGCGAGCGTCTTCTCTTCCCGCGCTTCAAGCTCCTGGCGAGTGATCATCGTGACACGTTCGAGGGTACCGAGAAGGCGGAGATCACGGAGACAGGATTAAACCACGGAGACCCAGAGAAAAAATGGGGAGATGTGGAGACTCTGGAGACATGGAGATCGGGGACCGCCAAAAGGGGATTCCCATCAAAAAAGTATCTCCGCATCTCCCCCATCTTCATATCCCCTTAAATTCTTCTCCGTGCCTCCGTGGTTTTCTTATCTTCGTGAACTCCGGCTACTCCGCGCCCTCATCACTGCAGGGTCGGCAAGATCTCGTCGATCATCGCCAGGAGCTCCCGCAGATCCTTCAGCGTGATGTCGGCCATGTGGGCGATCCGGAAGGAAAGGCTCTTGATCTTTCCGTACCCCTCCGAAATCTCGCACCCGCGCTTCTTCAGTTCCGCGTTCAGGCGGTCCACGGGAATCCCGCGGGTGTTGCGAATGGCGGACAGGGTGACGGACTCGTACCCCTTTTCCGGAAAGAGCGCGAATCGTTCGCCGGCCCAGGCGCGGCAAGCCCGCGCCATTTCCAGCGTTTTCGCGTACCGCGCCGCGAAGCCTTCCTTCATCATGCGATCGAGCTGAACGTCCAGCGCATGGATCAGGGAAATCACCGGCGTCTCGGGGGTCTGGTTCTTGTCGTCGTACTTCTTGAACTGAACCAGATCGAAATAGTGCCCGCGCGCCGGCATCGACGCCGCTTTCTGGAGCGCCCGGTCGCGAACCGCGACCACGCTCAACCCCGGAGGAAGGCCGAACGCCTTCTGAACTCCCGCGAAAAGGATGTCGATGCCCCACTTTTCGAAATCGATCTCCACTCCCGACATGGAGCTGACCGCGTCCACGCAGAACGACACGTCCGGGTATTTCCGCAGGACGTCGGCGATGTCGGCCAAGGGGTTCATCACCCCCGTGCTGGTTTCGTTGTGCACCACCGTGACGCAGTCGTACTTTCCCGTGGCCAGCCGCCGGCCGATCTCCTCCGGCCGGTTCGGCTGCCCCCATTCGACCGCGTACGCGTCCGCTTCGCGCCCGTTCTCCTTGGCGATCTCGTGCCAGCGCTCGGAGAACGCGCCGCAGGTGCAGGACAGGACGCGCTTCCCCGCCAGATTCCGAATGGACGCCTCCATGGCCCCCGTCGCGGAAGAGGTGAACAGGAACACCCGGCCGGAAACGACGTTCAACATCGTGCGGAGTTTGTCCCGCGTCCGACGGTGCAACGCTTCATACTCCTTGCCCCGATGGCTCACCATCGGAACGGCGCAGGCCTGAAGGATCTCCGGATCGACCTCCACCGGCCCCGGCGTGAACAGTTTTACGTGTTTGAGCATGCCTCTCCCTTCACGCGATGAATCGCAACCGGGCCATCAGCAGCCCGGACAGCATTTTCGGATAGAAATCGGTCGTCTTCTGGGGGAACCGCTCCCCCTTCGTGACGATCGTCTGGATCTGAGCCATCTGAACCGGATTGACGAGAAAGGCGGCCACGGCCCGGCCCGCCACCACCGCGTCCACCGCCTCATCGGCCGATCGGACGTAAGCGACATACCGTTCCGCCGCGGTGTCCTCCGCCGTGATCCCGAGCATCCCTTCCAGCACGACCGCGTGCAGGATATTCACGTCGAGCGACCTCCACTCCTCGGAGCGCGGGACCTGGACCCGGGCGGCGGTCGCCCGGAGGTCGCGGACCCGCAGCAGCGCGTGGAGCCCCTGCGGCAACGCTAAACCGAAGGCGGGCCGGCGCCGGTCTCCGGCACGCAAATCGTCCAGCAGCGACGCGCGCGCCCGTCGCTCTTCTTCGGCGCTCGAGAACGAATACCTCGTCACCTCGAACATCTCTTGCAGCGCGCCCAGCAGCCCTTCAGGCTGAACGGCGGGACGGTCGTGGATCACCCGATGGGTGCCCAAGCACGTCAGGCCACGATCCTCCAGGCTCACCAGCGTCACGAGGACGTTTTCATGCGATTCCGCGCCTGCGCTCCGGCGCCCCCCGGCCGCGCATTCCTTGTGAAACGCCAAAGCCGTTTCGTATCGGTGGTGGCCATCGGCGATGATGGCGTCTTTGGGATCCATCACATCGCACAGGCTCCGAAGCGTCGCGGGATCCGTCAGGCGCCACACCCGGTGTTCCCCTCCCTCCTCATCCACCGCGCTCAAGTCCGGCGCCCGTTTCGCAGCTTCCGCGTCCAGGATCCGGTTGACGTCGCCGGCCGGATCCGAATAGAGCATGAAAATGTGTCCGAAATGGACGCCCGTGGCGCGCAACAGCTTCAAGCGATCGATCTTGGGACCGGTGTGCGTCTCTTCATGAGGATAAATCTTCCCGCGGCCGAATTCCTCGAGGCGCATCATGGCGCACAGCCCCTTGCGAACGCGACGTCCCTCCGCGATCCGATACGTCTGGCGAACCGCATAAAGGCCCGGAGGATCATCCTCCACCAAGACGCCTTCCTGGAGCCAAGCCTGAACGTCCTTCGCCGCGGCCGCGTATTTCCGATCGCCGGTCGCGTCTCCCGGTTCGTCTCTCCGCTTGTCCAACCTCACGACATGATGAGGATGGCGGTCGTAATAGTGCTTCCGCAGGCGCTCGTCGACCTTGTCATAAGGCTGGCCGATGACCTGAGACAGGTCTCCGACGCGCGCCGAATCGTAATGCAGGGCCCGAAAGGGGAAGATCTTAGGCATGAGTCGCCCGCCTTTCCACCGCCGGAGCCGCGGCGGCATTCACGGTTTCGTACACGCGTTCATAGCGAGGAAGCACGCGATCCCGACTGAAGAGGTCGCACGCGCGGGCGCGCCCCTCGCATCCGAACTTCCGAGCCAAGGAAGCGTCGTCGAGCAACGCGATCATCCGTTCCGCCAGGCCCTCGACATCCCCCACCGCGGTCAAGTATCCCGTACGCCCCTCCTCCACCACTTCGCGGATGCCTCCGGCTCGCGTCGCCACGACCGGCAGACCGCAGGACATCGCTTCCAGCGGCGCCAAGCCGAATCCCTCGAATTCGCTCGTGGAGAGCAGGAGGTCCGCCTGCGCCAACACGTGTTCTATGTGGCGGCTCTCGCCCATGAATTCCACGTGCTCGGCGATTCCCAATCGACGGGCCAGCGCGCGCAGGGCGTCGAGTTCCGGCCCGGTGCCGATCATCTGGAGGCGGGCCGCGGCGCGCCGCCGGACGAGATAAAAAGCGCGGAGCGCGTCCTCGGATCGCTTGACCGGCCGGAAATTGGACACGTGGACGATCCGCCGCTCGCGGCGCCGGCGGTGCGACCGGCGGGGCCGGAATCGCGACGGGTCGATGAAATTCGGGATCACCTCGATAGGCTTTTGAACGCCGAACCAGCTCTGGGTGCACCCTCGCAGAAATTCGCTGACGGCCGTGACGGCGTCGCTCTGGAGGATTCCGAAGCGCGTCATGCATGAAAACGAGTCGTCCTGACGCACCAGCATGATGTCGGTTCCGTGCAGCGTGGTGACGACGCGAAACGGCGTGCGACCGGTCATGCGTTGAGCCAGATAGGCGCTGACGGCGTGAGGGTACGCGTAATGGGCGTGCAGGATGTCCAGAGGATTCAGTTCCAGAACCTGGGCGATCGCGCACGCGGCCGCCATGCCGTAGGAGGGATACTCGAACAGCGGGTACTGAGGGATCTCCACCCGGTGAAAATGGAAACGATCCGAAGCCGGGCGGATCCGAAACGGCGGGCGATACGAGATGATGTGCACCTCGTGCCCGCGCTCCGCCAAGGCCGCGCCCATCTCCGTGGCCACGACGCCGCTGCCGCCGCTCGTCGGATAACAAAGGATGCCGATTCTCACGTCCGCCCCGTCGTTGACCGTTTACCGTTGACCGTGGGCCGCGCACCGTTGATTCCATTCGACGCACATGCCGTCCGAGATCGGTCAACGGGTCTACGGTCAACGGTCAACATGGCTAATGGCGAAAATGCCGCATGCCCGTCACGACCAGCGCCACCTTCTGGACTTTCGCCGCGGCGGCCACCTGCTTGTCGCGGATGGAGCCTCCCGGGTGGACCGCCGCCGTGACGCCGGCGTTGGCCAGAACCGTGAGGGCGTCCGGAAAGGGAAAGAACGCGTCGGAGGCCGCGATCGACCCTCGGGCGCGCTTACCCGCTTTGTGCACCGCCAGCTCCGCGGCGTCGAACCGGCTCATCTGGCCCGCTCCCACGCCCACGACCTTCCGATCCTTCGCCAGGACGATGGCGTTGGATTTCACGTGCTTGCAGACCGTCCAGGCGAACTGCAAATCGGCTTTCTGGGACTCCGTCACTTCGCCCGTGATCACCGTCCACTCATTGTGCAGTTCCTGATCCCATGTTTGGACCAACAAACCCTCGCGAATGCCTTTGATCGACAGCGACCTTCCGCCGGAAGCGCGGATCTCCCCGGATTCCAACAAGCGGACGTTCTTTCCCCACTTCGGCTTTTCGCGCAGGATCTTCAAGGCCCCCTCCGCGAAGGACGGAGCGATGACGGCTTCAAAGAAGTTCCCGTCCGCCGTCATCCGATCGGCGGTCTCCTCGTCGACGGCGGTATTGAACGCCACGATGCCTCCGTAGGCGGAGAGCGGATCTCCTTCCAGCGCGCCCGCGAATGCCTCTGCAGCCGTCGGCGCGGTGGCCGCGCCGCACGGATTATTGTGCTTGATGATCGCCGCCGCGGGCCTGGAAAACTCTCGAACCAGCTCGAACGCCGCGTCGAGGTCCAGGAAATTATTGTAGGAAAGTTCCTTGCCTCCCAGGAATCTTGAATGCGCCACGGACGCGCCCGTTTTCGTCAGCGTGCGGTAGCAGGCCCCTTCCTGGTGGGGATTCTCTCCGTACCGCAGATCCTCCACTTTCCGATACGGCAGATGCAGAAATTCGGGGAACTGCCTCTGGCCTTCAAGGTAGGCGGCGATGGCCGCGTCGTACAGCGCCGTGAGGGAGAACGCTTTGACCGCCAACTCCCGGCGGAGGCGTTCTCCCACCTGGCCTTCCCTCTGCCGCATCTCCGCGATCACGCGAGGATAGTCGGCGGGATCCATCACGACCGTCACGTAGGCATGATTCTTGGCCGCCGCGCGAAGCATCGCGGGGCCGCCGATATCGATGTTCTCGATCGCCTCCTGACGCGTTCCTTCGAGTTTGTACGCGATCTTCTCGAACGGGTACAGGTTCACGCACACGAGATCGATCAGGCGGATTCCATGCTCCTGCGCCTGCCGGACATGCGCGGGGTTGGAGCGTACCGCCAGAATGCCGCCATGGATCTTGGGGTGCAGCGTCTTGACCCGACCGTCCATGAGCTCGGGCGATCCGGTCACCTGAGAGACCTGGGTGATCGGAAGGTCGTTTTTTCGGAGCGTCTGAGCCGTCCCCCCGGTGGAGAGGATCTCCACGCCGAACGAGTGCAGCTCTTGCGCGAACTCCACCAAACCCGATTTGTCGAAGACGCTCAGGAGCGCGACGCGGACTTTCATCTTAGGTCTCGGCGGGAAAGGGGCGCATTATAGGAACCGGGAGAGAAACGGGTCAATCTCCCGCCCGAGGCGTGGCTCGGCGCGCCGGAATTTGTTTTGACGGCTCGGAAAAACGGGCGGTACTTTATGCGACGCCTCCATGCGCAAGCGTCTCCTCTACCTTTCCTCCATCTTGCTCGGCATCGCGGGGTTCAGCGCCATCCCGTTCATTGTCGGGCTTCATGACCTCGGAAGCGCCATCATGGAGGTTGGATGGCCGTGCCTCGTTTTCTTCACCGCCAACGCCTCTATGACGCTGCTGATCCCCGCCGCGGGATGGTGGATCCTCATGCGCACGGAGGGCATTCCGGCCACCTACGGCGACGCCGTCCGCGCGAATCTGATGGGATATCCGCTGACCCTGCTGACGCCCTCCATGTACCTGGGCGGCGAGCCGCTCAAGACGTTCTACATCGCGCAACGTTACTCCGTTCAAAAGCGCCGCGTGCTGGCGACGATCATCGTGGCCAAGTTCCAGGAATTGGTCGCGATCGTGCTCGCCATCATCATCGCAACCTTCCTGTTCGTCGGCCATACGGACTTCTTCACCCGGCGCAACGAAGCCCTGCTGATCGTCCTCATCGTGATCCTGGCGATCTTCATGGGCCTCCTTCTGGCCGCGTTCGTCGGGAACTTCAAGCCCACCGTCAAGCTCATCAACTTGGCGGCGTCCTTGCGGATCGCGCGGCGGAAGATGGCTCGCCTGCGAACGCTCGCGGAAGAGATGGAAGGACTGATCCACGCCGCCTTCACGCGGCGGGTCCGCGTCCTTCTCGCCGCCCAGGGCGTGACCCTCCTTTCGGCCGTCTCTCTCTTCCTGCGGCCCTGGATCTTTTTCCTGTGCTTGCGCGAAGAGGTGGCGTTCGAGCACCTGTGCATGATCTTCGTCGTCACCAACCTCGTGTCCTGCTTGACGATCATCCCGGGTGCCTTGGGGCTCTTCGAGGGAGCCATGGCCGCCTCTTGCAGCGCGGCGGGGATCGGGGACGCGCGAGGCGTCGCCTTCGCGATCGTCAACCGCCTCTCGGACCTCACCCTCGTCATGATCGGGTGCTGGTGGATCGTTCACACGGGATTGTCCAAGATCGCGCGTGGAAAGGAACCCGCCTTGAGCCCCGAAGACAAAGAGGGATTGCCGACGCCGGATCAGATCATGGGAAAAGAGGAGCCAGAAGCCAGTAGCCAGAATTCAGAATAACAGGACCCTCAAAAGTCGACGGAACAAGATCCGGGCCGCAGAAGCGACGTTGAGCCGAAAGGGACTTTGGCGGAAGAAGAAAAAGCGAAACCGCACGCTTCGCCATTAGGAGCGCGACGACTCATGACTCAATCGAAGCAGTATCGCACGTCCACAAACCGGGATCGGAATCGATTCACTTCTTGGGAAACCGATTTGTTCTCGATCAAGCAGGCCCTCATCAGGCGGGCGGTCTCCTCCATTTCCGGCTCTTTCATGCCGAAGCGGGTCATTTCTTGAACGCCCAAGCGGAGGCCGGACGGATTATTGACCTTCTTGGGCGGATCGAACGGAAGTTGATTCCGGTTGACGATGATGTCGTTCTGGGCCAACACCTCGCTCGCCTTGCCGCCTCCGCCGAACTTGGTGACATTGACCGCGATCTGATGGCTGGCGGTATATCCTAGATCCGCGCACTCCACGTCGAAACCTTGCTTCTGAAGGGCCTGTCCGAGCGCGGGGGCGTTCCGGACCACTTGCGCCGCGTACTCCCGTCCGAACGTCTCGAATTCCAGCAACGTCACGAGTAGCGGCGGCAAGGTCATCAGATGATGATTGGAGAGGGAGCCCGGAAACGCCTTCTTGTCGAACGGCTTCCACTCCTCTTCCGTCATGTTGCTCAGGAGCAGGCCGCGTTGGGGACCGGGAAACGTCTTGTGCGTGCTCCCGGTCATGATATCGGCGCCCTCGGCCAGTGGGTCCTGAAACTGCCGGCCCGCGATCAATCCCAAGACGTGGGCGCCGTCGTAGGCGACCGTCGCTCCCACCTCGTGAGCGACCGGCGCCAGTTCTCGAACCGGTTCCGGAAACAGGAACAAGCTTTTTCCGAAAACGACCAGCTTGGGCTTGATTTCCTTGAGGAGATCCTTGGATTTGTCGACGTCGATGCGGTACCCGTCGGGCCGTCGGGGAAACGTATGGATCTGCCGGGTGTACTTGCCGAGCCCGCCCATGGCCTGATGGCTGATGTGCCCGCCGACGGGAAGGGGATTGACCACGGCCGGTTCCCCCTCCCTCAGGACGGTGCAGAACAGCACGTCGTTGGCGTTCGTGCCGCTGATGGTCCGCACCTCCGCGCGCGCGCACCCGAACAGGTTTCCGACCCGATCCCGAACCTCGGCCTCCACCTCGTCGATGTATCGCGTTCCCTGATAGTACCGCGCTCCCGGGTGACCTTCCGCGTATCGGTGATTGAAGTCGGAGCTCATCAGGGCGCGAGCGCGGCGGCTGAGGACGTTTTCGCTGGCGATCAGATTGAGCGTCTGGGAAAGCCGCCATTCGTCCTGCCGGCGGACCAGGGCTTCGACGCGGGCGACGGATTCGGCTGACATGCTCAGGCCGGTTTGGTGATTTTTCCCGCTCTCAGGCACGCGGTACACACTTTGACGCGGCGGACCGACCCGTCGATGATCGCCCGCACTCGCTGGAGGTTGGGCTTGAAGCTGCGCCGCGTCTTGCCCGTGATCTTCTGGCCGACGCCGCCTTCCCGCTTCGCCTTGCCCCGGCGAACGATCATCTCGCCGCGGATCGGTCCCTTTCGACATACGAAGCAACGGCGTCCCTTGGTCATCGGCTGAAGCACGGTCGTCTCCTTGCCCGGAACGGGCGGCCCGTATCTTAGCCGCGCCGATCCGCAATTCAAGCCATTTCAACTTGCACCCCCAAGCCAGGGATTGATCCGGGTCCGCGTGGGGCCGGCCATTTCTTGACAACCTGGGGTGGGGTGGTAGGATCTTCATCAATCAGTGGGAGCCAGGGCGGAATATGGCCGTCAGAAACCTCGTCGGGTTGGATGTCGGCTCCAAATTCGTCAAAGCGCTCCAACTTACCGAGAACAACGGCCGGTTTTCCATCACGGAATTCGCCTGCCAGGAGATCCCTCCTCAACTCTCGCCCATGGATGCCGTCCTCGAAATGTTCTCCCGAAAGCGGTTCAAGACCCGCCGGGTGGCCACCTCCGTGTCGGGACGGTTCGTCTTCGTCCGCTACATCAACATGCCGCTGATGTCGGAGGACGAGCTGGTCAACGCGGCGAAATACGAACTGGGCAAATACATTCCCGTCGAAGTCGATGAGGTCCTCCACGACAGCCAGAAGCTCGAGGATCTTCCTCACTCCGAAGGACAGGAAGCCGAGATGCGCGTACTCCTCGTGGCGGCCAAGCGGACGTTCATCGATGAACACGTGGCCATGGTGGAGCAGGCGGGCCTTCAGCCGGTCATCGTCGATGTCGATTCGTTCGCGTTGGGCAACGCGTACGAGCTGACCAGTATGGTCGCCCCGGACGCGGTCCGCCCGGGCAAGCTGGTCGCCTTGGCGGATATCGGAGCGACCAAGACGAACATCAACATCGTCAGCGACACGACCTCGTGCTTCACCCGCGAATTCTACAAGGGGGGGGACGACGTCACCGACGCCATCAGCAAGAAATTGGGGATCGAACCCGCCGAAGCCGAGAATCTCAAGCGCGCCCCGCAAGGCGAGGAACAGAGAATCCTGGACTGCATCAGCGGCACGCTGGAGGACATCTGCCACGACATCAACATCAGCGTCGACTATTTCGAAAACCAATACGACAAGAAGGTGGACGAGATCTTCCTGACGGGCGGAGCGGCCAACACGCTGGGGCTCGACGAAGCGCTGGAAAAGACCGTTCAGAAGAAAGTCTGGAAGTGGAAGCCCACCCAGCACGTCGAGGTTCGCATGGACGCGGAGTCGACGGAGCTCATGAACACCAACGCCTCTTCCGCCGCCATCGCGTTGGGGCTGGCGTCTCGTCTCCGGCGGGATTAAGAGCCTATCTCAGGTGACATCGTGGCCCGTCCGCGGCGTGAAGGAGGCGGGAGTGAAAGAGATAAGTTTTGGTGAAGCGGAACTCTATGGGAAATTAGGCCAGCGGACGGGCCTCCGGCAGGCCCGGATGGAAGGAGGGCTTTGCGCGCCTCGCTTCCCGGCCCGCCGCGGCTCACGAGGTCTACTGAGATAGGCTCTCATGATCAAGATCAATCTCCTGCCCCTTGAAAAGCGGAAGCCGGAACGCCCGCCCCTGGCCCGCTATGGTCTCGTCCTCGTCAACGCGGGTCTGGTGGCCGCGGTGGTCCTCATCATGCTCGGTTCCTGGTATCAAATCGCCGCCGTCAACGCGGAGACCGTGCAGGCCAGGGACGACCTCCAGAAACTCCAGGCCGACGTCCGAAAACACGACAAATTGATGGAAGAGAATCAGCGCCTGACGAAGGATGCGACGCTCCTCCAGCAGATCCTGGACAAACGGTCTTTCGAGTTCTGGCGGGTGCTCGACGCGATCGCGGACGTCGTTCAGGCCAACCCCAAAGTGTGGCTGGACGAAATTTCCGTGCTGGACGCTAAAGTCGTGGAGCAACGATTCAAGACCGCCGATCCAGCCAGTACGGTCAAGGCGTCCTACGGCATCCTGATGAAGTGCCACGTCGGGGGCTTGGACGCCAAGAGCATGACCGCCTTCCGGATCGCCCTCAAGGAAAATCCAACGATTCATATGCTTTTCCCTCTGGTCAACTTCGAAACTGAGTGGGTCGTCGAGGAGCAGAAGGATTTCCTGGAGAAGTTCTCCTTGCAATTCGAGGTGACTCTGGTGAACCAAGGGGAGCGTTTGCCCAAGACGGCGGCTCCCACTCCCGAGGCAAAGCCATGATCGACCGTCGCTTCAACATTTTCATGTTGGTCCTGATGGGGATCGTCATCCTGTTGGGAGGAGCGGGCATCTACTATTTGCGATTCATGGTCCTTCCGGAAGCCGAGTCGGATCTCGCCGCCGTCAAAGCCCAGGTCGTGGAGGCGACGAAGAAGAAGTCGCAGATTCGCGTCTTGGAGGAGAAGAACCGGAAGCTGGCGATGGAGATCGAAGAGAACCGGGGCAAGATCCCGCAGTTTGCCGATAAGGAAAACGACCTTTTCGCCAACACCATCGACAGGCTGCGCCAGAAAACGCGCGTCTTCATCGAGAAAGCCGACTATAAGCCTCCGCCCCGCGCCGCCAAAGGGGTGGCCCCCCTTCCCGCCGGCATCATGAAGGCGCAATACGCCTTCGAAGTCACCGGCGGATTCTTCCAGCTCCTCAATTTCCTGAACCATCTCGAGACCGAAAACCGCTTCATGGTGGTGGAAACGTTCGGCGTGAAGGCCTTGGCGGCGGCGGAAAAGAAGACCGGCTTTCCGGTGCGCGAGTTGAAGATCACCTTCTCAACCTACATGTCGCGCGTGCCGCCCACCCCGGCGAAGAAGCCCGGCGAGAAGGATCGAGACGTGAAGCCGCCGCCGGAAGAGGAAAAGGCCAAGGTTCAGACCACCACACCGCCGCCGGAGTAGACCCTATTATTTGAACTTCTCCATCAAAGCGCGCAGGTCGGCTTCGACCTTGCTGCCTTGGAGGCGTTTCAGGTTCTCCTCGCACCACTTCAGCGCTTCGGCCTTCCCCTCGTCTTTGGCCAAGCGCTCCGCCCGCGGACGAACCGTCCTCTGGAAGAGTTCCATGGCGCGGCCTTCGAGGCTCTGAACTTCCGTCTCGGCCCGACTTGCGTCGTTCGGGGCGACCTTGGGATTGTTCAGAAACCCGGCCTTCCATTTGACGATGGCCGGGCCCCACAAGGCGTCCTTTCCCTTGTCCAAACTGAATTCTCCGTTCACCGCGTTTCGGAACTCCAGGAAGCCGAGCCTCCGCTGCGCTGCGTCCTCGGCCTTCTTCGCGCGATCCAACGCTTCAATGCACGTGTTGAGCTCCGCCAGCCAGGAGGGATTCGTCGCCTGGAACCGGAAGCGGAGGTCGATGGCTTCTTTCAGCAACTCTTCGACGGATTTGCCCCGCGGGGACCGATCGTATTCGGACTTGAAGGCCAGAAATTTATCTTCGGCCTCCTTGAGGACCTCCTTGCTGCGCTCGGCGTCCTTGATCCGCAATTCGATGGCCGAGACTTGGCTCCGGAGCCGTTCCTCCTCCTTGGCCACCTGGATGGCCTCGCGATACTTCCGCACCGCCTTGTTGTAGAAGCGGTCGTCCTCCGCTTTGGCTCCCTGGGCGACGAGATCTTCGAACTTCATCTTGTTGTTCAGGAACCGGCCTTCGTCGTCTCCCCCGAAGACCACCAGCCCCACGGTGAACAGCACGACGATGGCGCCGACGACGGCTCCGGCGATGATCCCCGGATGAATTCTCCGGCGCCCGGCGGCCGCGGCGAAGCTCGCCGTCTTGCTGTTGCGGCGCGTTCCCATGCGCGCGGTTCCGGATTTCGGCGGCGCATCCGCCGGCCTCAAAAGCTGCGAGGTGGTGCTTTTCTTGCGCGACGTCGCCGTGGCCGCCCCGGTCATGATCCGGGTCGTCGTCTTCTTCCCCCCCGCTTCCGTCCTTTGCGTGGGGCGCCCGGACAGCGCGATCTGAGCGGTCGACGGCTTTTTCCGGACCGCGCCGGAACCCGACCCCGTCGTTTCGCCGGGACGAGCGGAGGCACCGGCCTGAAAAATGATGACCGTGCCGCCGATCTGAATCCGATCGCCCGAGTTCAATTTCGCTTCTGTCGCCATCCTCGCGCCGTTGAGGAACGTTCCGTTGCCGCCGCCCAGATCCACCAGTTTGTATTCGCCGGCTTCCTGGACGATCTGGCAGTGACGCCGCGAGGCCTTGACGTCCTTGAGTGGGATGTCGTTTTCGATGCCCCGGCCCAGCGTCACGGCGGACGCTTCGACGTCGAACCGTTCTTCAACGCCGCCGCAAATGATCTTGAGGCTCGGCATTCAAATTCCTCCGGGGTCCTGATGCGTCCGCGATATCTCCACACGCTCACGCGGGTTTAAAAACATCACCCTCATGCCCTTCGCCATGCCCTGCACCTAATCAAGCGCTCGGCGAAGTCATGCGGCCAGCAGTTTTTCTTTTTCGACCGGCGGAGTGCCCGTGGCACTGCGGAAACAACCCATCACTTCTCCCCAAAACCCACAGCACCCTCTACCCCTTCCCATCGCTCCCGCGGGTGCAAATTATAAACAACATCAAATATGCGTTGCAACCGGAAAATGTCTGCTCCGGCCGTCTCTACGCCGGGGACTCCGGCATCGCCGCGGATTTCCATATATATATATAGGACACCTTCCGCGGCCCAAACCTTGCAATTACCGAGCGGGCCGGGCTTCCGAAACGCGGGGGAATTGCGTGAATGCGATCGCCCAGCGATCGCCCACCCGACCGGCGACTCCCCGCGCCACGGTTTGCCCGCGCGCGCGCAGCCGTACCGGCTCCGTGCTTTCGGCATCCAGCGGTACGACGAGCCCGGCCTTCAGGGGCACATGGGACGGCGCGAGCATCGCTTCCGCCATCGTGAGATGGATCTCCAGCGGCGGGTCGTCGGAGGCGACTTCGATCCGAATGCGGCCCCCCGCCGCACGCCGGACCTCCATGTCGCCCGCCGGGTGTGCGACCTGTTCCGCACACGCGTCCCACCTGTCCAGCAATCGAACCGCCCTGCGCCCGCGAAGCCTTCCGAGGGCGCCGGCAAATGTGGGATCGCCTCGCACGTACACCACCAGCGGCGACGCGATCGGCCGGCGAGTCACCCACACGTCCCCCGGCGCCAACCTCGCCAGGGCACGGCCGGGGATGAGTTCCGAAGGAAGGCGAACCGCCACATCGGACCACCCCGAAGCACGATGACCCAGCCGGTTCGCCAGCGATGCAGGGAGGCCGATCCACATGGCGTGGCGCCGGCTTTCCAGTCCGATCTCGACGCGAACACACACTTCAGAACCGTCGCTTCGGGAGCGATCTTCGGCGGCCCATTCACGTACCTCTTCCCTTTCCCGCCGCTCCCGCGACCCCGCCGCCGGCCATGTTCGCCTCCAGACCTCGACGATGCGTCCCAGCAGCGGCGTCAATACCTTTCGTTCGACTTCCCCCAGGGGTCCTCCCCGTCCCGCATCCCGCCCCTTCCCCCCCATCATGCGTTCGACCAGAAATCGTCCCAGCTCAAGCTCCATGCCGAGCCGCAACGGCGCCCCATCCGAGTCGACGTCGGCGGCCCACTCGATCGCCGACCGCGAAACGGCTTCCAAGAACGAAGACCCGCGGCCCGGAGCGACCCATGCGACGCGGGCGGCGGCGCGGAAGTTCAACAGATCGGCCAGGAGGACGTCGAGCTCTCGAACGAAGTCGCGATGAAATGACTCCAGCGCCGACATGATTTCCGCATCCGCGACTCCGCACGATCGTGAAGCGTGCGGGGATCGACCCAGCGACGAATGAAGCGCGGCGCGCTCCTCAGGGGATAGGATGTCCTCGAAGTCCATGCTCCCCTCCCGTTTCCGTTGCGCGATCGACCTCTTCCAGCACGGGTTCGCGCCGGCTTCCCACCTCCAACCTCCGGAGCTGGCTTTCGACGTAGAGCGGATCGGATTCCAGCGCCTTCAGCTCGCGCTTCATCGATTCCCGTTCGGCGCGCAGGCGATCCAACTCCACCTCGACACGGACGTTCCGATGGTACAGGCCGGCATTTCGCCGATGCGCTTCGACGGTCCGCACGAGCAGAAGGGCCGCGACGCCCAGCGCCAGGACCCCGCCGATCCACCCCAGTCCGCCGGCCGCTCCGCGGACCTCCGAAACGTAGGCACCCGCGGAAGCGGAACGGCCGGGCGTCGCCCGATGTACCGCCGTCGGGGTCGCTGAACGCACGGCCACCCCCGAACGTCCGGTCCCCCCGCTTGACAGGAGCTTCCCGGAGTTGCTAGAAGTAAAATATCGATATCCGGTCCTTAAACATATCGGCATGAAGATCGACTTCACTTTATGCTGCTGTTTCTGGCGCCGTACGGGTGGAAGGAGATGGTCTTTTTCGGAGGTCTTTGGTCCGCGGTGGCGGGAGGCGTGGCGCTCCTTCATCCCGGCGCGGCCGTCGTGCCCGCGCTGGGGCTCCTCTTCACTCTGGCGTTCTTTCGAGATCCCCGCCGGCGCATTCCCGCCGGGGAAGAAACGCTGGTCGCGCCGGCGGATGGACGGATCTCCGACATCACGGAAGTTTCCGAGAATGGGCCTCTCGGAGAACCGGCGGTCCGCGTGGGCATTTTCCTCTCCGTCTTCGACGTCCACGTCAATCGGACGCCTTGCTCCGGCGTCGTTCGATCGACCCATTACCAGCCGGGAGAATTCCTGGACGCGCGGGATCCGGAGTGCCCCCGCCGGAACGAACGCAATGACATCGTGATCGAGCGCCCGCCGAGGGCCGACCGCGTTCTGATCCGGCAGATTTCCGGGGCGCTCGCCCGAAGGATCGTCTGCGCGCTACGGGAAGACGATCGGGTAGCGAAAGGACAGCGATTCGGTATGATCAAGTTCGGATCCCGCACCGAGCTTCACGTTCCGAAGCGGTCGTTGGCGGATGTGACGGTCAAAGTCGGGGACCGCGTCAAAGGTGGAGAAACCGTCCTTGTACGAACCCGCTAACAAGGTCCCGCCCCGAACGGGCTGGCGCGCGAAACGGCGGCGCGTTCGCGGGGTAGGCATCCTCCCGACGCTCCTCACGCTCGGGAACGCCGTCTGCGGCTTCGTGGCCATGACGTGCGTGGCCGCCGGGATGGCCGCCGGGCCGGGAACGCCGGCGGCGGAAGCATTCCAGAAGGCAGGCTGGCTCATTCTCCTGGGCATGATCTTCGACGCGCTGGACGGGAAAGTCGCGCGCATGACCCGCACCGCGTCCAGCTTCGGAACCCAACTGGACTCATTGTGCGATTTCTTGACGTTCGGCGTCGCGCCCGCCTTTCTCACCTACGGCCTCTGCTCCAAGGGAGGCGTCTTCACGGAGCGCGACGTGCTGGCCGTGACGATCTTCTATTTCTGCTGCGCCGCGACGCGCCTGGCCAGGTTCAACGTCGAAACGGGCGCCGAGGAAAAGTTTCACCGCGAGTTCAGCGGCCTCCCGTCTCCGGCGGCGGCCGGCGTCGTGGCCTCCACGATCATTCCCTGGGCGGCCATCAGCGGCAAGTGGGCGTTCGCCGACACTCTGAAGGGAGTCCTGCAAAGCGGGCTTCCGGTGACATTGTTTCTCCTCGGCGTGTTGATGGTGTCCCGCATCCCGTATCCGCACCTGGTCAACAAGATCTTCGGCGGCGTCCGGCCGTTCGTTCGGCTGATCGAACTGGCGGTCGTGGGCCTCCTGGGCGTCATCTTTCATGAACTGGTTCTTTTCCTGGCCTTCTTCGGATACGTCGCCATGGGTCCGGTGCTGTGGATGCGGGCGCGCGTGTTGAAACAGCCGAAGCCGGCGGCGTCCGGCGCGCCCTCCAGCCAGACGGACAGATCCCTTTTTTGATCCGCCTCTCATGACCGTCGCCTATGTGGGCTTGGGCTCCAATCTGGGAGACCGCATGAAGGCGATTCGCCGGGCGCTGTGGCGGCTGAACCGGCTCCCGGGAACGCGGGTCCGGCGCCGTTCGGCCATATGCGAGACGACGCCGGTCGGGAAAAGCGACCAGCCGAACTTTCTCAACGCCGTGGCGGAGGTGGAGACTCGGCTGGCGCCCGCGACCTTCCTGCGGCATCTGCTGGAGATCGAACGGATCCTCGGCCGCATCCGCCGCGAGCGCTGGGGTCCCCGCACGATCGACTTGGACCTGCTCCTGTGGGGCGACCGGAAGATCCGGAGGTCGAACCTGGAAGTGCCGCATCCGCGCCTGAAAGATCGCCGATTCGCGCTGGTTCCGCTGTCGGAACTCTGCCCGGATCGGAAAGTGCCCGGCACGGGTCGCACCGTCCGTCACCTGCTGCACGCTGCGGAAAGGAAGCGCACATGATCCGCGTCGTGGAGAGCCTGAAGGAAGTGAGGGAGTTCGTCGCGGCGAGCCTGCGCCGCAATCAGAAGATTGGCTTCGTTCCGACCATGGGAGCGTTTCACGCCGGACATCTCTCCTTGATGCGCCAGGCCCGCAAGGATTCCGCCATCGTGATCGTCAGCATCTTCGTGAACCCCCTCCAGTTCGCCGCCGGAGAAGATTACGATCGCTACCCGCGCCAACTCGCCAAGGACGTCCGCATGGCCGAAAGCGAAGGAGTGGACCTCATCTTCGCGCCGTCCGTCGCCGAAATGTATCCGAAGGGATACGCCACGTACATCGACCAGACCGACTTGCCCAACAAGCTGTGCGGCCAATTCCGGCCGGACCACTTCCGCGGCGTGATGAGCGTGGTCGGGAAGCTGTTCAACGTTATCACGCCGGACACGGCCTACCTGGGGCAGAAAGATTACCAGCAGTTCCTCATCATCCGGCGCATGGCCGTGGATCTCAACCTGGACGTCGACGTCCGCATGCTGCCCACGGCGCGCGAAGAGGACGGTCTGGCGATGAGTTCCCGCAACATCTACCTCGGCCCCAAGCAGCGCAAAGACGCCACCTGCCTCTATCGCGCCTTGCAGCGGGCGGAAGAACTGGTCGGCGGCGGCACGAACAACGCGGCCCGCGTCATGTCGGAAATGAAGCGCGTCATCCAGCGGGTCAAGGGCGCCCGAATCGAGTACATCGCGGTCGTCAATTCGGAAACCCTAGAGCCGGCCAAGGAGATCAAAGGCAAGACGCTCATCTCCCTGGCGGTCCGGATCGGGAAAGCGCGCTTGATCGATAATATTTTGGTTTAAGGGCGCATCCAGCATCCAGCATCGCGCATCAAAAGTGATTCGAATGGTCGTCGAGAACTGTCCCGCTAAAGTCAACCTGTTCCTGGACGTGCTGGGGCGGCGCCGTGACGGCTACCACGAAATCCTCACCGTGATGGCCCCGGTGTCGCTGTGGGATACGATCGAAGTGAGACCCGGCCGATCGAGAGATGTCCTGGCAGTCCACCCGTCCGGCGCGGCGCCTCCGGGAGGCAAAAATTCAGTATTGAAAGCGCTGATCGCGTTACGCAGACTTCGTCCCGTTCCTCCGCTTCGCATCCGGTTGCACAAGCGCATTCCCTCCGGAGCCGGATTGGGCGGCGGCAGCAGCGATGCCGCCGGCCTTGTTCGCGCCGTGAACAAATGCCTGAAAATGAGGATGTCGCCTTCAGAGCAGGAAGCGGTGCTCGCCCGCGTCGGCTCCGATACGGCTTTTTTCGTTCGGGGCGTCACCGCGCTCTGCACCGGTCGAGGCGAACGCGTGCATCCGCTCGCCCGCCCGCCTCGCCTTTCGCTCGTCCTGTACTGCCCCCCCTTCTCCAATCCGACGCGAGAGGTGTACCGGCGGGTGCGACTCCCGAAATCCCGCTCGCGCCCGACGGCCGCCGACTTTTTGATGGGCTGGACGGCTTCCCATCCGGCCAAGGTGGGGCGGCTTCTGTTCAACAGACTGGAAAGCGCGGCGCTCGACTACCGGCCCTCGCTCCGGAACGTGCGCAACGAACTCCTTGCCTATCCCTTCGTCGCCGTCCGAATGACCGGAAGCGGATCCGGATTTTATGCAGTGTGCCGGAACGCTCGGGAAAGCCGGACGTTCGCCGCGGCACTCGCCCGTCGGTGCGAAGGCCTCGTGTTGGCCGTCCAAACCGTGTAAACTGCCCGCGAAACGGAGATCCCCTCATGTCCCCCAAAGGCGCTTCCAATGCCAACGACGTGCGGCGACGCCTCCCCTCGGTGGACCAGGTCGTGGGTTCTCCTGCCGGACAAGCGATGGTTCGCGAGCACGGTCGTGAACCGGTCGTAGAAGGCGTGCGCGAAGAGCTCGGCGCCCTGCGAGCTAGACTGCGCGGAACGGGACAAGCCGCGTCCGGAAAAGTCCTTGAGCCGTCCTCCATCCTGGCCGGAGCCTTGCAGCGCCTCCAGGCGCGACAGGCCCCCAAGCTGTGCCGGGTGATCAACGCCACCGGGGTCATTCTCCACACCGGATTGGGACGAGCGGTGCTCCCGCGGACCGCGCTGGATACCATCGCCTCCGAGCAGGCGGGCTACTCGCTGCTCGAGGTGGACCGCGACACGGGAGCGCGCACGATCCGCGAGACCCATGTGGTGGAATTGCTCAAGCGGTTGACGGGCGCCGAAGCGGCCACCGTGGTGAACAACAACGCCGGCGCCACGATGATCGCGCTGGCCACGCTGGCGCAAAGCCGCGAGGTGATCGTATCCCGGGGCCAGCTCGTGGAAATCGGCGGCTCGTTCCGGATTCCGGAAGTCATGGAAATGAGCGGGGCCCGGTTGGTGGAGGTGGGCACCACCAACAAGACATATATCCAGGATTACGAACGGGCCATCAAGCCGGAAACGGCGTTGCTCTTGAGAGTTCACACCTCCAACTTCCGAGTGATCGGCTTTACCGCCTCCGCCTCTCTGGAGGAATTGGTGGCGCTGGGGAGAAAGCACGGCCTTCCGGTGATGGACGATCTCGGATCCGGGGTGCTCGTCGATCTCGCCCCCTTCGGCATCCTGGACGAGCCCGGGGTCGTGGACAGCGTCAAAGCGGGAGCGGATGTCGTCACGTTCAGCGGCGACAAGCTTCTGGGCGGCCCGCAAGCGGGCCTCCTGGTCGGCACCTCGCGGTGGATCGGCGCCATCCGCAAGAACCCGCTTTTCCGCGCCCTGCGCGTGGACAAGCTCAAGCTGACCGCGTTGGAAGCGACCTTGAAGTTGTACCTCGATCGCGACCGGCTGGCGCGAGAGCTGCCGACGCTGGCCATGATCGCCATGTCGCCGGAGGAGATCGAGCGGCGCGCGCTCGATCTGGCGGCGCGCCTCAAGTCCGTCCCCGCCCTCTCGGTCGAAATCCTGGACGACGCGTCCGAAGTGGGAGGCGGCTCCGTGCCCGCCCACATGATTCCTACGAAGGTCGTCGCCGTTCGCCATGCCCGCCGATCGCTCGAGTCGCTGGCGGCGGCGCTGCGCGCCCACACTCCCTGCATCTTCGCCCGCGTCCAGCGCGAGAGGGTGCTCTTTGATGTGCGCACCTTGCTGGAAGGAGAAGGCGCGGAGATCGCCGCGGCGCTGGTGCGGATCACGGCCTAGGAGATTGTCGGGATATTTGGAGATATGGAGATGTGCCGTACCACACATTGGGGGCCTTATCACCTGCATCCCTCATATCTCGACATCCC
>JACQVR010000130.1 GCA_016209705.1 Planctomycetota bacterium
GATGAAGGACGCAAGAGTCGTAGATGACGATGAAGGCCACGCGAGCCTCAGTACCCGAGCCCGTGCTTCTGGGCCTCGGCGGAAAGCTCGTCGAGCACCTTCTTCCTTTGCTCCTCGTCTCGGCGTTTGTAGTCCATCAAATCGGACATGAGGATTCGGCGGTGGGTGCCGACCTTGCGGAAGGGGATCTTCTTCTCCTCCAGCAGGCGGACCAGGAACGGTCGTGACACGTTGAGGAGTTCGGCCGCCTGCTGCGTCGTCAACTCGGCATGGACGGGGACGAGCGTGACGGCTTTCCCGTTCGCCATCTGACCGAGCATCTCGACGAAGAACTCAAAGGCCTCGCGAGGCAGAGTAACCGACACTTCTGGACCATCATCCGCGCGGACGCGGACGGCACGCGATGCCTTCCGGCGAAGGAGCGGTGCCAGCTGACGAAGAGCGGCGCGAGCCTCTTCCGCCTCTTTTTCCGACGGTGGCCGTGGCAGTGCAGTAATCATATCGGAAGCATAGCACCTATCCGAAGCAAATGCAATAGACGAAATAAACGAATTCATTTCTACTCCGTCGTTACTGGGCCTTGGCGAATGCCCCGTTGCCGAAACGGACGTTGGCGTCCTCGCTCTCAAGGATGAAGCCGCCATAGTGCTTCTCCAGCACCATGAGGCTGTGGCCGGCCCACTTGGCGACCTTGTAGGCCGGGATGCCCTGCATCAGGAGCGTGGTCACGAACGTGTGGCGCATCACCTGGAGACCTGCGTGCTCGAGCTTCACCTTCGCCATGCGCTGGCGGACCCATTCCGTCAGCCTCGCGAGCTGCGTGTGCCATGGACCGCCCTCTGAGGCGCGGAAGACCCAACCCGTGTGGGGAAGCGGCAACGTCGCCAGGTACGACAGAAGCTCCGGAAAGATCGGCACCGAGCGGTTCCGCCGCGTCTTGGTCCGGCGGATACCGCCCTCCACGTCCTTCGACCGCACGCGGATGATCCGCTTCTCCAGGTCGATGTCCGACCATTCGAGCCACGCGAGTTCCGCACGGCGCAGACCGCCGAAGATGGCCGTCGCGACCAGCGGCTCCACGATGTCGCCGGCGACTTTCTGGAGGACGCGTTCGATCTCGGCAGGCTTCAGGAAGACCACGTCCCAGTCCGGCACCACCGGCCGCGGGACGTCCGCGATGGGGTTCTCCTTGATGTACTTCGCCTTCAGGCGGGCCCACTCGTAGAACGCGTGGAGCGACCCGCGCAGGTTCAGGCGCGTCTTCTCGCGCGCGCCTGCCTCGCTCATCTTGAGTAGATACTCGTTCACGTCGTTGGTCTTGAGGTCCGTGAGGTAGCGGACGTGCGGGACCGCCTTGAGGAACTTCCGCAAGACGACGCCGTCGATGTAGACGTACTCCTCCGACTTGTAGATCCGGGAATGGGCGGCGTACTCCTCGATCGCGCGCTCGATGGTCACGGCTTCCTGCCGCGCCTCGAGGATCGCGAGCACGGCCTCGCGCTTGGCCGGGTCGTAGATCGCCGTCTCGACCTTCTTCGAGACCGCCACGGTCGCCAGAGCCACCTCGCGCTCCTTCTGCGCCAGGAGTTCCTTGGCGATCTTGTAGTTCGGCGTCCCCGTCGATTCGCGGATGCGCTGCCCGTCGCGGTAGTACGAGAGGTACCAGACACCCCGACTGCGGTAGAGGGTAGCCAGCATGCCGGCCTGCCTTTCCGGAGGTCCCCGTCGGGCGAATCGCTGTCAGCCCTGTGTCAGCATCGCCTTCCCGGAAATGGCGCCGCTCGCGTAAGTGTTTGTTGCGGCGCGAGTTGGCGCAAAAGGAAGGTGGCTGGGGCGCTAGGATTCGAACCTAGACAAGCAGATCCAGAGTCTGCGGTGCTACCGTTACACTACGCCCCAGCGAAGAGGCGTGCTCAAGTGAAACGGGCCGTATTTTAGCCCTCTCGAAAGCGAATGCAACCGCTTATAGCAACCGGCCGAACACCGCTTTCAAATAGCGACCCTCGGGATAGAGGCTGGATACGGGATGATCCGGGCCCGCGCCGGCGACGCGCAAGATCTGCACCTCCCGATCCGCGATCCGCGCCGCGCGACGGAGCAGTTCCAGGAATTCCTCCTCCCCCACTAGCCCCGAGCACGAGCAGGACACCAGGAAGCCTCCCGGCGCCACCACCTTCATCGCCAGCGCGTTCATGTCGTGATATGCTCTGCGCGCCTTCGGCAGGTCCTCCCGCGACGGCGCCTGCTTCGGGGGATCCAGGATCACCACGTCGAACTTCTCCTTCGCCTGGCGCAAGTAATTGAAGAGATCCGCGTGGAGGAAGTCCACCTTCACTCGGTTCAAGCGCGCGTTGCGGCGCGCCACCTCCAACGCCATTTCATCCAGATCCACTCCAACGACGCGCCGCGCTCCCGCCTTCGACGCCGACAAGGCGAACCCGCCGGTATACGTGCACAAATCCAGCACATCCCGACCTTTCGCCAGGCGACTCGCCTCCCGCCGGTTCTCGCGCTGGTCGCAAAAGAAACCCGTCTTGTGGCCATGGGCGAAATCCACGCGATACTCCACTCCGTACTCGCGAACCGTCACGCCCTCGATCGGTTCGGGCGGCGGCAGACGAAATCCTTCGATTCGAGCCACCTCGGGGGCCGCCCGCGCCGAAAAGCGAGCGCCCGGAAACAGCTCCAAGAGCCATCCCTGGAGGCGGTCTAGCATCTTGAAGAACCCGATCGAAAACAGCTCGATCGACAGCACCGGCCCCAGCCGGTCCACGACCAGCCCGCTTAGACCGTCGCCTTCAGAATGGCACACGCGATAGGCGTCCGTCACCTCCGGCAGGCGGAGGACGTCATGCCGCAACGCCACGGCCGTATGCAACTTGCGGCGGAAAAACTCGTCCCCCGCCGGTTCCTCCGGATTCATGCTCAAGAGCCGAAGCGCAATCTGGGACCGCGGATTGTAGAACGCCCGACCGACGAACACATTCTCCCGATCCACAACGTCGACGAGAACGCCCGGCGGAATGGGTGGTTCGGGCGGATGGACCATCTTGCGATAGAAGAAGAGGTGGCCGCGCGCGCCCCCCACGCGAAGGCGAACGCAGGGAAAGGAACCGGTCACTCTTTCAATCCCGCGTACTTCTTGAAGTCGGCGATCATGCCCTGATGCGAGCGCGTCGCTTCCACGAGATCCGGAAGGGCCCCGCCGGCGGCGACACGCTCCTGAACGTCGCACAGCTTCATCAGATCCTGGGCCAACAGGAGAATCCGTTCGTGGCTTCCCCGAGGCATGAGCCGCCGGATTTCGTAAAGCGCGGCCTGGGCCCTGCGGCGAGGTTCTTGAAAACCTGCCTTCCACGCCTCGAAGTCTTTCTTGCTCGCCAGATCGGACAGCGCCGATACCGCTTTTTCGTACGTCCGGAGCCACGCCGCGACCGCTTCCGGATCGAAGGGATCCTCCAATCCGAGGACTTCGTGCGACTCCTCGTACGATAGCTTGAAATATTCGAGCGTCCCGCGCAGTCGCTCGAGCAATTCCTCCGTTTCGATCCTCAACGACTCGATCTCTCCGGCGTGGTCGCCCGGTTTTTTCTTGAGGGTCTCGATCCTTTTCCCCTTGTCCTTCCAGGTCTCGAAATCCTTGCAGAGGCGCTGGAACGTCTCGATAAAGCTCTCGATCCTCATCTTCGCCTGATACTCCAGCCACACCGCCCAGATGGAAAATCGAGTCTGGTTGCGCGCCTCAAGCTCATCCAGATTTTCGCGCAGCTCTTGGTACCATTTCTTGTACGCCTCTTCGTTCGGCGTCTGGAACCACGCCGTGAAGCGCTCGTTCAGGTCGCGATAAAGCCCGAGAATGGTCTTCATGTCCCGGGCGATCTCGGCCATCGACTCCTTCATCTCCTTGTCGAGCATCGCGTCATTTCCCATTCGGAGGTCGCGTGCCGCGGCGAACTCCGCGACCCCGGCTTTGGCGGCTAGTTCGGGATCTTGCCGCACCGGATCGTAAAGGAGCTTGACCCGATATCGAAGGGAGTACGGCCTGCGGGCGCACGTGAACACCACATCGCGAAACTTGCCGCCCCGGACCTCCACGGGATGGTAATCGGGGCGCCGGCGATCGTCGATTCGGTGTTCGTCGAGCTGTCCGCCGCGAAATTCGTTGGCCTCCAGGTAATACTCCCGCGCCTTGAGGATGGCGCCGTCCGGCAGGCTGGACGTTCCGTCCACGACGAACGCCCACGTGCCGTCCGATTGTTCTTCGATAGTGAAGGTGAAGTCGAGCTCCGGCTTGGCGGCGCGGTCCCCTTCCTGGGGAGCCGCCAGCAAGAACAGCAACACCTTGGTTATTTCCAGCATCATTAGTAATACGCGGGAAGGCCGGTGATGTGCTCACCGATGATGAGGGTGTGGATGTCGTGCGTCCCTTCGTACGTGTATACGGTCTCGAGATTGCACATATGCCGCATGGACTGGTATTCGTTGATGATGCCGTTGCCGCCGAGGATATCGCGCGCCATGCGAGCGATCTTGAGCGCTTCCCACACGTTGTTGCGCTTGGCCATCGACACCTGCACGTGGCTCGCCTTCCCCTGATCCTTGAGACGCCCGAGTTGAAGGCACAGAAGCTGGGCCTTCGTGATCTCCGTGAGCATCTGGACGAGCTTGGCCTGGACGAGCTGGTACCCCGCGATCGGCTTGGTGAACTGAACGCGGTTTCGGGCATAAGAGAGGGCTTCGTCGTAGCACGCCATGGCGGCGCCGATCGCGCCCCAGGCGATGCCGTATCGGGCCGCGTTCAGACACATGAACGCGCTCTTGATCCCGTCCGTGCCCGGAAGGTGGTTTTCTTCGGGCACTTCGCAATCCTCGAGGATCAGCTCCGACGTGTCGCTGACGCGAAGCGACAGCTTTCCTCGTACTTCCTGGGCGCGAAACCCTTTCATGCCGCGCTCCACGAGGAAGCCGTGGACGACATCGTCCACCTTCGCCCAGACCACGGCCACATCGGCCGAGGATCCGTTGGTAATCCACATCTTCGTGCCGTTGAGGATCCACCGGTTGCCTTTGCGAACCGCTCGGGTCTTCATCCCTCCGGGATTGGAGCCGAAGTCCGGCTCCGTCAGCCCGAAGCAGCCGATGATCTCCGCTTCGGCCAGTCGCGGCAGGTATCGCTGCTTTTGCTCCTCATTGCCGAACGTATGGATGGGGTACATGACCAGCGCGCCCTGGACGGAACAGAAGCTCCGCACGCCGCTGTCGCCGCGCTCCAGCTCCTGCATCGCCAGGCCGTAGGCCACGTTGTTCATCCCGGCGCACCCGTATCCGGTCAGATTCGCGCCCATCAATCCCATTTCGCCGATATCCCGAATGAGCGTCTTGGGAAATGTCCCTTTCTCCCAGCATTCCGGAAGCAATGGGAGGAGCTTTTCGGTCACGAACGACCGCACGGTATCCCGCACCATCACCTCCTCTTCGGAGAAGAGGCCGTCCATTTCGTAAAAATCGAGTCCCTTGAATTCGCGCATGAGGCGTCAATGCTCCTGGAAGAAGCCGATCACGTGCCGAACGAAGGCACGCAAAGTTATCATAGTGGCGGCGGCGCGACAACGACAAGGAACGGTTCCGATCATGACCCGACGCGAGTTCGACCGCATCGTCCGGGAGGCCATCGCGGGACTTCCCCCCCCGCTGCGCCAACGGATCGATAACGTCCAGGTGGTGGTCCGGGAGTCCCCCGACCGCCGGCAAGCGGCGGAGCACGGAGGGGGTCTTTACGGACTTTACGAAGGAGTTTCTCTCGACCGTCGCGGCCATGACTTCCAGGGCGCCCTTCCCGACCGGATCACCCTCTTCAAGCGCACCATCGAGCGCGACTTTCGGAATCGCGAGGAGATGATCCGCTGCATTCAGGACACCGTCGTCCACGAATTCGGACACTACTTCGGGTTCGACGACGACGACCTGGAGCGCATGGGCCTGGGATGATAGTTACAATAAATTTTGAGAATACATTGTAACGTTACGATAAATTTTCAAAATATATTGTAACATATTGCCCATTGCCCTGCCGCCGCGCTTTTCCTATCTTCTCATTTCCATGATTGTCATGAAATTCGGCGGCTCCTCGGTCTCCAACGCCGAGCGCATCCGGCGCGTCATCGAGATCGTCTCCGCGCGACTGGACCGCAAGCCCGTCGTCGTGACCAGCGCCTTCCGGGGCGTCACCGACGATTTGTTCGCCGCCGCCGAGGAGGCGCTTCAGGGAGGAGACGGACTCCTCGAAAAAATCCGCGCCCGGCATTTCGAGATGTTGCGCGACCTGGGCCTCGAATCCGACCTCATCAAGGAACCTCTGGCCGAGCTGACCGTGCTTCTGAAAGGCATCTCCCTCGTGAAGGAGCTGACGCCCCGGACGCAGGACTACGTGGTCAGCTTCGGCGAACGCCTCTCCACCCGCACCATCGCCGCCGCGTTCCTCAAGGCCGGCGTCCCCGCGGAACCGCACGACGCTTTCGACATCGGCATGCTGACCGACGATGCGTTCGGCGCGGCGCAGCCCCTGCCCGAGGCGGACGCCGAACTCCGGCGCCACCTGGCTCGAATGAACAAGCTGCCCATCGTCACCGGTTACATCGGCAAGACGCGGGCCGGGGACATCACCACCCTCGGCCGCAACGGATCGGATTTCACCGCGACCATCCTGGGCGCGGCTCTTGAAGTCGAAGAGATCCAGATCTGGAGCGACACGGACGGGGTCATGACGGCGGATCCGCGCATCGTGCCCACCGCCAAGCCGATCGAGGTCTTGACGTTCGACGAGGCCAGCGAACTGGCGTACTACGGAGGCCGCGTCCTGCATCCTTCCACCATCGTGCCGGCCGTGCGCAAGCGCATCCCCGTCCGCGTGCTGAACACGTTCAAGCCGGAATACGCCGGCACCACGATCGTGGCGCGCAGCGACGGTCATCCGGCGGGCGTCAAATCGATCGCGCACCATCTCGCCAACTACGTGGTCAATATCCGCTCGACCCGCATGCTCATGGGCCACGGCTTTCTGGCCCGCGTGTTCAACGCGTTCGCCCAGCATCGGATCGTCGTCAACATGGTTTCGACGAGCGAGGTCACGATCAGCGTCACCGTGGACAGCCCGCGCCACCTGGACGCCGCCGTCGAGACGCTGTCGGCGTTCTCGGACGTGACCGTCGAGAAGAACCGCGCGATCATCTGCGTCGTGGGCGAGGGCCTGCGCTCCACTCCGGGAATCGCCGGCGACGTCTTCGGCGCGCTCCGGGAGGCCGGAGTGAACGTCCTGATGATTTCTCAGGGCGCCTCCAAGATCAACGTGGCGTTCGTCGTCGACGATCGGGACGCCGAAGCGGCGGTCCGCGCCTTGCACCGGAGATTCTTCGGCGCCTGAGGAAAAATGACGAATGTCGAAAGACTGCGGCGACATCTGCCGTCTTTAATGGAGACGACCATGCGCTGGTTGACGGTCTTTTTGGGGGTCGCCGCCGCCGCCGGCTGCGGCCGGCCAGAATATCGCGAGCCCGACCCCATCCCCGTCGAGGTTCCGCCCCCCCTGCCCGAGAAGATCCTCCGCGTTCCGGTCGATTTCACGTTCAAGGATTTCACGACCGGGCGGCAGTACTTTTACCGTCTCTACAGCGACGCCGAAATCTCGCACGACGTCATCACCGTGCTCGTTCCCGGCGCCCCCTACGAGGTTCCGGCCACCGCCGAGGAACGTGAATACGCCTTCCGGGTGCTGGAAGAAGATTGGCTCCGCCACGGCATGAACGAGCGCCTCGAGTTTCTTCGCCAGCGGCGGCAGAGGGAATTGCGCCGCCTCGACGCCAATCTCGACCTCAAGATCCAATTTCTCCAGCGCGCCATCGCGCACGTGGAGGAAGAGATCCTGACCCTCAACGCGGACCTCGAAGCCAGCACCAAGACCCCGGGGTACCAGGCGCCCGCCGGCCGCCTTCCCTTCCTGACCGAACAGATCGGCCTGAAGCGGGCCGAGCTGGCCGAGTTGACCATGAAGCAGGAAGCGCTCCGATTCCTGCGCGCGCAACGCGATCGGGAACACGTCCGTTCCACGAAGGCGTCCGCGCCATGAGGCGGAAGGTCCGGATCGCGCTGGGCGCCTGCGCCCTCCTGATCCTGGTGTTTTTCATCGCCTTCAATTGGAAAACGGTCTCCGTTCATTTGCTCTTCTTCGGCGTCCTGGAAACCAAGCAGGCGTGGGTGATTTTTGGATCCGCGATCCTGGGCGCCTCGGCCCAGTACCTGCTTCAAGCCTACCGCCAGCGTCGTCCTGGAAAATAACGCGACCGGCTCCTCCCGCACGGCAAAAGGCTTGACCCCGTAATTCCGAATGCTAGTTTCCTTTCGGGTCACACGCCTATTGGAGGAACCATGGTCACCGAGTTGAATGCGGCACAATTCGATAGTCAGGTAGGCGGCGGCGCCAAGCCCGCCGTCGTGGATTTTTACGCCACGTGGTGCGGTCCTTGCAAAATTCTTTCTCCCGTCGTCGAAGATCTGGCCCGGGATTTCTCCGGCCGCGTCGACGTGTACAAGGTCAACGTGGACGAAGCCTCCGACTTGGCCGCCACGCTCGGCATCACGGGCGTTCCCACCCTGATCTTCTTCAAGGGAGGCCGGGAGGTGCGCCGCAGCCAGGGCGCGGTGCCCAAAGACCGCCTGGAACCGCTTTTCCGCGAACTGGCCGGAGAGCGCGCGTAACCCGCGCCAGGGCCGATCGACATAGGTAGGCCCTCGCGAGCTGTCCCTGTCACACCACCGGACATGCGGATCCGCATCCGGCGGTTCGGCGGGTTAAGCCAAGCCAGCGGTCAGATGAGGGAGCCCGAGCGAGCCGAAGTAAGCATCCGGCAGAGC
>JACQVR010000131.1 GCA_016209705.1 Planctomycetota bacterium
ACGTTACAATATATTTTGAAAATGTTTTGTAACACATCAAAAAACGATATCTATTGACCGGCTCTCAAAACGCGTTGTATACGAGAGGTTCTTCCGGCGGTGCTGAAGAGGGAGGGCTTTCATGTCACAGGCGAACTCCGGCGGTACGTTGCGGGTGGTCGTTCTTCTGGCCGCGGCCGCGATCATTCCCGCGTGCGGCCACAGAGACGGCGGAGGAGGGGCCGCCCAGAAGCCCACCGACGCAGGGCTGAAGCTCTTGGCGAAGGGCGGGCAGGGCGGCGCCGGCAATGGCGGGAACGGCAACTATCTCTACGTGTACGGAAACGGCATCGGCGGCGACGTGAAAGTGGTTCAAACGGGCACGGT
This sequence comes from Planctomycetota bacterium, assembly GCA_016209705.1. Classification (GTDB taxonomy): domain Bacteria; phylum Planctomycetota; class MHYJ01; order MHYJ01; family JACPRB01; genus JACQVR01. Next base: position 367 of record JACQVR010000131.1, read on the forward strand.
CAACGCCACTCCTCCGGCGATCGCTTTCGGCGTGCCGTTTCTCGGAAGCAACCCGAAGACGGTCTCCTCGGACATGACGCTGTCGGGCGTGGCCGAAAACAGCGACGCGTTCAACGGCGACGACGGCGCCACCGAAGCCACGGGACTGCATGTCTTGCCCGGCGTCACCCTCATGCTGGATCCGAACGACGACACGAACGCCAGCGCCGGCACCAAGGAGCGGGTCTGGCTGGATTTCAACGCGGATCCCTCGGGTTATCGAGGCAGCGTCTTCATCGAAGGCACGGTGGTCATCGGCCGCAGTGGTACGAGCACCGGCAACGCGGCGGACGTCCTCATTTACTGCCAAAATTTCGTCATCGCCACGGGCGGATCGCTCGTCATCGAAGGGACGGACGCCCCCGGCGGCACGGGGGGCACCGGCGGGTATACGCAGATCTACCCGGACGGCGATTTTGTCAGCGGAGGCACGATCAGCGGCACGGGGGGAGATGGCGACACCGGCGGGCGGGGACTCCAGCTATACGTGAACGCGAATTACAGCGTGTACAACAGCGGCTTGACCGATACGAGCGGAGGCGACGGCGCCGCCGGCGCCGGCGGACAAGGCGGATACATCGATATCGAGGCCGACGATGGGCCGTTGTTCAACAGCGGTTCGCTCCTCTCGCGGGGAGGTCAAGGAACGACCGCCGGAGGAAACGGCGGAAGCTATGTGTACGTGGATACGGACTTCGGTTCGCTCTACAAATCCGGGATCGCGGATTGTTCCGGCGGAGACTGCACGGACAACGGAAACGGTGGAAACGCGGGATACGTGGAGTTCGACTGTTATCAGGGGGAGGCCCGCTATACCGGCACGTATCTTTCGCGCGGCGGAGAGGGCGGACCCAACGGCGGGGACGGTGGGAACGGAGATGAAGTGTATTTCTATTCCTACAACTCCGAAGATTATCACAACAACAACTACGTTTCCCATCACTTGTGGGTGGCCGTGTCGGCCGACGCGTCCGGAGGCGACGCTCCGGCCGGCAACGGCGGCCACGCGGGAGATGTATACATCGAGAACACCTCTTACGGTTACGCCCATCCCCGTTCGGGAATCACGGTCATCGCGTCTGAAATGAACGTGGATGCGGGACATGGGACGGCCAACGGGGGTTCCGCCGGATCGTGGAGCTACATCGAAAACGATGCCGCGTACGACTACAACCTGTCGAATCAGTACTCCACCGCGTACGTCGGAGGAATGATCTACAATGAAGTGCCCTTCTTCGGCCGCGGCGGCGATGGAGGCAGCGGGGCCGGAGGCAACGGCGCCTACTTCGACTTCTACTCCTATCAAGACGATCTCGTGTCGGGAGAAATCGGCATCACCAACGTCGCTCCGATCGATATCAGCGGCGGGAACGGGGCGACGGACGGAGGCGACGCGGGTTACTGCACCTTCGAACATTACACGGAAGGCTTCCCGGGCGTCGTGGACAACGGCATCTCCAATTCCGGCGACATCACGGCGCGAGGCGGCGACGCCGGGTCCGGGACGGGGGGCGGATATGGATGGGTGGAATTCGACTACTATGACGACGACGGATACGGCTTGAACAATCCGGCAGGCGTTGCGATCAACTCCGGCGTGCTGGATTGCAGCGGAGGAAACAGCGCCAGCGGGGATGGCGGCATCGCGGGGGGCGCCGGGTGGTACTGCTATCGCGCCGTCAACAGCGGGGCCATCAGGGCGGTCGGAGGGACGGGAGGCGCCTCGGGGGGCTACACGACGTGGTATGTGGAGTTTTACGTGGACACCGACCTGACGAACACCGGCCCGGTCGACGTCAGCGGCGGCCATGGCGGAACCGGCGACGGTGGATATGCGGGTTACATCTACATGGAAGCCGGCCACATCGCCAACAGCGCCGCCTTGACGGCGCGTGGCGGAGACAGCGCGAGCGCCATGGGCGGCGACGGAAACTACGTTGAGGTCTGGAGCAGTCAGGGGCCTTCTTCACTCGGCGGAACCACCATGGATTGTCGCGGAGGAACCGGATCCACCGGCAACGGGGCGGACGACTATCCCAGGGTGGACGGCTTCCTGTATAACGGGCCGGTCCAGTCGTTCTGATAATTCGCGAAACGTTCGAACCCCCCGGATCGCGAGAATCCGGGGACGCTTCCTGTTTCTTGAATCGCCGCCTCGGCTCCAGGTATAACCGCGTCGAGAGGTGGGCGACTCATGCGCGTTTGGATTCCGGTCGGCGGTTTCCTCCTTCTGACAGCGATTTTCATCGTTCAAGCCGGCCGTCGAACCGCTTCGCCCGCGTCCGGTCCCGGCCCTCGGACAACCTCCTCGGCCATGGACGATCCATACCTGCCTCGTGACGCATGGGTTCGCGAGGCTCGGGAATTCGCGCTGCCTGAGCCTCCCCCCGCCGACGCGACGGTCGAGGAGGTAGGGGAGTACGAAAAATCGCTGGCTCGAATCATCCAGGAAAAGGATTCGCGGGCTGGAACAATGCTCGATGCGGCCCGGCTGGCCAAGCGTGAGGCCCGGTGCCGCGTGGCGGAGAAGCACCGCGCGGAGCACGAGCGCCGAAAGGCCGAGGCGAAAGCCGAACACGAGCGTCGCCGCGCCGAACGGCGCCGTGAGAACCCGCATCCGGAGCGGGATCCCGACCGCCCTCCGCCGATCCGCTATCTTCCGCCCATCGACATGGGCGATCCCGCTCGAGGCGTGCCGAGATAGGCCGGGCGTCCATGAACATCGTCGAGATCGTTCCCGAGATCGTGCCGTTCTCCAAGACGGGTGGCTTGGCGGACGTGGCCGGCGCGCTGCCCGATCATTTGGAAGCCTTGGGCGCGACGGTCCTGGTCATCACGCCGCTTTATCGCTGTGTGCCCGCCCAGGCCGTGGAACGGCTTGATACGGCGTTCAAGGTGTCTCTCGGAGCGCGCACGCTGGACGTCCGAGTCGCGCGCGCGACGCTTCCGGGCCGCGGGGTCCCGGTCTATTTCATCGACGTGCCGGAATTCTACGATCGCGACCACCTCTACGGCCCTCCCGGTCGCGACGATCCGGACAACGCGGCGCGGTTCGCGTTGCTGTCGCGAGCGGCGCTGGAACTCGTGAAGTCCCTGAAGTTCGAGCCGGAGGTGTTCCACGTCCATGACTGGCAGGCGGGCTTGGTGCCCGTCTATGTGCAAACCACGCATGCGCTGTGGTTCCCGAATTCGAAATCGGTGCTGACCCTCCACAACCTCGCCTACCAGGGCCTGTTCCCGCCGTCCGCGTTGGCGATGACCGGCTTGGACGCGGGCCTTTTCAACTGGAGGCAGCTCGAATTCTACGGCAAGGTCAGTTACCTGAAGGGCGGGATCGTCTTCGCCGACGCCGTCACCACGGTGAGCCCCACCTATGCCCGTGAGATTCAGACTCCCGAACTCGGGTGCGGCTTCGATGGAATCCTGCGCGAGCGCGCCGACCGGATTTTCGGCATCCTCAACGGCGTGGACGATCGGGAATGGAATCCGCAGCGCGATCCCTATCTGAAGGAAAGGTACTCGGCGAACTCGCTGAAAGGGAAAGGGGCCTGCAAACGCGAGCTCCAGAGTCGGCTCCAGCTCATCGAACGCGCCGACGTCCCGCTTTTCGGTTTCGTGGGACGTTTGGTGGAACAGAAGGGAATCGATCTCCTCTGTTCCGCGATGGAGATCCTGGTTCGCAAAGACCTCCAGATCGCCCTGCTCGGAACGGGCGATCCTCGATACGAGGAGATGCTCCGCCGCATCGCCGGACGCCATCCGAGACAGGTCGCCGTGCGCCTCGAGTTCGACAACGAGCTGGCGCATCTCGTCGAGGGCGGCGCGGACGCGTTCGTCATGCCCTCCCGGTACGAACCCTGCGGGTTGAATCAACTGTACAGCTTGAAATACGGGACGCTTCCGGTGGCCCGCCGAACGGGGGGCCTGGCGGACACGATCGTGGACGCGACGCCGCAGAACCTTGAAGCGGGCAAGGCGACCGGGTTCCTGTTCGACGACTACACGGCCGAGGCGCTGGTGGCGGCGATCGATCGGACGCTGGCGTGCTGGCGGAACCGGACATCCTGGACGCGCATGATGAAGACGGCGATGAAGCAGGACTTTTCGTGGGAGGCGAGCGCGAAGCGCTATATGGAACTGTTCCGTTCTCTGGCGCCGGGGGTTGGATGAATCAAACCGGTCCGTCGCCCTGACGTGGACGGAGTTCGCGGGGCACTTTCCCCTCCTCAAGCCAGGCGTAGCGCCCCTGGAGCGCGTTGCGGGCCACCGCGACCTTCGCCGTGTCGTCGTTGAACCACAGATCGTGAAAACGCCGCTTCACCCGGCGGCGCGCGGCGCGGCAGAACAGGTCCGCCAGCTCTTCCGCGGAGGTCGCCTCGGGACGGCCCTCGTCCCGCAAGGCGCGGGCCCGAAGGACGCAGACGGTCACCGCGTACAGGTCCAGCCCGATGTCCACCAATCGAAACAGGAACGCCTGCTTGCGCTGCAACTTCGCCCGATGGATCGCCATTCCGTGAAAGGTTTCCCGCGCCAGCCGCCGGCATTGGCGCTCGGCAAAGCGCAGATGGCCGGCCAGGCGCCCGAAGGAGGCATACTTCGGCCAGCGGCTCCATCCGATCCATCGCGCCGCGTACCAGACCGCGTACGACGCGGCGATTCCCGGGAACGCGAGCAGCTTGGCGCCGGCGCCGATCTTGGGATCGATCAAGACCCCCGCCATATGCAGATGGTGGTCCACCGCCTCGCGCGCCATGAAGAGGTGCATGATTTCGCTGGACCCTTCGAAGATCAGGTTGATGCGGAAGTCGCGCATGGCGCGCTCGACGCCGACCGGCGGTTCGCCGCGCGCGGCGAGCGATGATTCGGTCTCATAGCCCCGCCCGCCGCGGATCTGCATCGCGTCGTCGATGATCTTCCATCCCCACGCGGTGTTGAATTCCTTGGCGGCGGCCGCCTCCAAGCGGATGTCGTACCCCCCGCGCCCGGCGAGCCGGCTCCCCAGATCCGAGACGGCCTCCATGGCGAAGGCGTGCGACGCCATGTTCGCGATCTTGTGCGCGATCGCTTCGTGCTTGCCGATGGGGTGTCCCCATTGCACGCGCTCGTTGGCCCAGCCTCGGACGATTTCCAGGCAGGCCTTCACCGTGCCCACGCTGCCGGCGGGCAGCGCGAGGCGTCCGGTGTTCAGCGTGACCAGCGCGATCTTCAATCCCTGGCCTTCCTGTCCGATCAGGTTCTCCTTCGGGACGCGCACGTCCTTGAAGGAGATCACCGCGTTCGACAGCGCTTTCAGGCCCATGAATCGGCAGCGATGCTCGACCACGACGCCCGGCCATGACGTCTCGACGATGAACGCGCTGATCTTCTGGCTTCCGGGAAGGCGCGCCATGACCACGATGATTTCGGCCAGCGTCCCGTTCGTGCACCAGAGCTTCTCGCCGGTCAGGACAAAGTCGCCGTCCGGGGTTCGCTGCGCCACCGTCCGCATGCTGGCGGGATCGGAGCCCACGTCCGGCTCGGTCAGCGCGAATGCCGAGATGGAGCCGGCGGCCAGCCGGGGAAGGTATCTCTTTTTTTGCTCCTCGGTGCCGAAGAGCTTCAGCGGTTGCGGGGCGCCGATGGATTGATGGGCGGAAAGCAGCGCGGTCACGTTGGCGTCCCAGCTCCCCAGCAATTTCATGATCGTGTCGTATTCGGCCTGCGAGAAGCCCAATCCGCCGTACGCTTCGGGGATCTTCATGCCGAAGGCCCCGAGGCGCCGCAAACCGTCGATGACTTCCGGCGGATACTCTCCGGTGGCGTCGATCTGGACGGGCTTGACGGTCGTTCGCAGGAACTCCTTCATCTTCTCGTAAAAGGCGAGAAATTCCGGGCGTTCCGCGAACGGCGGGAACGGATGGATCAGGTCGATCCGGTAGGAACCCAGAAAGAGCTCTTTGAGGAAGGAGGGCTCGCGCCATTCCTTCTGCCGCGCGGCTTCGGCGACCTGAAGGGATTCCTGCTCGCTGGGCGTTACGGCGGGCGGCTCGGGGACGGTTTCCGAGCGGGGTTCAGAGGGCGTCATGGCTTCCTTTATACCGGCGGTTTCCCGGACGCACAATGGCGCCTGTACTCTGCGGGAGGCCGCCGGTATCATGGGCGGTCCATGCCGCGCGTCAATTTCGTCTTCTGCTTCCACAACCACCAGCCGGTGGACAATTTTGAACACGTGTTTGCCCGCGCGTACGAGGATTCCTACCTGCCGTTTCTGGACCGCATCGAACGTCATGCCGGGCTCAAGTTCGTGGCGCATTACAGCGGACCGCTCCTGGAGTGGCTGGAGGCGAATCGTCCCGATTTCCTGGACCGGCTCCGGCGGCTGGCGGAGGCGGGCCGCGTGGAACTTCTGGGCGGCGGCTACTACGAACCCATTTTCGTGATGCTGCCCGAAGAGGACGTGCTGGGGCAGATCGCCATGATGGACGCGGAGCTCCGGCGCCGCTTCGACCAGGCTCCGGCCGGGATCTGGATGACCGAGCGGGTGTGGGAGCAGTCGCTGGCGTCCCTTCTGGCGCGCGCCGGCGTCCGTTACACGGTCCTGGACGATTTCCATTTTCGCGCGGCCGGGCTCCAGCCGCGGGACCTCGACGGCTGGTTCCTGACGGAGGACCGGGGAAAGCTGATCGGCGTCTTTCCCGGTCACGAGGAACTCCGCTATTCGATTCCCTTCAAGGATCCCGAGTGGACGATCGATTACCTGGCGCGATTCGCGGACGAGAGCGGGCGGCCCACGATCGTGTACGCCGACGACGGCGAGAAGTTCGGGCTCTGGCCGCACACCAAGAAACACGTCTACGAGGAAGGGTGGCTGGATCGGTTCCTGGACGCCCTCGATCGGGCGGCGGACCGCATCCGGACCGTGACGCTTCGGGAAGCGTTCGAGGCGTCCGCGCCGCGCGGACGCGTCTATTTGCCATCGACGGCGTACCGTGAAATGGGGGAGTGGTCCATGCCGCCGGAAGCCCAGGCGCAGCTCGAGGCCCTGAACGAAGCGCTCAAGCGCCACAACCTCTCGGACGCCGCGCACCCTTTTCTGAAGGGCGGGACGTGGCGCCATTTCCGCGCGAGATATCCCGAGGCGAACGCGCTGTATGGGCGAATGATGTCGGTGTCGCGCCGCGTTCGGGAAAAGAACCTGCCGGCCGCGGTGCGCGAGCTGTACCGCGCCCAGTGCAATTGCGGGTACTGGCACGGCATCTTCGGCGGACTCTATCTTCCCCACTTGAGGGGTTCCATTTACCGCCACTTGATCGCCGCGGAGAACGCGGTCGAACGGAACTCCGACTCCCCGCTTTCCGGGCCGGAGGCCGAGACGTTGGATCTCGACCTGGACGGGCGCGAGGAAGTGCGTCTCTTCAACGAGCACCTGAACGTCTTCGTGGCGCCGGCGACGGGGGGACGGATCCTCGAGTTGGACGTCCGCGGTGCGGAGACGAATCTGGGGGCGACGCTGGCCCGCCGCCCGGAACATTATCATACGAAGCTTCGCCGCGCGGCGGAGCACGCCGCTGCGGTCCGCAGCATCCATGACGGCATCGTCCCCAAGGCGGAGAATCTGGATCGCTATCTGGTATATGACGCTCATGCGCGAGGCTCGCTGGTGGACCATTTCTACGCGCTCGATGCGGTCCTCGACGACGCGGATCGAGGCGCGAAGGAGCTCGGAGATTTCGCCGCCGGACCGTATCGTCACGAGATCATTCGAGAACGCGGTCGCGTGGAGGCTTCATTGGGCCGTGAAGGCACCGTGGCGGGAATTTCCACGACGGTCGACAAGCGGGTGGAGCTCGGCGCGGTTCCAGAAATCCGGATCCGATACGCCGTTCGGGTGGTCGTCCCCCTGGAAGCGTTGTTCGGCGTTGAATTCAACATCGCCATGTTGAGTCCCGAATCGCCGGTTCTCATGGCGGACGGATCCCGGGCCGGAACGCTCAGCTCCAGAATCTCCGCGTCCGGTTCCGGTCTGAGCGTCCGTGACCCCCACAGCGGCCTCGCCGTGCGCTGGTCGGTCAGCCGCGAGACGGATTTCTGGACGTATCCGGTACATACGGTGTCCCAGACCGAATCCGGCATCGATGTGACGTACCAGGGCTCCGCCGTCGTTCCTCACTGGCGCGTTCGGATGGAGCCGGGGCAGGAATGGACGGCCGAGATTCGGCTGCGGGTAGAACGGTCGTGATCCGGCGCGAGGGGGGCCGCGGGAGCGTGGGATGCGCCTCTTGATCCTGTCGCGGCGGAGGGCGTTCTATTCCACGCACCGGCTGCTGGAAGAGGCGGACGCGCTCGGTCATGAAGCGCTGGTGGTCGATCCCCTCAAATGCGTCATCTTTCTGGCGGACGGACGGCCGCGGCTCCTCTACCGTCGTCGGGACGTTCCGCGGCCCGACGCGGTGATTCCCCGCATCGGCACCTATGCCATCGGGTATTCCCTCGCCGTCGTGCGCCAGTTGGGTCTGATGGGCGTGTCCTGCGTCAACGATCACGGCCCCATCGCGCGGACGCGCAACAAGCTGGCGTGCCTCCAAGTGCTGAGCGAGCACGGCGTTCGAGTGCCCGACACGCTCATGTCGCGGTACCCGCGCGATCTGAAGAAATTCATCGAGCTTCTGGGCGGGACGCCGATCATCATGAAGCTGCTGCGGGGGACGCAGGGCACGGGCGTCATGATCGCCGATTCCGAGGCGTCGGTGGAATCCATGCTCGAAACGTTGTGGAGCTTGGGCGAGGACATCATGTTGCAGCGCTTCGTCTCGGAGGCGAAGGGAAGGGACGTGCGCGCGCTGGTCATCGACGGCAAGGTGCGCAGCGCCATGCGGCGGATCGGCCGCGAGGGGGAATTCCGGTCGAACATCCATCGGGGAGGCGTGGGAGAGAAATTGAGGCTCGCCCCGGAGTACGAGCACGCCGCGGTCCAGGCGGCCGAGTCGTGCGGATTGAAGGTGGCCGGCGTGGACATTCTCGAATCCGCCCAGGGGCCCATGGTGATCGAGGTCAACTCGTCGCCGGGGTTTCAAGGGCTGGAAGCCGCCACGGGACAGAACGTGGCGCGGATGATCGTGGAGTACGCGCTGCGAATCGCGAGGAGGAAGTCCTGATTTGAACTTCTGGGGTCGAGCCCACGGAGGAAACGGAGTTCACGGAGAAAAAATAACCACGGAGACACGGAGACACGGAGAAGAATTTGGGGGATGTGGGAATTGCTGGAGATATGGAGATCGGAAGGAGTCCGATCGAGCTAACTCTCCAAGAAATATCGCCCTATCTCCCCCTTATCTCCAGATCTCCTTAAATTTTCTCCGCGACCTCCCTGCCCCGAGCGAAGTCGAGGGGCGGCTTCTCCGTGCTCTCTACTTCGAACTTCGGACTTTGGACTTCGGACTGTCATGGTTGACACGCTGCGCCGTTTGAATCCGCACGTCGCGCATCCCTTCGAACTGGGAGGCATCCGGGTGGTGCCCGGCGAGCGGTGCGACATCCGCGTCAAGATCAGCGAGATGTACACCGCCCTTCCCGTCCATGTGCCGCTGACGATCGTGCACGGCGCGCGGCCGGGGGCGCGGCTGTTCGTCACGGCGGCGGTCCACGGGGACGAGATCAACGGGGTGGAGATGATCCGGCGGATTCGCGCCGACATCGATCCGAAGCAGCTTCGGGGCACGATTCTGCTCGTCGCGATCGCCAACCCGATCGCGTTCATGAATCAGATGCGCGAGTTGCCGGACGGACGTGACCTCAATCGCTGCTTTCCGGGCCGGGAGCTGGGCTCGATGGCGTCCCACATCGCCGCGTCGTTGTTCGAGAAGATCATCAAGCGGGCCGATTTCGGGGTGGATCTGCACACGGCGGCCTCCGGGAGGGCCAACCTTCCGCACGTCCGGGCGGACATGCGATATCCCCAATGCCGCCGTCTGGCGGCGGCATTCGGGTGCGAAGTCGTGTTCGATTTGCCCGCGGAAAAAGGCACCCTGCGGCACGCGGCCACGCGTGTGGGCATCCCGACCATCGTGTACGAGGCCGGCGAACCGCTCCGATTCCAGGAGAACGTGATCCGGCAGGGAGTGCGGGGGATCAAGAATCTCCTGTCCGAGCTTGGCATGGCGGACCACCCGCGGGTCGCCCCTCCGTTTCAAATCGTCGTGGAGGATCACAAGTGGATCCGCGCCGCGCGGGGGGGGATTCTGATGATGAAGGTCGAACCCGGCCGGATCGTCCGCAAGGGCGAGGAGATCGCGACGAATACCAAGCCGTTCGGGACGGAGATGCGGCGCCTGAAGGCGCCGTACACGGGACTGGTGGTCGGGGTCACCACCCGTCCGATCGTTTTGCCAGGAAGCGCGGCCTGCCATCTGGTCCGTCTCGGCCGGCACTCGAAGCGCGTGGCCATGATGATCCGGCGGCAGCCTTTGGTGTATGCCTGAAGAGGGGGCCTGGAGATCCCCGGCTCGTGGCGATATCCTTCACTACTATGGAAGCCCCGCCCTTTGGGGCGGGGCGTTTCCGCTTTCCCGCGGGCGGAGTCGAAGCCCCGCCCGCGATTTGGAATTCCGTGCGAAGGCGGCCGTCTTGCCCGCGGTAGCTTTGGCGAAGGCGGAAGGTCGCCGAGCCGGAATTCCATAAGCGAGCGCCGGAGCCTCCCATGGATCTGAGTCGGGTCCTCGTCGTCGTCCTCGCCGGTGGAAAAGGGCAACGGCTCGACCCTCTGACGCGCGACCGCGCCAAGCCGGCCGTGCCGTTCGGCGGCGTCTATCGCATCATCGACTTCACGCTGTCGAACTGCCTCAACTCGATGTTGCGGAAGGTCCTCGTCCTGGTCCAGTACCGCTCTCGATCGTTGAACAGCCACATTCGTGACGGATGGCAAATCAACTTCAATCCCGCGTTGGGAGAGTTTCTGGAAGCGCTCCCGCCCCAGCATGCCGCGGGCGAGCAATGGTATCTGGGAACGGCCGATGCGGTGCATCAGAATCTTTTTGCCGTGGAAGAGGAGCGTCCGGAAGCGGTCCTCGTGCTGGCGGGGGACCACATCTATAAGATGGATTACCGCCACATGCTGCGTTTCCATGAGGAGCGCCAGGCGGACCTGACCGTGGGCGCCGTCGAGGTGCCGTGTTCGGAGTCCTCGTCGTTCGGCATTCTTAAGGTGGACGAAGAGGCGCGAATCGTGGGATTCCAGGAGAAGCCGGCACGGGCCCCGTCCGTGCCCGGACATCCCGGGATGTGCCTGGCGTCGATGGGGATCTACGTGTTTCGTCCGGACATCATGGGCCGGGTTCTGGACGAGGACGCCGCGGACGCGAACAGCCATCACGATTTCGGAAAGGACATCATTCCCAAGATGGTCGGGCGGCGGCGCGTCTTCGCGTTCAGTTTCATCGATGAGAACCGCAAGGAGTCGAAATACTGGCGCGACGTGGGGACCATCGACGCCTATTACGCGGCGAACATGGACCTCGTCAGCGTGTCGCCGATGCTGAATCTGTACGACCCGACGTGGCCGGTTCGAAACGCCCCCCAGGTGGCGCCGCCGCCGAAATTCGTGTTCGCTCAGGAACATCCGGGAGGCCGGTTGGGAATCGCCATGGACTCCCTCGTCTCGTCGGGATGCATCGTCTCCGGCGGCCGGGCGCAGAATTCGATCCTTTCGCCCTTCGTCCGGATCAACAGCTACGCGGAGGTACGGGATTCGATCCTCTTCGAGCACGTCAACGTCGGCCGCCACGCCAGGATCCGGCGGGCCATCATCGACAAGGACGTGACCATTCCGGAAGGGATGCAGATCGGATATGACCTCGAATCCGACCGGAAGCAGTTCACGGTGACGGAGAACGGGATCGTCGTCATTTCCAAGCGGCAGACGATTTGAAGCGCAAGCACGGCTGCGAACCTGTTGACCCTTTCGCGGTTCCCCGCTTAACTGACGCAGCTTGGAAGAGGTCACGGAAGCATCGTCCTCGACAGGTTCGGGGCAGGGAGACACGGAGAAAAAGTGTGGGGAGATCGGCGGATCGAGGCTCTTAACCCGGTAGGGACGAGAATCTTATGCCAGAGAACTCCGGCGGATCGTTCGACGTCGTCGTCATCGGCAGCGGCCCGGGCGGGTATGTCGCGGCCATCCGCGCCGGCCAGCTCGGGTTGAAGGCCGCCTTGGTCGAGAAGGACGGCGCCCTGGGGGGGACGTGCCTGTGGCGCGGATGCATTCCCACGAAATCGCTCCTTCACGACGCCTACCTCTACGAACAGATCCTCGACGCGAAGCGCCACGGCATCGAGGTGGATCGGGTGCGCCTCAACTTCGAGCAGGTCGTCAAGCGCAAGGACGACATGCTCAAGAAGCTGGGCGCGGGCGTCGCTTTCCTCATGAAGAAGAACAAGGTTCAGACCTTCACGGGGTACGGCCGGATTCGAAAGCCGGGACTCGTCGAAGTGACGGCGGCGGACAAGAGCGTGACGCTTCTGGAAGCCAGGAACACGATTCTGGCCACGGGGAGCGAGGCCAAGTTTTTCCCGGGCATGGAGCCGGACGGCAAAGGAATCGTGACCAACGTCGAAATCCTGAATCTCAAGGCGGTCCCGAAATCTCTGCTGGTCATCGGAGCGGGCGCCGTGGGCGTCGAGTTCGCCTCGCTCTATCGGAGCTTCGGAAGCGAAGTGACGATCGTCGAGATGCTGGATCAGCTCCTTCCGCTCGAGGATGAAGAACTGGCGCGGGAGCTGCGCAAGCTCTTCGAACGCAGGGACATCAAAGTTCACACCGGCACCAAGACGGAATCGATCAAGCCCTCCAAGGGCGGTTACGAAATCCGGCTGGGCGGGAAGACGAACGCCGCGCTGTCGGCGGAGATCGTCCTGGTCGCCGTGGGCCGCAAGCCCAACGTCGAGAATCTCGGCCTGGAGCATACCCGGGTGAAGATCGAGAAGGGATTCATTCAAGTGGACCCGTATCTCCGCACGGCGGAGCCCGGTATCTATGCCATCGGCGATGTCATTCCGACGCCGCTTCTGGCGCACGTGGCCAGCGCTGAAGGCGTGCTCGCGGTGGATCATATCAAGGGCGTCGAGGTTCATCCGATCAACTACGACCGCATTCCCAACGTGACGTACTGCGATCCTCAGGTGGCCTCCGTGGGGTTGACGGAAAAGAATGCCAAGGAACGGGGGCACGTCGTGAAGGTCGGCCTGTTTCCCTTCAATCCCCTGGGAAAGGCGCGGATCGAAGCCGAGGAGGACGGTTTCGTGAAGATCGTTGCCGACGCGAAGTACGGAGAAATCCTGGGAGTCCATATCCTCCACGCGAAGGCGGGCGACATGATTCCCGAGGCGGTAGCCATTCTGAACGGCGAACTGACGGCGGACGCCCTGTCGCACGCGGTCCATCCGCATCCGACGCTTTCGGAGGCGATCATGGAAGCGGCGCACGCCATTTACGGCAAGCCGATTCATATGTAATAGGAAGTAAAGTTTCCGCCGCCCGACGAAGCGATGGAGCGGTTGTCACGACGTGAGCGGGGAGAGCGCGGAGGAAACGGAGTTCGCGGATAAGAATAACCACGGAGAGCACGGAGGCACGGAGAAAGATCTGGGAGATGTGGAGATTGCTGGAGGTATGGAGAACGAAAGGGTCCGATGTAGCTGACTCTCCCAAAAATATCTCCCTATCTCCCCTTATCTCCAGATCTCCTTGAAAAATCTTCTCCGTGCTCTCCGGGGTTGATCCGTTTTCCGTGAACCCCGGCTCCTCCGCGCGCTCGAACTCGGTAACGCCCGCGCCTGGCGGCCGTCATATAATGAGCCGATGATTTCCTGTCCCTACTGCGCTCGGACCGTCCCGGACGGAACTCGAGTCTGCAAAGAGTGCGGCGCCGCCTTGGTACGGCGGTGTCCTGCCTGCGCGGAAGAGATCCCGGTGCTGGCCCACCGGTGCCGATACTGCGGCGCGGAGGCCGTCGAGCCGCGGTCCACCGCTCAGGCGTTCCCGGTCGGAGGGGGACCCTTGGGCGAGAACCGGAATATCCTCGCCACGCTTCTACTGACGCTGGTCACGTGCGGCATCTACGGTCTGGTGGTTCAGTATCTGATCGGGGAGGAGCTCAACGCGCATCGCCGGAAAGAAGAACTCTCTCCCGGGTTGGACGTGCTCCTCTACGTTTTGACGTGCGGCGTGTGGGGGATCTACGTCCATTATCGCTACGCGCAGGCCCTCAAGGAAAGCTGCGAGAGTGAACGCCTCCCGGTCCAGGACGTCACCACCGTATGCCTGATCCTCCAGGTCTGTAGCCTTTTCATGCCGGGATTCCTGGGACTGGTATCGCTCTTGATCCTTCAGAACGAGATGAACATGCATTGGGAGCGGCACTCCGGATAGGTTGATGAATCCGACCCAAGGCAAGAAGCCGGGAGGAAGGACGCGCGGGCGCCTGTGGGCGTTCCTGGGATTGACGGCGGCCTTCGCGTTCGCGATGTTTTGGCGTCCGAAGGACAACGGCCTTCCCCTCTGCTTTTTCAAATGGCACACCGGGCTCGCGTGCCCGGGTTGCGGCATGACGCGCGCGGTGGCGGCGTTGGGCCATGGGGACTTCGCCGCCGCCTGGAAGTATCACGCCTTCGCTCCGACCGTCGCGGCCGCGGCCCTGATCGCCTGGGCGCTCCTGGGCACCGGACTGCTCACGGGCCGGGACCTGTGGCCGGATCTGTCCGCTCGATGGGTGACCCTGGCCGCGCTGGCGTTCGGAATCGGTTTGGTGGCGTACTGGCTCGTCCGCTTGGCGGCTGGTACAGTGCCCTGATGTCGCCCCAATGCCGCGTCCGCATTCTCGGTCGCCTTCGATACGTCGAGGCCTTGTCGCTTCAGCGGGAGCTGGTGCGGCGCCGAGCCTCGGGAGAAATCCCGGATACCCTGCTGCTTTTGGAACACGATCCCGTATTCACGCTGGGCAAAATGGCCCGTTCGGAACATGTGCTCCTGGATCCCCGCCGGCTCGCGGAAATGGGAGTGGAGGTCCTCGAAAGCGACCGCGGTGGAGACGTCACCTATCACGGACCGGGACAGGTGGTCGGCTATCCGATCGTGGACCTGTCGGCATTCCGCAAGGACGTGAAGTGGTATGTCGAGCGCTTGGAGGAGGTCATGATCCGGACGGCGGCGAGGTTCGGAATCCAGGCCGGACGCATTCCCGGCATGACGGGCGCCTGGGTCGGCGATCAAAAGATCGGCGCCATCGGGGTCCGCGTTCAGCGCTGGATCGCCTCCCACGGTTTCGCGTTCAACGTCAACACCGATCTGAATTACTTCCGCCTCATCATCCCTTGCGGGCTTTCCGGGAAGGGTGTAACATCCCTCGCCGCATTGCTGGGTCGATCGGTGGATCTGGAACATGTCCAGCGTGAGGTCGCGGATGAGTTCGGGCGGGTCTTCGGCTGCGAAGTACGGTACGAAAGCGAAAGCCTCCGCCCGGGCCTCGGCCAATCGGGCGAAGCGCTCCGAGCCCGGAATGCCCCGGGAACTCCTTGAACGCGCCTACTACTTCCTCTGCCTGACCCGGATGGTCGAGGACCGCGCCGCGGTGCTTTATCGCCAGGGAAAAATCCACGGAGGGAACTTTTCTAGCCGCGGTCAGGAAGCGATTTCGGTGGGGACCGCATTGGCCTTGGAGCCCCAGGACAAGGTCGCCCCCATGATCCGCAATCTGGGCGCCGTGCTGGTTCGGGGACATTCGCCCCGGGAAGTCTTCGCCTCCTATCTGGCGCGCGACACCAGTCCCAACGGCGGCAAGGACAACTCCACCCATTTCGGCGACATCGAAAAGACCGGCGTGGTCGCCTGCATCAGCATGCTGGGGACCCTCGTTCCCGTCATGGCGGGCATGGCGCTGGCGGCCAAGCTCCAGGGCCGGAAACTCGTCACGCTCACGTATATCGGCGACGGGGCGACGTCCACGGGGGAGTTTCACGAAGGGCTCAATTTCGCGGCGGTCTTCGAGGTTCCGTTCGTGCTGGTCATCGAGAACAACCAGTACGCCTATTCCACGCCGATCGAGAAGCAGACCCGCGTCCGGCCCCTGGCCAAGAAGGCTGAGGCGTACGCCATCCCGTGGGCGATCGGTGACGGGAACGATGTGCAGGAGGTGTACCGCTTGACCAAACGGTTCGTCGAAGAGGCACGCCGCGGAGGCGGTCCCCGCATTCTGGAATTCCAGACGATGCGGATGCGCGGACATGCGCAACACGACGATTTCAAATATGTCCCGGGCGAGTTGCTGGCGGAATGGGAAAAGAAGGACCCTCTGCTCCGCTGCGAGCAGGCGCTGGGGCTGAGCGAGAAAGAGAAACAAGCCGTGGCGGCCCGGGTCGAGCGCGAGGTTGCCGAGGCCGAGAAGGACGCGCTCGACCGCCCCCACCCGGACGGTCGGGACGCGGTGAAAGGCGTGTTCGCGGACGACTCGATCACACAGTTTCAGAAGTGGTGGGATGAGTAGGTGGGTAGTACGTAGTCAGAGAAAGAGGTTGCTACAAGCTGCGAACTTCCAACTTCGAACTTGCGACAATGCCCCACGTCACGTTCTTGGATGCCATCACGCAGGCGCTTCGCGAGGAGATGGAGCGCGATTCCAAAGTCATCCTCATGGGGGAAGACATCGGCGCGTACGGCGGCGCGTTCGGGGTGACGCGGGGACTGCGGGAACGATTCGGCGCCGATCGGGTCATGGACACGCCCTTGGCCGAACTGGCGCTGGTCGGAGCCGCCATCGGCTGCTCTTATCTCGGACTCCGGCCGGTGGTCGAGTTCCAATTCGCCGATTTCATTTCCAGCGGGTTCGACCAGATCGTCAACTTCGCGGCGACGAGTCGCTACCGGTGGGGCGTGGGCGTCCCCTTGGTCCTGCGCGGGCCGTGGGGAGGCGGAGTACGCGCGGGCATGTTCCATTCGCGATGCATGGAGATGTGGTTCGTCCACACGCCGGGGATCAAGGTGGTCGTTCCGGGCACGGTGCGGGACGCCCGGGGCCTTCTCAAGAGCTCCATTCGCGATGGTGATCCCGTTCTGTATCTGGAGCACAAGTACCTCTACCGCCGCTTGAAGGACGATCTTCCGGATCAGGAAGAACTGACGCCCATCGGAAAGGCGGACGTCGCGCTCGAAGGAAAAGATCTGACGATCGTGACGTACGGGGCGATGCGGACCGCGTGCCTGGAAGCCGCTCGCGAACTGGAGCGGGACGGAATTCGGCCGGAGGTGGTCGATCTTCGAACGCTGGTTCCGCTCGATCGGGCGGCCGTGATCGAAAGCGTGCGCAAGACGAACAAGCTTCTGATCGTTCATGAAGATACGCGCACCGGAGGCATCGCGGGGGAAATCGCCGTCAGCGTGTGCGAGGAAGCGTTCGAAGATCTGGACGGCCCGATCCTGCGCGTCACGGCGCCGGATACGCCGGTTCCCTACGCGCCGACGCTCGAAGATTATTTCCTGCCTCGCGCGGAAGACGTCGTCAAAGCGGTCCGGAAGTTGGCGAAGTATTAGCTCATAGCGGGTCGCTCGTAGCTTGCAGAAAGAAAGCGGTAAGTCGGCGCGAACGGCCAGCACCAAGCGGCACGCTACGAGTTGCCAGCGCTCAGGAGATGTCTATTGAAGCATTTCACCGTGTTCTTCTAGTATGCGAAAAATAGTGGAGCTTTTTCCATGCCAACCGAAGTGAAGATGCCCCAAATGGGCGAATCCATTTATGAAGGCACGATCACGAAGTGGTTGAAGAAGGCAGGGGATGACGTCGCGAAGGACGAACCTCTCTACGAACTGTCCACGGACAAGGTGGATACCGAGATCCCGTCGCCCGTTTCGGGCCGGTTGGAAAAGATCGCGGTGGCGGCCGGAAAGAAGGTGCCGATCCACACGGTTGTGTGCTGGGTCGAGGAGGGAGCTCCCGCCGCCGCTCCGCCTTCGGGAGTCGGCGGAGTTGTGGCGGGCATGCCTCCCGTGGCGCCGGAGCAAGAACCGGCCGCTCCGCCCCCGGCGGGCGAGAAACCCGCTCCTCCCCCGGCGCCGGCCAAGCCCGTGCCGGAACCCGCCGCTCCTTCCGCGCCTTCCGAACATGGCGGGGACGGAGAGCGGGTGTTCGCATCCCCGCTCGTGCGCAAGATCGCTCGCGAGGAGAACGTCGATCTGTCTCAGATACAAGGCACCGGAGGCGGCGGGCGGATCACGAAGGAAGACATTCTGGCCTACGTCGAATCCCGGAAGGCCGGGCCGGCCATCGCGGCAAGGCCGGCGGCCGCGCCGGCGTTGGCTCCCGCGGCCGCTCCGCCCTCAGAGGTTGCCGGAGCTATGGCGGGCAGGCCCGCGGCCGGCGCCGCGCCGGCGAAGCCCGCGATCGGGCGGCCCGGCGAGGTCGTTCCCATGTCGCCCATGCGGGCCAAGATCGCCGAGCACATGGTGATGTCGAAACGGACTTCCGCGCATGTGCATACGGTGTTTGAAGTCGATCTCTCCAAGATCTGGGCGTTGCGGGAGCGGGAAAAAGACGACTACGAGCGCGTCTACAGTCTCAAGCTGACGTTCACCACCTTTTTCGCCGCGGCGGCCGCCGAGGCGATCAAGGAGTTCCCGACGCTCAATTCCTCGGTGAACGGCACGAACATCATCCTGAAGCGCGAAATCCATCTCGGCATCGCGGTGGCGTTGCCGGACGGCCTCATCGTGCCGGTCGTGAAGAACGTGGAGGAGAAGAGCTTTCTCGGCTTGCAGCGCGCCATCAGCGACGTGGCGGAGCGCGCCCGGCTCAAGAAGCTGACGCTCGACGATGTCCAGGGAGGCACGTTTACGATCACCAACCCGGGAATCTACGGCGGGCTCTTCGGCACGCCGATCATCAATCAACCCCAGGTCGCCATCCTGGGGGTGGGTGGAATCGAAAAGCGGCCGGTCGTGATCGACGACGCCATCGCGATACGCCCGATGTGCCATCTGGTGTTGGGATTCGACCACCGCGTCATCGACGGCGCCGTGGCCGATCAGTTCATGGCGAAGGTGAAGAACGTCCTTCAAAATTGGAGTTTGCCGATCAAATGACGCGTGCGCCCGGGCGGCGCGCTGATGGGATCCTGGCCTAGGAGCGTGTCGAGATATTCAAGGGGATGTCGAGATATAGAGGATGCAGGTGATAAGACCCCCCTGGGGGGTACGGCACATCTCCATAGCTCCACTATCCCGACAATCTCCTAGCGGCCCAAAGCGGCGGTCCAGGATTCCAAAGGCCGGGCGGGGCTTCGGATCCCGCCCGGCGGAAAGTGGAACCGCCCCGCCGCTCAGGATTTGTGAATAAACAGAGGATCGGTTTCTGGTGAACGTGTTGAACCGCCAAAGCGGCCAAACCGCCAAAAGGCTCGTTAAAGGAGACTCCGATGGCGATTTGGCGTTTTGGCGGTTGATCAGATAAAAAGAGCCCTTATTTTTCACGAACCTTTACGGCGAGGCGTCCGGAGTTATGACAGATAATGTGTCGATGGATCTGGTTCGCAAGCCGCCCTGGCTGAGGGTCCGGTTTCCCTCCGGACCGGGGTATAGCGAAACGTTGCGCATCGCGCGCGCGGAAAGGCTGAACACCATCTGCGAGGATGCGCTGTGCCCCAACATCGCGGAATGCTGGGGCCGCAAGACTGCGACGTTCATGATCCTCGGCAATATCTGCACCCGGTGCTGCGGGTTCTGCAACGTCAAGAGCGGGCGTCCGACCGAGCTCGATCTGGATGAGCCGCGGCGCACCGCCGAGGCCGTTCGCAAGCTCGGCATCAAGCACGCGGTCATCACCAGCGTCAATCGGGATGAACTGCCCGACGGAGGCGCGTCGATCTTTGCGCAAACGGTTCGCCGGATTCGCGAGACCTGCCCCGGCACCCGCATCGAGCTCTTGACGCCCGACTTCCTGGGCAAACGGGCCGCGCTGGAGACCGTATGGGCTTCGCGGCCCGATGTCTTCGGCCACAACGTGGAATGCGTCCGGCGCCTCCAACGCAGAGTCCGCTCGGCGGCGAATTACGAACGTTCGCTCGTGGTGCTGTCGGACACCAAGAAGAACAACCCCGGCATGTTCGTCAAGACGGGGGTGCAGGTCGGACATGGAGAGACGTTCGAGGAGCTGTATCAAACCATGAGCGACCTGGCGAGTGCCGGCGTGGACATCATGACGATCGGCCAATACTTGCGGCCTACGCGCGACCATCTTCCGGTGCAGCGCTACTATACGCCCGAAGAATTCGAACATCTGCGAGCTGAGGCAAAGCGCCGCGGCCTCCGCTATGTCCAAAGCGGGCCGCTGGTGCGCAGCAGTTACCGCGCCGAAGAGCCCTTTGAAGATCCCGCCGGCCTCATCGGGGCGGAATGAGCCTTTGTGAATAGTCCCGGCCTTTCCGCTCCGCTTACCCCGAGCGCCCGGCCCCTGAAATATCCACGATTATTTCGGGCTCCCTGAGAACGCGCCGGGCGTATACTGGAATCATGGCCTCCGAGGAACAGGACCCCAAGGAGCCGGGGCTCGCGCAAAGCACCTCTGCCTACGAACTGAGGTGGGCCACCCCGGCCTTGTCCGCGGAGGAAGTAAGAAGGGACCCCTTCCTGTCCCGTCTGAGCCGCGATGAGCAAGGGAGGCCCATGCTCTCCGGCATCCCCATCGTCCGGATCCTTGGACGCGGTTCCATGGGGCCGGTTTATGGCGGACCCGATCCCGAGCTTCGCACCGACGTGGCCATCAAGGTCCTTCCGCTCGAATGGATGCAGCAGGACGCGACGCTCAAGGACCGCTTCCTGGGCGAAGCGCAGAACGCCACGAATCTGAAATCGCCGTACGTGACGCGGATTTTGAAGGTCGATCTCTTCCGGGAAGTTCCCTACGTGATCATGGAGTATGTTCGGGGGGAGAGCGCCGAGGCCTTGCTCCGGACGATGGCCGGACGGGACCGAAAGGGTCTGGAGGAGCGGTTCGCGCTGGAAATCGTCACCGCGGCGGCGCGGGGACTCGCGGCCGCGCACGAGCAGGGGACTCTGCATCGGGACGTGAAACCCGGAAACCTTCTCGTTCCCAAAGGAGCGCTGCGGAAAACGAAGCTGGCCGACGTGGGTCTTGCCAAGCCGCGCCTTCCAGGCGTGCTTCCAGGAACGCCGGGCTACCTGGCGCCCGAATTGGTTCAACATTCGGAGCGTCCCACGCCGGCTTCGGACGTTTTTTCCATGGGCGCCACGCTGTACGCGTTGCTTTCGGGACAGCCACCGTTTGCCGGCTCGGACCCGGCGGAAATCCTGCGCGCGACCGTTTCGAATGAGCCGGAACCCTTGCGCGATCCCGTCGGCTTCGCTCCGCGGGCCATCGTGGAGCGCTGTCTGGCGAAGGATCTCTCGCGGCGATATCCCGACGGCCAGCGGTTGCTCATGGAGTTGGAGGCGTTGAGTCCCGAGCCGGTCGCGACGTCGCGGCCCGTCTTCGCGCTCCCCGGCGCGCCGCCGCCGGCGGGGCGCGCGCCGCGGCGGACGTCCTGGATCGCGCTCTATGTCGCGGTCGCGCTGGCGGCGCTCGGCCTGCTGGCGGGATTGTATTATTGGTTCGGTCGTTCCCGGACCTCTGCGGAAGGAGCGGTCTCCGCCCAAGTCCCCAAGCCCCCGGCTTCCGGAGCCGGACCGCTCGCCGCCGCGCCGCCCTTGCTGGAGGTCGTGCTCGATCCGGCGCGCGATCTGCGGATGACCTTCGTTCGCATCGAGGCGGGAGCGTTCGTCAGGGGAGATCCGGACGGCGAGCGGGATGAGATTCCGCATCGCGTGACGCTCACCCGCGAGTTCTGGATGCAGACCACGGAGGTGACGCAGGCGCAGTGGGAGGCGGTCATGGGATCCAACCCCTCCTATCACAAGGGCGCGGATCTGCCGGTAGAATCGGTCACGTGGGAGGAATGCCAGTCGTTCGCGCGCCGGCTCGACGAGAAATTGGACGGCAAGAAGGCGTCGCTGCCGACGGAAGCGGAATGGGAATACGCGAGTCGGGCGGGACGGGATTCGAAGTGGAGCTTCGGAAGCGACACGGCGGCGCTCGACCGCTTCGCGTGGTATGGCCGCAACTCCGAGGGGAAGCCTCACCCGGTCGGCCGCAAGGAGTCGAACGCATGGCGCCTGCACGACATGTACGGCAACGTGTGGGAATGGTGCCTGGACTGGTACGGGCCGTATCAGGAGGACAGCGTGGACCCGACAGGGCCGGAGGGAGGAACCTTTCGCTGCTTGCGCGGCGGAAGTTACGGCAGCGTGCCGGAGGTCACTCGCTCGGGGAATCGGGATTGGGGAAATCCCGAGGATCGCGACAGCACCGTCGGATTCCGAATCGTCTTGCGTTAGGAGATTGTCGGGATATTGGAGATATGGAGATGTGCCGTGCCGCACCTTGCGGGTCTTTTCACCTGCATCCCCTATATCGCGACATCCCCTGGAATATCTCGACACGCTCTTGGCGCGTCGGAATCATGCGTCGCCGCGCACCTGCCAGCGCTTATCGTTGACAGGGGCTCTCCGTCTTGCTATCTCCTCTTCTCTTTGGAGGGTCAACCCGCGTGATGCCGTTCGTTGCCCGCGAATTGTTTCTGACGAAAGGCGTGGGCCGGCACAAGGAAAAGCTCGCCAGTTTCGAAGAGGCGTTGCGGAACGCGCGTATCGCGCGATTCAATCTGATTCACGTTTCGAGCATCTTCCCGCCTCACTGCAAGTTGATCTCGCCCAACAAAGGCCTCAAGAAGCTCAAGAGCGGGCAAGTCGTTCCGGTCGTGCTCGCTCGGGCGGAGACGAACGAGAACCGGCGGCTGGTGGCCGCGAGCATCGGCGTCTCCATTCCCGCCAATCGGGACCAGTACGGATACCTGTCCGAGCATCACAGCTACGGGGAAACGGAAGAGCAGGCGGGCGAGTACGCCGAAGACCTGGCGGCGTCCATGCTGGCCACCATCCTGGGGCTCGACTACGAAACCGGAGCGACCTGGGATCAGCGGGAAGAGCAGTGGAAGATCTCGGGCAAGATCGTCAAGACGACCAACATCACGCAGTCGGCCATGGGATCCGCCGGCGCGTGGACGACGGTCGTCTCGGCGGCGGTGCTCATCCCGTAGGTGTTCGAGGTCCCCCACGTCCGAGATCTCACAATTCCCTCCGTGTTTTTAACATCGGACATCGGATATCGGACATCGGCCGCCGTATCCTTGTGCCTCAGGCGGCGGGATGCTACAACCGACCGCCATGACGGCGCGGGTTCGTTCCGCGGCGGTGGCCGGATTTTTTTATCCGGTAGATCCGGACGAATTGCGCCGGACGTTGACCGAACTCATGCCGGCGCGGCCGAGACGGCGAGCCGCGGCGGCGCTGGTTCCGCACGCGGGCTACGCCTATTCCGGTCGCGTCGCAGCGGAGGTGTTCTCGCGCGTCGACGTGACCCGCGACGTCGTCCTTCTGGCGTTCCATCATCGGGGAATCGGCGCCCCCTTCGCCGTCTGGGGAGAGGGCGCGTGGGAAACGCCTTTGGGCCGGAGCGAGATCGGGACCGAAGTGGCGGCGCGGATGAAAGCGGCGTTCCCCGAGCTGGCGGAGGACGAAGCGGCGTTTCGGGGAGAGCATTCCGCGGAAGTGCAGGTTCCCTTCCTGCAAGCCTGCCGGCCCGACGTCCGGATCGTTCCGGTGGCGCTCAACGCGTGGGCTGGGGGGAGCGCGGGACGGCAAGCGCTTTCGCGCTTCGCGCGGGCGCTGGCGGAATGCTTGCGCGATGAACTGGTGGTCGCCACCACCGATCTGACGCATTGCGGCGCGAGTTATGGGATGCTGCCGCCGGCGGGGACGTCGCCGCGGGACCATGCGCGCACCCAGGACGGTCGCGTGCTGGAACGGGTCGCGGCGCTGGACGCGGACGGATTTTGGGACATCGTGGTTCGATCCGACGTGTCCATGTGCGGCGTCGCGCCGACGGCCGTCTTGCTCGACTACGGGCGGCATCGAGGCGCCGCCGCGGCGGAGGTCGTCGCCTACGCGACGAGCGCGGACGAGGAAGCGGAGGCCGATCGGGCGGTTGGATACGCGGGCGTGATCGTTTGGTGAGCACCGGGAATCCGAGCATGTGGACCTTGAAACGAACGCACACGTGCGGTGAATTGAGGGAGCTCGACGAAGGCAAGACCGTCGTCCTGAACGGCTGGGTCGCATCCCGCCGCGATTTCGGGAACCTGATGTTCATTGACGTGAGGGATCGCTACGGCAAAACGCAGGTTCTCTTCAGCCCGGATCGGGAGGCCAAATTGCTGGCGATGGCCGACAAGCTGCGCGGGGAATACGTCGTGGCGGTGAAGGGCGTCGTCCGGCGCCGGCAACCTTCCGCGGTCAACCCGAACCTCGATACGGGCATGATCGAGGTGGACGCGACGGAGCTGGAGGTGCTGAACGAGGCGAAGACGCCGCCGTTTGAGATCCGCGACCTCGTGGAGGTGTCGGAGGAGGTGCGGCTTCAGTACCGTTATCTGGATTTGCGGCGGCCCGAGATGCAGCGCCATATCATCACGCGCCATCGGGTCACGCACGCCATCCGCGAGTCGATGAACCGCCAGGGTTTCCTGGACATCGAGACGCCGTACCTGGTGAAGTTCACTCCCGGAGGGGCGCGGAACTTTCTCGTGCCGAGCCGGCTGCACCCCGGAAAATTCTACGCGCTGGCGGAGTCGCCGCAGATTTTCAAGCAGCTCTTCATGGTGGCCGGATACGACCGTTACTTCCAGATCGCCCGATGCTTTCGGGACGAGGATCTGCGCGCCGACCGGCAGATCGAGTTCACGCAGCTCGATCTGGAGATGTCGTTCGTTCAGCCGGACGACGTGATGGAGGTCGTGGAGCAGTGCGTGGCGGACGTGTGGAAGGACGTTCGCGGCGTCGCGGTGGGGCGGCCGTTTCCGCGCCTCACGTATGCCGAGGCGATGCGATCGTACGGAACCGACAAGCCGGATCTGCGATACGGGATGGAGCTGTGGGACGTGACCCGCGAGGTCGCCGCGTCGCCGTTCCGCGTCTTCTCGGAAGCGGCCCGAGCGGGCGTCGTGCGCGGCCTCACCGGTCCGGGCTGCGCCGGTTTTTCGCGCAAGGAAATGGACGCGCTGGAAACATTTGCCAAGGGGTGGGGGGCGAAAGGGCTGGTCCAGTTCAAGGTGGAGGAGGGAGGGAAGCTGGCCGGGGGAGCCGCCAAATTTCTGGGCGAAGGCGACGCCGCCGCGCTGCTGGACGCCTCGAAAGCGCGCCCCGGCGATATGATGTTCCTGGTCGCGGATGAGGAGGAGCGGGCCGCGACCGTTCTGGGCGCGCTGCGCGGTCATCTGGCGGAGAAACTGGGGTTGACCGGGAAGGAGGAGGATCACTTTTGCTGGGTGGTCGATTTCCCGATGTTCGAGAAGGTGGAGGAGGGGCTGGGCGCCCGCCACCATCCCTTCACGAGCCCCAAGGACGACGATCTGGAGATCCTGGAAAAGGAGCCTCTGAAGGTGAAGGCGAAGGCCTACGATCTGGTCCTCAACGGAGTCGAACTCGGCGGTGGATCCATCCGGATTCATCGAGGGGACGTTCAGCATCGGATCTTCCGGCTCCTGGGGTTGTCGGAGGAGTACCTCAAGGATCGATTCGGTTTCCTGCTTCAGGCGTTCGAGTACGGGGCGCCTCCGCATGGAGGAATCGCGCTGGGCATCGACCGCATGGCCATGTTGGCGCTCGGCTTGGAGAACATCCGGGACGTGCTGACGTTTCCGAAGACGCAGCGGGCGGTCGATTTGATGACGGGGGCGCCGGGAACGGTGACCGAAAAACAGCTCCGGGAACTTCATCTGGATATAACGTCGGCGGAGGAGTTGTCGTCATGATTTAGGATTCATTAAGAAATAAATGCTCACATTCTTGGCGGGACCGCCAAGGCGCCAAATCGCCAAGAGAACTCAAAATAAGGCCTCCGATGGCGGCATCGCGTTTTGGCGGTTCCTGAACAAGGGGAGCGATGAACGAAACCTTGGAGTTCTGCGGTCAGGAAAGTCCGGCGCCGGCGAACTCCGGGCGAGGTCATGAAGTGGAAGAAGTGCAAAGGAGACGGTACGTGAATGCAGGGATTCGTCGCTGGGGAGTGTGGACCTTCGAGGTTCTGACGCTCTCGGCCATCATGGTGGAGACGGCGACGCTTTCGGGCGTCCTCCTGGATTATCTGCCGGAGATGAGCGCCGTTCCGTGGGTCGTGCTCCTGGCGACCTGCGGCGCGGCGGCGTGCGTCGCGGTGACGGATCCTCCCGCTTTCGTGACGCGCAGGCGGTGGCTTCCCGCAACGCTGGCGGCCGTCTTGTGGATCGTGCTCCTCTTGCCGCTGTCGGCAATTTGGCCGGGGGGCATCACGCACGCGCGCTACGGGTTGACGGTGGTTGGGCTCTATCCCGTTCCCGCGCTAGACGTGCGCGTTTCCGGCGAGGGCACGCCGTGGTTCTACCCCAAGTCTCATCGCGTGACGGCGCGCGACGTGGAGGGGCTGGCGTCCGCCGGCGTGGATCGGGTCATCATCGGCAGCGGCTGGGAGGGGGCGGTCCGGGTGGACGGAAGCGTCCATCGGCTGCGCGTCAAAGTGGAGGTCCTGAAGACGCCCGAGGCGATCGAGCGATACAAACGCCTCAAGAGGGAGGGGCTCCGTGTGGCGCTGATTCTGCACAGTACGTGTTAGGTTCGCGCGAGAATCGCCGGAAAGGACCGCCTTAATCGTTCTGTGGGCGGTTCGGCGCTTTGGCGGTTCATCCGTTTCACAAGAAAACAGGGATCCTCGTCTCCGGGAGGTGTTGACGCCGCAGAGCCGTTTCGATAGCATCCGAATGTCGAACAGCTATCGATCCCATCCGGAGGGGGGCGCTGTGAAGGCGTTCCCCTTCGGGATTAGCTTTGAAATGGAGCCTTCCGTGTCCGCAGCGTCGTTGCGTCCAAGCCGCGTCCCCGGCTTTCCGGCATGAGCGTTCACGTCATATTGCCGGACGGCGCGCGGCGCGAATTCCCTGACGGAACCACGGGACTTCAGGTCGCCGAAGCCATCTCGAAAGGCCTGGCCAAGGTCGCCATCGCCGTCCGCGTGAACGGAGAAATATGGGATGTGCGGCGATGCCTCCCCGCGGAATGCGCCTTGGAGGTGATCAAGGAAGACTCCCCGGACGGCCTCTTCGTCATCCGTCATTCGGCCGCGCATATCATGGCGGGAGCGGTGCGCCGTTTATACGGATCCGGCGTGAAGTTCGGCTTCGGGCCTCCCGTCGAGGACGGTTTCTACTACGACATGGAGTTTCCGGACCACGTCAAGGTCACCGAAGACGACCTGCCGAACATCGAGGAGGAGTGCCGCAAGATCATCGCCGCCGACTATCCCTTCGAGCGCGCCGACGTTCCGCACGGGGACGCCGTGCGCCGGATGGAAGAGCTCGGCCAGCCGTACAAGGTCGAAACCCTCCGGCAGGACATCCATGACCCGACCGCCTCCCTCTACACCGACGGCGACTTCATCGATCTGTGCGAGGGACCGCACGTGCCTTCTACCGCAAGGGTCCGCGCGCTCCGGCTCATGAAAGTGACCGGCGCCTATTGGAGGGGCGATCCGCACAACCGGATGCTCACCCGCCTGTACGGCACGGCGTGGGCCAGCCAGAAAGCGCTCGACGAGTACCTCCGCCGCCTCGAGGAGGCCAAGAAGCGAGACCATCGCAAGCTGGGGCAGGAGCTGGAGCTTTTCCTCTTCCACGAATACAGCCCCGGCGCGGTCTTTTTCCTGCCGAAAGGCGCGATCCTCTACAACGAGTTGCTCGCCTTCCTGCGCCGCGAGTACCGCCGGCGCGGCTATCAGGAAGTGATCACGCCGCAGCTCTTCAACCGCAAACTGTGGGAAACGTCGGGCCACTGGGAGCATTTTCGCGAGAACATGTTCGTCCTGTCGGTGGACGAGGAGGAGTACTCGCTCAAGCCCATGAACTGCCCCAGCCACATGCTCATCTACCAGCATCGGCGCCGCAGTTATCGGGAACTGCCCATGCGGATCGCGGACTTTTGCGCGCTCCATCGAAACGAGATCCGCGGCGTGCTGGCCGGAATGACGCGCGTGCGCAAGTTCGAGCAGGACGACGCGCACATCTTCTGCACGGCGGAGCAGATCGAAGGCGAGGTGTTCGGATGCCTGGACTTCGTCCGGCACGTGTACGAGCGGGTGTTCGGCATGCCGTACGAGGCGAAGCTGTCGACGCGGCCGCCCACATTCATGGGGGAGGCGGCGCTTTGGGACCGGGCGGAAGCGGCGCTGAAGACCGCGCTCGAGAAGGCGGGCGTCGCCTACGCCGCCGCTCCGGGCGAAGGGGCGTTCTACGGGCCCAAGGTCGACTTTTTCATGAAGGACGCCATCGGCAGGGACTGGCAGCTTTCGACGATCCAGCTCGACTTCCAGCTCCCGCGCCGGTTCGGTGCCGAGTACGAAGGAGCGGACGGCCAGCGCCATGTTCCCGTGATCATTCACCGCGCCATCCTGGGAAGCCTGGAACGTTTCATCGGCGTTCTGGTCGAGCATTACGCGGGAGAGTTTCCCCTGTGGCTGGCGCCGGTGCAGGTCGTGGTCCTGCCGATCACCGAACAGGAGGAGGCGTACGCCCGATCCGTGCACGCCGAATTGACGGGCGCGGGGTTCCGCTCTGAAATCGACTTGAGCAACCAGCGGCTGTCCTATAAAATCCGCGCCGCGACGCTCCAGAAGGCGCCCTACATGCTGGTGTGCGGCGCCCGCGAAGCGGCGTCGGGAACGGTCGCCGTCCGCGCGCGGAAAGAGGGGGACGAAGGAGTGGTCCGCGTCGACGAGTTCATCGATAGGTTAAGGAGGGAAATTGGCGTTTAGAGGACGCTTTCCGGGCAAGCCGGAACGGAAGTACGACCATCGCATCAACGAGATGATTCACATTCCGCGGGTGCGGGTCGTGGACGAGAACGGCCAGATGCTGGGAGAGATGGAAACGGAGCGCGCCCGCCTGCTGGCGCGCGAACGAGGTCTTGACCTGGTGGAAGTGGCCCCGGAGTCCCGCCCGCCGGTATGCAAGATCCTCGATTACGGAAAGTTCAAGTACGCCGAGAAGAAGAAGAAAGCGAAGGCGAAATCGAAGCAGCACGCTCAGGAGCTCAAGGAGGTCCGCCTCAGGCCGCTGACCGGCCGGCATGACCTGGAGACCAAGCTCAAGCACGCGCGCGGCTTCCTGGAGCAAGGCGACAAGGTCCTCTTTACCGTGTTCTTCCGCGGCCGGGAGCAAGCGCACAAGGAGATCGGTCGCGAGATGATGGCGCGGATCGCGCGGGACCTGGAGGACGTGGCCAAGGTCGAGCACACGGTTTCCCAGATGGGGCCCCGCATGCACATGACGCTGATGCCCAAGCCGGGGGCGAAGGTCAAGGCCAAGGCGCCGCCGGCGTCGCCCCAGGCCGCTCCGCCGGCCCCCTCGGCCGATGGTACGCCGGCTCCGAAAGTGGCCGGCGGCCAGGACGCGACTCCGGTTTCTGAATCCCCGGCGACGAAAGGACCCGAACATGGCCAATCGTAAGGGCAGTGCCAAACTCCGCAAGTACAAGATCAAGACCGTGAAAGCCGCGAAGAAGCGGTTCAAGGAGACCGCGTCGGGCAAGATTCTGTTCTATCCGACCAGTCACAAGCACCTGATGTCTTCGAAGAACGCCGCGCAACGGCGTCATTCCCGGCGCATGAGACCGCTTGAGGCGAAGCACGACCAGGCGGACGTCCGGCGGATGCTTCAGGGGCAACCAGGAGTCTAGGAGCGTGTCGAGATATTCAAGGGGATGTCGAGATATAGGGGATGCAGGCGATAAGGCCCCCAATGTGTGGTACGGCACATCTCCATATCTCCAAGGGGATGAGGAGATACGGGGAGATAGGGTGATGCGGGCCTATGGGGCCACGCGGATTCGGATCCCATCTCCGGATCCCCCTGTATCTCAATATCTCCAAAGATCCCGACAATCTCCTGGCGTTCGTGAAGAAATAACGGCGGCGATTTTTCATGAAGAGTAATAACCGCTAAAGCGAAGAAGCGCCAAGAGCATTCCAAGAAAACAGATCCGCTGGCGTTTTGGCGTTTTAGTGGCTGCGCAACCCATTAGAAAGGAAGATCCATGCCCAGGGTGCGAATCGGTTCCGCGCGGCGCAAG
The DNA here is from genome assembly GCA_016209705.1 of Planctomycetota bacterium. Lineage (GTDB taxonomy): Bacteria > Planctomycetota > MHYJ01 > MHYJ01 > JACPRB01 > JACQVR01. The sequence goes on from JACQVR010000131.1 coordinate 30,686, forward strand.
CGCGTCAAGAAGATCCTGAAACGGGCCAAAGGATATCGCTCCGGCCGCCACCGCCTGTACCGGTCCGCCAAGGAAGCGGTGATGAGAGCCGAGCGGTATGCCTTCTTCGGGCGCCGCCAGAAAAAGCGCGATTACCGGTCGTTGTGGATCATTCGCATCAACGCCGCTCTGGAACCTCTGGGCCTCAGTTACAGCCGATTCATGAACGGGCTCAAGAAAGCCGACATCCAGCTCAATCGAAAGGCCCTCTCGGAACTCGCGATCTCCGAGCCCCAGGCTTTCGCGGACCTGGTGGACAAGGCCAAGAAGGCGCTGGCCCCCGCGTAAGTGGAGTCCATAGTCCTGAGTCCAGAGTCGCAGCGTATCATCTTCGTTTTTCGGGAAGATGTTGGTGGCCCATAACGGCACACATGTTGCGGCGCGAAGCGCCGCCTTGAAATCGCAGGCCACTCGCAACCCGTTCCCGCGATTTCAGAAGCAGCGAGCGGCAACGATCTGTTTGGTTGAGGCGAAGCCGCGTCCGTGATTCGAGGATCCGACATTGGATTTGAGCACGAAGATCGAGGAGACGAGGAAGCGCTTCGCGCAGGAGCTGTCCGCCGCCTCCACCCAGGAGGAGCGGGACCGCGTCAAGAATCGATATCTGTCGGGCCCGAAGTGCGTGCTCCGCGGGCTGTTCGGAGAGCTGGGCCGACTCTCTCCCGCTCAGAAGGCCGACGGCGGCCGCGCCCTCAACGCGCTGAAGGGCGAGCTCGAGGAAGCGTGCCGGGCGCTCGCCCAACAGGACCGGCGGGAGAAGGAACACAAGCTTCCCCCGGATCCTTCGCTTCCAGGACGCCTGCCTCCGCTCGGCCGGCGCCACCCGGTCACGCAAACTATGGACGATGTCATCGAGGTCTTCGCGCGACTTGGATTCGACGTCGTCCACGGTCCCGAGATCGAGAACGAGCGGAACAACTTCCAAGCGTTGAACATTCCCCTCGATCATCCTTCGCGGGACGCGTTCGACACGTTCTATCTTGAACCTCCGTGGCTCTTGCGGTCGCACACCTCGCCCGTCCAGGTCCGGACGATGTTGCGGCGAAAGCCTCCCATCCGCGTGATTGCGCCGGGCAAGGTCTTCCGGCCGGACAAGGCCGATGCCAGCCATCTTCCGATGTTCCATCAGGTGGAAGGGCTGGCGGTCGGCGAGGGGGTGACGTTCGCGCAATTGAAGGGAGTCCTGCTTCTGTTCGCGGAGTCCATGTTCGGAGTCGGCACGCAAGTCCGGTTCCGCCCGAGCTTCTTTCCGTTCACCGAGCCGAGCGCGGAGGTGGACATCTCGTGCTTCATATGTGGAGCCAAGGGATGTTCGGCCTGCAAAGGGTCGGGGTGGATGGAAATACTGGGCGCGGGCATGGTGCATCCTCATGTCTTCGAGGCGGTCGGGTTGGATCCCGGGCGCTTCACGGGTTTCGCGTTCGGGATGGGCATCGAGCGGATCTGCATGCTCCGGCACGGCGTTGCGGACATCCGCTATTTCCTGGAGAACCATCTGCGTTTTCTGGAGCAGTTTTAAGGACGCGATGAAAGTTCCGCTCAGTTGGTTGAAAGCGTACGTGGATCTGCGCGAAGACGCCGCGTCGGTGGCGCGCGCCTTGGTCGCCGCCGGCGTGGGCGTCGAGGGCGTGGCTGGAATCGGAAACGACGCGGTCCTTGACCTGGAGGTCACGGCCAACCGGGCCGATTTGCTGTCGATGCGCGGCGTTGCGCGGGAACTGTCGCTCCTCGGCCGGCCCAGCCTGCCGGATCCGGCGATCTCATTCCAGGAGTCGGGCGAAGCCGCCGCCGTCTCGGTTCGAGTCGAGGATCCCGGATTTTGCCCCCGGTACATCGGGCGGGTCTTGCGCGACGTCCGCGTAGGCCCGTCGCCTGTCTGGATGCGGGAGCGCCTCGAACGGGCCGGCCTGCGGCCGATCAACGTAGTGGCGGACGTCACCAACTTCGTGATGCTCGAGTGCGGACAGCCCCTTCACGCCTTCGATCTTTCGAAGTGGCGCGGGAGCGAGGTCGTGGTGCGACGCGCCCGCGCCGAGGAACGGATCGTCGCCATCGACGGCAAGGAATACCCGTTGGGGCCGGGGGATGGCGTCATCGCGGACGGAGCGGGACCGGTGGCCGTCGCGGGTGTCATGGGGGGGCGCGATTCGGAGATCTCCGAAGCCACGCGCGACGTGCTGCTGGAGAGCGCGCAGTTCGATCCTGTGTCGGTCCGCCGGGCCTCGCGGCGGCTGGGGCTGAAGAGCGAATCAAGTTATCGCTTCGAGCGCGGCGTCGAATGGAGCACTGTGGAGTGGGCGTCGCGCCGCGCCGCGCACCTGCTGGCGGAGCTCGCCGGAGCGAAGCCGGCTCCGGGCGCTTCCGAGGCGCGCGTTTCCGCGCCCGAGCCGCGGTGGATCACGATGAGATTTCGCCACGTGGTCCGATTGCTGGGCATGGAGATTCCTCCCTCGCGGATGTACGAGATTCTTGAAAAGCTGGGCTGCCGCATCGAGAAGGCGGACGCGGACGCGATCACCCTGATCGCCCCTCCGGCCCGGCGGGACCTCAAAGGGGAGATCGATCTGGTCGAGGAGATCGCGCGAATCACCGGATACGACCTGATTCCGGTGGACCTGGGGTTGGGGTTGAAGGTCGCGGCCGACGCCCCTCGGGACCGCGTGATGCGCGAGATCCGTTCGGTCCTGGTGACTTCGGGCGCGTTCGAGGTGTTGACTTCCAGTTTCGAGGAAGCGCACGCGCAGCCTCTGACGAAGACGTGGAGCCAGGCCCCGCTCGTTCCGCTGCGCAACCCGGAAGGCCATGTGGATCGGACGCTGCGCAGTTCGCTGGCGCCTTCGCTCCTGAGGGTTCTGCGGACCAACGAAGGGTCCAAGGTGGCGTTGCGCCCGATTTTCGAGATCGCCAAGGTCTATCGATCCGTCGCTCCCGGCGTGGCGCATTCCGATCCGGACCTCGGCCGCGACCGGTCGCCGTTCGACGAGCGGTGGGTCGTGGGGATGGCGGTGCCGTCGGGCTACGCCGACGCCCGCGCGCTGGTGGAGCGGATCTTGAATCGGTTGCAGATTCCCGGCCACATTCAAGGCGCCTCCATCCAGGTCGAGGGACGGGCGATCGGCGTCCTCTCGATCCCTGAACGGGCGCTCCAGGAGCTGGGCGTTCTGGCGCCCGCCGCGGTGGCGGAGCTGGATTTCGACGCGCTGGCCGCCCGGGCGGCGTTGACGCGCAAAGTCCGCCCGCATTCGACGCATCCCGCCGTCGTTCGGGACGTGTCGATGACGTTCGCCGAGGACGTTCCGTGGGAGGACGTCCGCGCGTGCATCGCCCAGACGGCCTCCTCGCTGCTCGTGGTCGCGGAGCTTTTCGACGTGTTCCGCGATCGAAAGCTGGGAGATCGCAAGAAGAGCCTGGCCTTCTCGTTGACGTTCCTGGCGGCGGACCGCACGCTGTCCGGGGCGGAAGTCGATGCCATCGTCGCCGACATCCGCCGGGCGCTCCAGGAGCGTCTGGGCGGCGAGGAGCGCCGCTAGCGTCATGAGATTGACTTGCGGATTCCGGCGACGATAAAATAACGCGAACAGCATCGAAGCCCATGGAAAACAAGAATCGTCTGGGCCGGCTCCTGGTCGAAACCAAGTGCCTCAGCGAAGAGCAGCTCAAGATGGCGCTGGACTTCCAGAAGGCGGTGGGGGGCAGTCTGGGCGCCATCGTGGTCAAGCTGGGATTCATCGAGGACGTGACGCTGACGCGGGTCACGGCGCGCGAGCAGGGACTGCCGGTGGTCAACCTTGAAGAGATGGTCCTGCCGGAGAATCTGGTCCGGCGCATCCCGCGCAAACTGATCGAAAAGCATCAGGTCCTGCCCATTCACTACAAGGACGGCATCCTCACCATCGCCACCGCGGATCCGTTCGACTACGAGGCGATCGAGGAGCTCCAGTTGGCGCAGGACGCCAAGATCGAGATCCACATGGCTCCCCGGTCGGCCATTCAAAAGTCGATCAAGGAGCTGTTCGCGTCCGAAGTCGCGCCGCCGCGGGAGAAGTCGAAGGAGGAGTTGCTCAAGGATTTTGAAGGGGTTGGGAAGCACGCGGAAAGTCCCGGCAAGCACGGGGATCCGCAGGCGCACCGCCCGCCTGCGCGGGTCAGCAAGCTGTTCCTGCACGAAGCGCTGATTCCGCTCTTGATCGAGAAGGGGGTCATCACCGAGGAGGAGCTGGTCCGCAAGGCGCGGGAAATCGAAGCGGCCAGCGAGGGCCGTTGACCCACCAGATCGAGCGTGGGAAATGGGTGAGGTACGCGTCCGCGAGTTGAGCAAGAAAGTCAGCACCTCGCTGCATCAGAGTGAAGCGCTGAGCGCGCGAGTCCTCGAATCGTTCGTCGCCGCCGTCAAGGGGGCGCTCGTCTCCGGTCACAGCGTGGAGTTGCCCGGCTTCGGCCTGTTCCTCTTGAACGGCGGGGAAGGCGCGCCGCGGCCCGCCGATGCGGCGAACGGCCTTTGCGCTGATTTGGCCGCCCGCCTGTCCGAGCCCGATGCGCGGAGGGCGGAAGAGATCCTCGCGTCCCTCGTGGACACGTTGCGCGCCGAGCTCCTCGCGGGCCGGAAGGTGGCGTTGGACGACATCGGGACGTTCGAGGTCCGCCATCAGGGGCCGGTCGTGGAGCGGCAGCCGCTGGGATGTCGCCTGATCCAGCCGGCGCGCTCGCAGCTTCTGTTCCTGCCGGCGAAACCGGTGTTGACTCCATCCGGCGAGGCGCGGCTTTCCTTCGTCCCCTCGGAGGACCTCCAGCGGAGCGTCGAGCGGATGATCGCCTCCACGATCCTGTTCCTATGCGGCGAGGACGATTTTTTCGGCCGGACGCTGGAGTATTATTTCCGCAACGCGGGGTGGGAGTTCGAAATCGTCACCGGCGTTCCGTCCGCCTTGACGCGCCTCGAAACGGGCCGGCCCTGCCTGGCGATCGTGGACGGTTCCCTGCCGGATTCCCAGGAGTTCTGCCGGGCGCTCAAGTTCGGGCGGCAAACCACGAACGCGCCGCTGATCACGTTGCATCCCGACGCTCGGGAATGGGAGCGTCCCACGCAGGTCATGGTGCTGGGCAACGAGAATCTAACCCAGCCCTTCGAATTCCGCGAGCTGCTGGAGGCGGCGGACGGCGAGATCCGGCGCGCATGGGCGGAGGAGGAGGTCTTTGTGCAGCAGGTCGCCTTCCGGCTGCCGAGTTCCGAAGCGGCGGTGGATCAGGTCGTGGAGCAGATCCAGCGCCTGCTGGAGCAGAGCGGCATGGAGGACAAGCGGCAGGTGGCGCTGGTGGCGGCGCTGCGCGAGGCGGCGGTCAACGCGGCGCAGCACGGAAACCGGTTCGATCCGCGGAAGGCGATCGACATCCAGTATCTGTTGGATGCGGACAAGCTGACGCTGAATCTTACGGATCAAGGCGACGGGTTCGACCACGAGGCGTATGTGCGGCGGGGGCGGACGCACGACGCGGCGACGGCGGCGCGGGAGCGGCACGCCGAGGGGCGCCTGGGCGGTTTGGGGGTGATGCTCATGCTGCGCTGCTGCGACGACGTGAAGTTCAACTCCAAAGGCAACCAGGTCACGCTGGTCAAATACCTCAAGTCATCGTAGGCCGGGGTGAATCCGAATTCCGGGCTTTTTTGACTTCGTACTTCTGACTTCGAACTTCGAACTCTGTCAGTGCATCTCCGGCGTTTCGTGCACGAGATTGGTCGCGCGCAAGAGCGAGTCGAACGTCCCCGCGTCGGTCCAGAAACCGTTCAGAATGTCGTACGTGAGCGTGCCCTTGCGGATATAGATGTTGTTCACGTCGGTGATTTCCAGCTCCCCGCGCCCGGAAGGCTTCACCGTTCGAATGGCGGCGAACACCTCCCGGTCATACATGTAGATCCCCGTGACCGCGTACTTGGACTTGGGCTTCTTGGGCTTTTCTTCGATGCGCAGGATCCGGTCTCCTTTCAGCTCCGCCACGCCGAAGCGCTGCGGATCCGGCACTTCCCTGAGGAACAACTTCGCGCCCGACTTCTGCTCCAGGAATCGGGAAAGCCCCGGGCGGATGTCGCCGCTGAAAATGTTGTCGCCCAGGATCACGCACATGCGGTCGCCCTCGACGAAATGCTCGCACAGCCCCAGCGCTTCGGCGATGCCCCCTTCGCCTTCCTGGTAGGTGTAATGGAGATCCCGCAGCCCGAGCTGCCGGCCGTTGCCCAGCAGCTTGAGGAAATCTCCGGCGAACGGCCCTCCCGTCACCAGCATGACTTCCCGAATGCCCGCCGCCGCCAGCTTTTCCAGCGGATAGTAGATCATGGGCTTCTTGTACACCGGCAGCAGGTGCTTGTTCGTCACCTTCGTCAGAGGCGAAAGGCGGGTGCCCAGTCCCCCCGCCAGCACGACGCCTTTGATGGATGCGCTCATGCGTGATCTCTTCCTTTACGATCCCTGAGATCGGCTCTGGATCCGTCCTTCCGTCGGGCTCGACGGAACGGCGTAGTCCCGCCGCGGGATCCTCCCCGCGAGGTACGCCAGGCGCCCGGCTTCGCAGGCCCGATTCATGGCGCGCGCCATGGCGACGGGATCCTTCGCGCCCGCGACCGCCGTGTTCAAGAGCACGCCGTCCGCGCCCAGCTCCATGGCGATCGCCACGTCGCTGGCCGTTCCCACGCCGGCGTCGACGATCACCGGAACCTTCGCGCGCGCGAGGATCAGCGTCAGGTTGAACGGATTGAGGATTCCGCGCCCGCTGCCGATGGGCGCTCCCAGCGGCATCACCGCGGCCGCTCCGGCGTCTTGAAGCCGGAGCGCCATGACGGCGTCATCGGTGGTGTAGGGCAGCACCGTGAAGCCCTCTTTCACCAGGATCCGCGTGGCCTGGAGCAATTCCGGCAGGTCCGGATAGAGCGTCAGCTCGTCTCCGATGACCTCCAGCTTGATCAGATCCGTGTTCAGGGCTTCCCGCGCCAGTCGCGCCGTCCGCACCGCCTCCTCCGCCGTGAAGCAGCCGGCCGTGTTGGGCAGGAGGTGGATCTTCGTGCGGTCGATCCACGACAGGATCGATTTCTCGGAGCGATCGCTCAGATCGACTCGCCGGACCGCGACCGTGACCATCGCCGTTCCGGATTCCGCATGGCAGCGGGCCATGATCTCCGCCGAGGAGTATTTGCCCGTGCCCAGGATGAGACGCGAAGCGAGTTCGTATCGTCCAATGCGCAGCGGTTGGTCCATGCGTGATGAACCGCCAAAACGCCAAAGCGCCATTGGAAGGTTTTCGACAACGTTTTTTGGCGGTTCTGCGTTTTGGCGGTTCTAACCCTTCCTGAAAAATTCCGTCCGTTAACTTGAGAGAACACCGAGAAGTCAGAGTTCACGGAGAAAAATCCACCACGGAGGCAACGCAGATACGAAGAAGATTCTTAAGGGGATCGGGAGATCGTGGAGATGGGGAGATATTTTTTTTGGTGGAGAACCAGCTCGCCGGCTTTTTCCCATCTCCATATCTCCTCGATTTCCCTATCACCATTTTCTCCGTGTTTCCGAGTTCTCCGGGGTGGGTATTTGTTCCGTGATTTCCGATCTTTCCGTGACCTCCTTCATCCCCCTCCGACGAACGTCACGATTTCCAGGCGGTCGCCGTCGCTCAGCGGCGTGTTCGCGTAGTCCATTTTCCGCACCAAGCCTCCGTTGAGCTCGACCGCGACAGGCTGCGCGTCCAAGCGAAGCTCGTTCAATAGCCGGGCCACGGTCGAGCCCTCCTCGATGCCGTGTTCCTGTCCGTTCACGACCACTACCATGGACGGCGGATTATAGGGGCATTGAATTCATGCATTCAAGGATGAGCCCATGCCTGAGGCCGCGGGCGGAAATCGAGACCGACGTCGCGCCCAGGAACCGCACCGATTCGAGCAGGATCGCGGCGCCGGCGACGATGATGTCGGCCCGCTTGGGGTCGAGCCCGCGGATCCGCCGGCGCTCCACCAGCGGCGTGCCCGCCAGCCGCTCCATGATTCGTTCGAGAGCGGGGATAAAGAGGACGCGACCATGGATGGCGGCGGGCCGCCGCTCATCCACCTTAGCATCGATGGCACCGATCGCGACGCAGGTTCCGCCGATGCCGATCAGGCTTCGGCGACCCGAGAGCGCCCGAAGGAGGCGCGGCGACACTCGCCGCAATCTGGATCGGATCGCGCGCCGCGCCGCGTCCAATTCCCGTTCGGAAGGAGGGTCCGAGGCGAAGCACGACTCCGTCAGCGTCACCGCTCCCACTCGCAGGCTGGCCGCCTCCCGCAGGCGCCCGCGCGCTCCGGTCATCAATTCGGTCGATCCCCCACCGATGTCGATCGCGGCCGAGCGTGCCTCCGGCCGGTCCGCCGTGGCTCCCGCGAACGCCAGCCGGGCCTCGGAGGCTCCGCTGAGAATCCGAAGGGGAAGGCCCGTTTCCCGCCGGCAGCGTTCGGCGAACTCCCGCGCGTTGGCGGCGCGGCGGAACGCCTCGGTCCCGACGGCCATGAGGGGGTCCACCTTGCGGGCCTCGCATTCCCGCCGGAACCGTTGAAGGGCGTGGAGGGTGCGGCGCATGGCGGCGCGCGAGAGACGGCCCGTGGCGGACAGGTTTTCCCCCAGCCGGGTGGCCGCCGCCCGGTGGAGCAGCACGCGGCCTTCGGCGTCCGTCACCAGGAGCTTGGCCGTGTTCGTCCCGACATCGATCGCGCCGAAGATCATCGTGGAAGAGCGTCGTGAGGAAGGAGCAGGGTGGCCAGCGTGAGGTAGATGGTGACGTTCAGCATGTCGTTGAAGGCGGTGATGAAGGGCCCCGAGGCGACCGCCGGGTCGCGCCTCAGGCGGCGCAGGACAAACGGGATGAACGCGCCGATCGTGGCGGCGAACGTGACGCTCGTGACCATCGAGACGGTGACGATGCAGGAAATCCGGAGCGAGATCGCTTCGGAGAAGTTGAGCAACCATGCCGTGGCGCCCGTGAACGCCCCGCACAGCAATCCGATGGCCAGGCCGGTGCGCGACTCCATGAAAATGACCCGCAAGGTCTTGCCCGCCGTGATGTCTCCGGTGGCGAGGCCGCGGACGACGAGGGTCGACGATTGGAGTCCCACGTTGCCGCCCATCGCCATGATGATGGGGACGAAGTAGGCCAGAGTCGCGACCGCCGCGAGCGTTCCGCCGTATCCTTTCATGACCACGCACAGCGCGATCTCGATGGCCATGGCGCCCACCAGCCAGGGAAGGCGCCCGCGGACGCGCATCCACACCGGGCTGTGCACGGGATGGACGTGCGCGGCGCCGGTGATTTGCAGGACGTCTTCGCTGGCTTCCTGGTGCACGACTTCCAGCAAGTCGCGCAACGTTACCACGCCCACCATGCGCATGAAATTGTCCACGACCGGAACCGCCTTGAGGTGAGAGCGGCGCGCGATGCGGGCCACTTCCTCCTGGTCGAGGTTCTCGCCCACGAAGTGCACTTCGCGGCGCATGAAGTCGGCCAGCGGGGTTTCGGGCGAATGGATCATCAGCGAGCCGAGCCCGCAGACGCCGACCAAGCGCTCCCCGTCGTCCACGACATACACGACGGAAACCGTCTCGGGCGTCACGGACCCTTGGATCGCCCGGATCGTCTCGCCGGCCGTGAAGTTTTCGGGAACCGCCACGTAGTTCCGCGTCATGAGCGCGCCGGCCGTTTGCGGCTTGTGGTGCTTGCGGTCCTCGACCCGCTCGCGTTGGCCTTGGCCCAGGCGGGCCATCAGGGCGTGTTCCCGATGGGCGGGAAGGTGATCGATGACTTCGGCGACGGCGTCCGCGGACATGCGGTCGAGAATCGGCAGCAGGCGGCTTTCGCCGGCGAAGTCGATCAGTTCCGCCCGCTCCGGAGAGGGAAGGGCCTCGAGCACGCCGGCGGCCTGGGCGGGTTCGAGAGATTCCAGGACGCGGATCCGGTCGTCGAGGTCCAGATCCTCCAGCATCTCCGCGAGGTCCACCGGCTGGATCACTGCAAGAAATTCCCGCAGGCGTTCGGGTTCCAAACCCTCGTCTTCGAGGATGCGAGCCAGGGTCAGGCGCGGTTCTTCACTCACCACGTTTCGTCAATTCTAGTGCGCGGCCGCGGTCGTGTCAGGCATTTGAGCGCCGGGATTTGTCGCGAGCCGGGGAGGCGCCCGGTTACAATGATCCGATGATCTCCTGCTTCAAGCTGGGCGCGCTGATTGTGACCGGCGCTGGGGTCCTGGCGCTTCTCGTGATCTTGGCGTCCGGGGCGCGCGCCCGCGGAAAGTTGACGTACTGCCGCAACAATCTGCGCTTCCTGGGTCAGCTCGCCCACCAGCAGCTTCCTTCCGGAGTGGATGAAAGCGGAGCCGAGGTTCACTTGACCGGACGGGCGTTCTGGCAGGCCGTGCGCCGCGATCATTTTACGCGGTCGAATCCACGGTTGGGAAAGCGGGAATGGATCGTCCGGTTCGGAGGCATGAATCCGTTCGGCTGTCCCGTGCGAGGCGCGCAACCTTTGGATCTCAGCCGGCTCAAGCCATCCGAGCTCGAAGCCCATATGAGCGATCCGGAAACGATCGACTACCTGGGACCGCGCCGGCCGATCGAAGCGCCGCCCCCTGGATTTCTGATCCTGGGCGCGGATCGTCGCGGAAATCATCCTCGCGGGGGCCACATCCTCCGCGTAGACCTGTCGATCGACGATCTCCGCGACGCCGTGAACGTTCAGGAGTGGGTCGCCGCGCCGGACGCGGACGCTTCGGTGGCCGATTAGCCGGCGCTGCTCCCTACCAGCCACCAGCTTCCAGCTACAAGCTTTCGTCCCCCCACTCCCCCTGGATCAACGGAAGCAGGTATTCCTCGCTGAGGATGAGCGTCGCGGAAGCCAGCGGAATCGCCAGGAGCACGCCGAGAAACCCGAACAGCTCGCCGAAGATGAAGATGGCCAGAATGACGACCATCGGGTGGAGGCCCGTCTGTTGACCCAGGATCACCGGTTGCAGGACCAGACTCTCCAGGGCCTGGATGAAGATGAACAAGCCCACGACCAGGAAGAAGACCGTTCCGAAGCCGCCCGTTTCCGCGAGGACGAAGAGGCTCGTCACGGTGAAGGTCACGACGACGCCCACGAACGGGACCATCGCCAGAACCGCGTACAGGCCGCCGAAGAAAAGTGATAATTTTACGCCCAGCGCCGTCAGCACCACGAACAGGATCGTTCCCTCGATGAGCGCGATCAGGATCTGCCCGCGGAAGAAGGCGGCATTAGCTTCATGGATGCGCTCCAGCGCCCGCAACAACCGTTCCTGATAGGCTTCGGGAATGATCTCCTGGAACCGTTCCCACCAGGAGTTCATGTTCTTGAGGAGGAAAAACATGTAGACCGGAACCAGGACACAGAACGACAGCACGGCCAGCGTGCCGTGGATTCCGGTCAACGCTCCTTCCAGGAGGACGCGGCCCACCTTCTGCGCCGCCTGAAGCACGTCCCCTTCGTGGCCGCGGAGCTTTTCCCGCAGAATGGTCAGAAGCTCCTTGCCCTCTTCTCCCCCGATCCACTCCTGGAGTTTTTCCTCGCTCCAGCTCGCGAATCTTCCGAATTTGGGCGGATCGTACTTGCCGTTCTGGTTGGCGTCTTCGAATCGATCTCCCGGATCGTACCGGCCGTTGCGGTTGAAATCGACCGTGATCCGTTCTCCGATGAATCCCTCTTCGACGAACACCACCGCCTGGTTCACCAGGACCGGCGTGCCCATGAGCGCGAGGGCCGCGACGCCTCCCAGGAAGCCGGCATAGACCAGCATGATAGCCGCCAGCCGCGGCATGTGGATTTCCAGAGCGGTCACCACCGGATTCCAGATGTAGGTCAGCAGGAACGCGATGAGGAGGGGCACGAAGATCAGCCGGAGGTGGTACGCGAGCACGAGCGCCGCGACGACGAGTCCGAGAATGAGGATCGTCTGCCACCACTTGCTCATTTTCGGCGAGGCGTTCACCGGATGCGGTTCCTGATGAATCGGTGGCGAGCGCTGGGAGATTTTCGGGATCTTGGAGATCGTGGAGGTTCTTATCTCAAGGGACCCTTATCTCGACATCCCCTTGATTTCTCCGACACGCTCCTATTCGGACCGGACGTCTTTCGGCCGGACCGCCTGGCTGGGGGCGCGGTCGAATCGAAAGGCGTCGCCGAAGTCGTAGATGTTGCGGAAATCCTCGCGGCGGTCGTTTTCCGTCTTGCCCATGAGGCCCGCTTCGACCAGATTGAACACGATCTCGCCGAAGTCGTCCGTGGCGTGCACGCCCCAGCATTCGAAGACGAGAGAGGCGAGGCCGCCGAACTGTTCCAGAGCGTAATCCCGGATGCCTTCGAGCAGTTCGCGGCCGCTCACGTGGCCCGACGGGCGGCCCTGTCGCTTCAAGGTGTACTCCAACGCCTCGAAGATGAATCCGTAGGCGTCGATGGAGTAGCGCCCGTCGCGCACGGTGATCTCGCGCAGCACGTCCTGGGGAGTGCGATCTTTTCGGCTCATTCCACAGACCGGTCGATTCGGGGAAACAAGGGAACGGGTGCCCCGACACGCGTTCCCGAGTCAATATACTCCCAACGCCGGACATCGTCCAGACGGGCCTTGGCGAGGCCGTTCGCGTCCAGGCCGAGCTGGCCCCATATCTGCCGCGCCGTGGCGGGAAGGACGGGTGAAATCAGCACGGCGATGATGCGCAGCGCTTCCGCCGCTTCCAGAAGCGAGGCCGCGACGTCGCCGCCCCGGCCTTCTTTGTTCGCGGTCCAGGGTTTGGTTTCCTCAAGAAAGGTGTTGGTCCGGCGCACGCGCTCCCAGATTTCGGTCAGGAGTTGCGGAAATTGGAAGCGCTCCCAGAACGGGAAGAGGCGGTCGGCCAGGGGAAGGAGCGCCTCCCGCAGCGACGCGTCGACCGGGCGAGGGGGGGCGTGGGCCGGGAAGACGCCGCCAAGGTACCGCCCTGTCATGCTCACCACCCGATTGAGGAGGTTTCCCAGGTCGTTCGCCAGGTCGCTGTTGTAGCGGTCGAAGAACTTATCCCAGGTGAAGTCCCCGTCATTCTCGAATCCCACGTCGCGCATCAGGTAGTAGCGCAGCGGGTCCGCGCCGAAGCGATCGGAGATCTGGAGGGGGTCCACGGCGGTCCCCAGCGACTTGCTCATCTTGTACCGCTCGGTGCCCGCGACGCCGTACACGAAGCCGTGCGCGTGGACGAGGCGCGGCGGGGGCAGATCGGCGGACATGAGCATCGCCGGCCAGATGATACAATGGAAGCGGGTGATGTCCTTGCCGATGACGTGCACGTCCGCAGGCCAGAATCTCGAAAATGCCGAGGCGTCGTCCGGGAATCCGGCGCCGGTGATGTAATTGATGAGCGCGTCGAACCATACGTAAATCACGTGGTGCGGATCGTCCGGAACGGGCACGCCCCACGTCAACTTCGCGCGCGAAACGCTGATGTCCTCCAGCCCTTCCTGGAGGGTGGCCAGGACCTCGTTCCGCCGTGATTCGGGCCGCACGAAGGGGGTGTCGCGCACGAGGGCGAGGAGCGGATCCCGGTACCTGGTCAAACGAAAGAAGTAATTGTCCTCCTCGAGCCATTGCAGCGGCGAGGTCGGGTGGTTCGGGCACGCGCCGTTCTGGAGATCCTTGTCCGTCTTGCGCGCTTCGCACCCCACGCAGTACCAGCCGCGGTAGGTTCCCTTGGTGATGTCGCCTTTGGCGAGGCAGCGGCGGAAGACTGCCTGAACGGCGCGGAGATGGTCCGGCGCGGTGGTGCGAATGAAGCGATCGTAGGAAATATTCAGGCGCGCCCAGGCGTCGCGGAACCGCCGCTCCATCTCGTCGCAGTAGGCGATGGGATCGAGGCCGCGTTCGGCCGCCTTGGCGGCGACGTTCTGGCTGTGCTCGTCCGTTCCGATGAGGAAATAGACCTCATCCCCGCACAGGCGCCGCCAGCGGGCGACGGCGTCCGCGCCGATTTTTTCCAGCGCGTGCCCGAGGTGGGGCGCCGCGTTGGCGTAATCGATCGCCGTCGTGATGTAGAACTTGCCCATGCGGAACCGCCAACGATAGGACAAAGCCGATGCGGCGTCCAGCATCCGAAGTCAAGTCCACAGGCCAGAGTCCATAGTCCGAACGGCTTGGGCGTTGCCGTATCTCGATCCGTGAGCGGCATCTCCGGCAAAGTGGCAATGAATCGTGAAGGCGCGAAGCCGCGAAGAGAATCTGTGAACACAGATCTAGGAGCAATGCCCCTGAGCGAAGGAGTTTTTGAGGTCATGCGCCGATCCTGATCTGGGTTTTGAAGTCGGCGACGATCTGCTTATGTTGGGGACGTTTGAGCTTGAAATTGCTCATCTTGACCCTGACGACGCGCGGGTATTGTCGCGGTCGGCGCGGTCGATCGAGTTCGGCCTCGGCGATGTCGAGGAGAAGTTGCTCGTAGAGAGTTGGAAGCCTGCAGGTTGGGGCACCCTTCATGCGCGGGAGCATGTGGGCGATGGCTCGAAGACTTCCGATGAAACTGATCTTGTCGGGATCCAAGCTATGACGCTCCGCCGCCTCGGCCATGGTTCCCCGGACGAGATTGTAGGAGGCCACCAAGGCGTAGGCTTCCTGTATGACGTTGCGGGCGGTCTGGCTTCGGAAGATCGTCTTGAGCGTCCCGACCGCCGTGCTGCATTGATGGGTCTTCAATTCATCCAGGCCCAGTTCGATGTCCCAACGGCGATGGTATTGCAGGATCAGGTCGAGCGCAGAGATACTGCGATCCAACAGCGACGTGACGAGGCGGACACGCTCGAAGCCCCGAATCCTGTATTCGATGACGCGAACCAAGAGCCGAACCACACGAGAGGTAGAAGGCCGGCCTTGAGGACCTTGGACCTGCTGGCCGGCGGTCAAAGGGACTCTGGCCTCGATCCAAGCAAGGTAGTCTCCCGACTTTTTGGACGTGCCGGGAATCGCCTTGAATTTGGCATAGGCTGGGACTCGCGCAAGAAAGTGGCTCCCTTGGTGTCGGATGGCTTCGAAAAACCATACTCCGTAGAAACCGCGGTCGATCAGGACGAGATCTCCTTCTCCAAGATGGTGAAGCATGTGGGCGGCCATTTTTCGTTCCGAAGCATCCCAGCGCCGGAAAACGACATCGCGGAAGCGGCGGGATTGGGTGTCCTGCAAGGCGACCAGCTTCAGCTGGGGAAAGGCGGCCCGGCCGCGGCCGGTCTTCATTCGCCCGAAGATTTTCCGATTACCTGGACTGTTCGGCATGGTCATGTGGCTTCCGTCGAAAGACCAAACAGACAAACCGTGAAACGTCGGAGCGGGTCGGACTTCCGCGGCCTGCAGACGGAAGAATCGCCGAAGTGGATCCACCCCCAACCGCTGACGGGCGTGAGCGATGGCATCATCGTCGACCGGACGCAGCGAAAGGGCGACGAGAAATTCACGAAGCCCACTCAGCAACCGAGCCAGGACGGCAGGGATGGCGTCGCTTCTGAAAACACACATCGACAGGACCAACCACATCATGAGCTTGGGCTGAAGTGGACTCGCTCGCTGTTTTCCGCGTCCCGAGGCTACCAGGGCGGCATTGATCGACTGATCCGTCGTTCCAGCGCACAGCGCTTCGACCGTGAAATGCCGCGCGAGTTGGGAAAGTTCCTGGCGAGTATTGCCGATGAGAGACATAACAGCCTCCTTGTCGATGCTGACCTTGCCTTCCAACAGGGTCTATCGGCATACGGAGGCCTTTTTCATAATACGCCCTTCGCTCAGGGGCATTGCT
>JACQVR010000132.1 GCA_016209705.1 Planctomycetota bacterium
CGCCTTGACGGCGCTCGCTTATGGAATTCCGGACCGGCGACCTCCCGCCT
Source organism: Planctomycetota bacterium (assembly GCA_016209705.1). GTDB lineage: Bacteria > Planctomycetota > MHYJ01 > MHYJ01 > JACPRB01 > JACQVR01. The sequence continues at coordinate 51 of JACQVR010000132.1, forward strand.
TCGCTGAAGCTTCGGTGGAGGAGTCGGCCGCCGATCCGGAATTCCAGTGGGCGGGCGGGGCTTCAGACCCCCGCCCGCCGGGAAGCGGAAAACACACTGCCCCAAGGGGTGATGCTTCCACCGTTGTGAAGTCGGAATGGCCGGTGTTGGCGAAGAGTACGAACCGCCAAAGCGCAAAATCGCCAAATAGAATTAGATGGCGTTTTGGCGTTTTCGCGGTTCATGCCAACGATGCTCCCTGCTATCTTACGTGAGTGTTCGGACCCGTGACGCCCGAGGTGATCGAGCGGCTCCGCGCCGCCGTGGGCCCGGAGCGACTCTTCACGTCCGACTTGGAGAAATATTCCCACGACGAGACGGAGGATTTCGAGTTTCCACCGGACGTGGCCGTCTGCCCGGCGAGCGCCGTGGAGACGGCGGAGATCCTGAAGATCGCGCGAGGATATCGGATACCCATCACGCCGCAAGCGGGCCGTACCGGGCTTTCCGGAGGGGCGCTGTGCGTGCATCGCGGCATCGCGCTGTCGATGGAGCGGATGAACCGGATCCTCGACATCGATGAGCGCAATCTTTTCTGTGTCGCGCAGCCGGGTGTCGTCACGCAAACGCTCCAGGACGAGGTCGAGGCGCGCGGCCTCTTTTATCCGCCCGACCCTTCCAGCCGGGGAAGCTGCACGATCGGCGGCAACGTCGCGCACAACGCGGGCGGCCCGCGCGCGCTGAAGTACGGCGTCACGCGGGACTGGGTGACGGGACTGGAATTCGTCACCACCGCCGGGGACATCCTCCGGACGGGCGGCAAGTTGATGAAGAACGTGGCGGGCTACAGCCTCACGCACCTTCTCGTGGGTTCCGAAGGGACGCTCGCTCCGGTGACCGAGATCACGCTCAAGCTCATTCCCCGGCCCGCGATTGCGAAGACGATGCTGGCTCCGTTTCAGGACGTCGCCGGCGCGGCGCGGGCGGTGACCGAGATTTTCAAAGCCAAGCTCACTCCCTGCGCATGCGAGTACATGGATCGCGCGGCGGTCGCGGCGGCCGAAGCTCGCACCGGGAAGAAGCTCCCGGTTCAAGGGGGCGAAGCGTACCTTCTGGTCGAAGTGGACGGCAACGAAGAGGCGCTTCTCGATCGGGACCTCGAGCGTATCGCGGACCTCTGCATGAAGGAGGGGGCACCGGACGTCTTCCTGGCGGCGGAATCGGAGAAGCGGCGGTTCCTGTGGGAGTTTCGCCGGTCCATCGGCGAGGCAGTGAAGGCGCTCAGCGCGTACAAGGAAGAGGACACGGTCGTTCCGCGAGCGCGCCTGCCGGAGCTGGTCCAGGTCGTACAGCAGGTGGCCCGCGCGCACGGGCTGACGGCCGTCTGCTACGGTCACGTGGGCGACGGGAATCTCCATGTCAACATCCTGAAAGGCGAACTGTCCGAGGATCACTGGCGGCGCGGCCTCGATCCGGCGGTGCGCGAACTCTTCGCGCGGACGGTGGCGATGGGCGGCCAGATCACGGGGGAGCACGGAGTGGGGTATGTCCAGCGCAACTACATGACCATCGCCTATTCCAAGCCCCATCTGGACCTGATGCGGCGGCTGAAGAAGGTTTTCGACCCCGAGGGCATCCTGAATCCGGGCAAAGTGTTGCCGGATGAAGAAGGGAGATGAGGAGGAAATGGAGTTCACGGAGAAAAGCTAATCACGGAGGCAGCGAGATACGCTTTCACCGCAACCGAAATGAACCATTCACCGCCGAGATCGCCGAGTTCGCGGAGGAGAACCGAAAAAATCTTTGCGGTCTCGGCGTTCTCCGCGGTGAAAGATACCGCGAAATCTTCTCGAAAAACGAAGATGTTACGATGTTGTAGTACGGGGAAGAATTTTAAGGGGATGGGGGAGATTGTCGAGATGGGGAGATTCTTTGGGAGGAGCCTGGCTTCGGACTTCTGACAAATGTAAACAAACCCCGCCGCTTGCGGCGGCGTCATTCCGCTTGAGAGCGGGCGGGTTCCAAGCCCCGCCCGTGCATGGAAATGGCGTGCGACCCCGCCGGTTTGTCTGATCGGCTGAATAACCGGCGGGGGAGCCGCCATTTCCTAAGCGAGCGCCCGAAGGGAGCGAGCGTGACTCATATTTGCAGCAACGCGTTCTCGACCACGAGCGGAACGTTGGCGTAGGCGTCGATGTAACCCAGATGGTCCATCATGTGACGGATGCGGTCCGCCAGATCCTCGCCGTCCAGCGGGGCGAGGCGGCGCGCGAGCGCCTCCGGCAGAAGGTGGGGGCGCGGCGGGGCGCCGGATTCTCGGGCGCGCAACGCCTCGCGCAGCGCCAGGATCAGGAAATCGATCAGCTCCTGGGCGCGCCGGCGGGCCTCGCCCGTGTCGCGAACCTTCGCCAGGCGTTCGATCACCGGGTTCAACTCGCCCCGGGCCAGATGGTCGAACAGTTCCCGAGCCCGCTCGCGCAGCTCATCTACGTCGGCGGCGAGCGCCTTGGCCCGACCGGGTGACCCGCGGGCGAGCGCCATGATCCACGCCGACGTCTCGGGATCTTTCCCCAACGTCTTTCCGAACTCCGTCATGTCCGCGTCGCTCAGGGGACCGAACCGAATCGTGTGGCAGCGGGACGCGACGGTCGGCAGCAGCAGGCCCGGAGCGGCGGTCACGAGGAGGAACACGCACCGCTCCGGCGGTTCTTCGAGCGTCTTCAGAAGGGCGTTCTGGCTCTCGGCGTTCAGCAACTCCGCTTCGTCGATCAGGACGGCTCGCATCCGGCGATCCAGCGGCTTGAGTGAAAGGGCTCCGATCAGCTCCCTCACCTGCCGAATGGCGATTTCGTGGCGCTCCTCCTCCCGGCGCACGATCGTCAGCTCCGCATCAAGCGATCGAGCGAACGCTTCGGCGACCTTTTGCTTTCCGACGCCGTCGGGGCCCGCGAACAGGTAGGCCCCGGCGATCCGCCGGTCCCGCGCCAACCCGCGGAGGCGCTCAATGACGGCCGCGTGGCCGATGACGGCGTCATAAGACATGGCCAATGATCTCCAGGACGTCGTGGTGCACTTGGTCCACCGGACGGTCCGCGTCCACGACGCGAAAGAGCCGGCGGTCCTGCCTGGCCATGGACAGAAAGGCGGCCCGGACGCGTTCCTGATAGGCCACGCCCTTTCGTTCCACGCGATCCTTCTTCGCTCCGAAACGTCGCGCGGCCGTCCGTGGAGGGAGATCCAGGAGCAGGACCAGATCCGGCCGGGGAAATTTCAGACGTCGCTCCGCCAGATCCAGTATGCCGCGGACGCCGAATCCTCCGGCGGCTCCCTGATAGGCGGCCGTCGAATGGTAGTAGCGGTCCAGGAGAATGTTCGCGCCGCGCCGGAGTGCCGGGCGGATTTGTTCTTCGACGAGCTGCGCCCGGGCCGCCATGTAGAGCAGGACTTCCGTGACGGGCGCCATCTCTTCATGTCGGATGTCGAGCAACAGGCGCCGGATCCGTTCTCCGAGGCGCGTTCCTCCCGGCTCGCGCAAGCGGATGAGGCGACGGCGGCGGCCCAGGGAACGTTCCAGAAGCCGGATCTGCGTGGTTTTCCCGGCTCCGTCGACGCCCTCGACGACGATGAGACGCCCGCGCATGGCGCGACATCATAGCAGACGTCGGGCATCGGACATCGGATATCGGACATCGGAAAATGACCCGATTGCACATCATGATCGGCATTCCTATGATGGGCACTCTCGGAGATCGGATATGACCACGATATTGGCTGTGCGGCACGGGGGACGCGTGGCATTGGGGGGCGACGGACAGGTCACCCACGGCTCCACGATCGTCAAGCACGACGCGACGAAGATCCGCCGCTTGGCCGACGGAAAAGTGCTGGCCGGGTTCGCGGGAAGCACGGCCGACGCGATGGCGCTGCTCGAGAAGTTCGAAGGGATGCTCAAGAAGGCTCAGGGCAACGTCCCCAAGGCGGCGGTCGAACTGGCCAAGGAATGGCGGACGGACAAGGTGCTGCGGCGCCTCGAATCGCTACTGCTGGTGGCCGACAAGGACCACACCCTGCTCATCTCCGGCGCCGGGGACGTGATCGAACCCGACGACGGGGTGGCGGGCATCGGATCGGGCGGCCCGTACGCGGTGTGCGCCGCGCGGGCCCTGGTCCGGCACGCGGCGCGGAGCGCGCGGGAGATCGTCGCGGAAAGCCTGAAGATCGCCGCGGAAGTGTGCATTTACACCAACGATCGCACTCACATCGAGGAACTGGCGTGAAATCCATTCGAGACTTGACCCCCAAGCAGATCGTCGAGGAGCTGGACAAGTACATCGTCGGACAGGCGGAGGCCAAGCGGATGATCGCGGTGGCCATCCGCAATCGGTGGCGCCGGCAGCGCCTGCCCGAACACATCCGCGAAGACGTCGCCCCGAAGAACATCCTGTTGATCGGTCCGACCGGGGTGGGCAAGACGGAAATCGCCCGCCGGCTGGCGGCGCTCGTCTCCGCTCCGTTCGTCAAGGTCGAGGCCACGCGCTACACGGAAGTGGGATACGTGGGGCGGGACGTGGAATCGATGGTGCGCGAACTGACGGAGACCTCGATCGGCATGGTCAAGCAGGAGGAAATGGCCAAAGTCCAGAAGCGGGCGGAAGAGTACGCCGAGGAGCGCCTCCTGGACATCCTTCTACCGAAGCCGTCGGAACCCGAGGATCCGGAGAAGCTGAAAGCAAGCCGCGAAAAGCTGCGCGAGAAGCTGCGTGCCGGACAGCTCAATTCCCGGGACGTGGAGATCGACGTGGAGGAAAAGGTCGTTCCCTTCATGCAGGTCTTCTCGCCGCAAGGCACCGAGGAAATGGGACTGGATCTTCCGGGGGCGCTGGGCAACATGTTCCCTCCCCGACGCGGGCGGCGGCGCGTGAGCGTCGAGGACGCCAAGCGGATCCTGGCCCTCCAAGAGGGGGAGAAGCTCATCGATCGCGAGCGCGTGACGCGCGAGGGGATGCGGCGCGCCCAGGAGAACGGGATCATCTTCATCGACGAGCTCGACAAGATCGTGTCGCCGGGCGCCGCGCATGGTCCGGACGTCTCGCGCGGCGGCGTGCAGCGCGATCTGCTGCCCATCGTCGAAGGGGCCACGTGCGCGACGCGCTATGGGCCGGTCCGCACCAACCACGTCCTGTTCGTCGCGGCGGGCGCGTTCAGCTTGACCAAGCCCAGCGACCTCATTCCGGAGCTCCAGGGGCGGTTTCCGCTGCGGGCGGAGTTGAAGGCGCTCGGCCGCGAGGACTTCGAGCGGATCCTGACGGAACCCAAGAACGCCATGATCAAGCAGGCCAGGATGCTCCTGGAGACGGAGGACGTGCACGTCGAGTTCACGCGCGACGCGATCGAGGAGATGGCCGCCACGGCGGCGACGGCCAATCAGTCGATGCAGGACATCGGGGCGCGGCGCCTGCATACCATCCTCGAGAAAGTGCTCGAGGACGTCTCCTTCCAGGCGCCCGATCTGGCGCCGGCCAAGATTCCGATCAACGCCACGTACGTGCGGGAACGGCTGAAGGGGATCTTGGAAGACGAAGATTTGAAGAAGTACATTTTGTGACGCAGAAGCCAGGAGCCAGAAGCCAGGAGCCAGAGACCAGAAGTCAGGAGCCAGAAGTCAGAAGATATTACGGCGTTGGGGTACGGAGAGAAATCCATGAAATTCTTGCCCCGAGCCCTTCGACAAGCTCAGGGCGGGCGAACTCGAGGGGCGTTGGTGCCCGCCGCTCGCCACTCTGGACTCGCGACTCGCGACTCTTCATAATATCCGCCCGTCGTGTATGACTTCATCGCCGGCCGCATCGTGGTCCGCAAGCCGACGTATGCGGTGATCGAGACGAACGGAGTCGGCTACCGGATCGACATTCCCCTCTCGACGTTCGAAGGCTTGCCGGAGTCCGGTTTCGTCAAAGTCTTCACCTACTTGAAAGTGGCGGAAGACGGGCACCGGCTCTTCGGGTTCGCCACGGCGCGGGAGCGCGACCTCTTCCAGAGGCTGGTCGAGGGGGTCAACGGCCTCGGGCCTTCCCGCGCGGTGAATATGCTGTCGCATGTGGGGGTCGAGGAACTCCATCGGGCGATCGAGGAGGGCGACGCCGCGGCGTTGAAGAACGTCCGCGGGATCGGGGAGAAGCTGGCCAGCCGGCTCATCGTGGAGCTGAAGGGAAAACTTCCGAAGGAGACGGGGGGAAACGAGTCGAAAGCCGCGTCTTTAGAAGTGGACGCCAAGCTGGCCCTGGTGGCGCTCGGCTACGCCCCGGCGGAGGCGGATCGCGCCGTGCGCCGGGCCCGCGCGGAACTGGGGTCCGGCTCGCGCGTCGAGGAACTTATCAAGAGGAGTTTGTCGTATGTGTAGTGGGAGGACGGTAACCGCCCTGGCGGCGCTCGTCGCCGCGGTCCTGGCGTCCTGCGCCGACACGGAGCGGAGGGAACAGTACAGCATCCAGATGGAATTGGGGCAGACGTACTATCGAGGAGGCCACTTCGAACAGTCGATCGGCCGGTTCACGGAAGCGGCGGAATTGGCCGACGGAAAGACCGAAGTGTACCAGGCGACGCTCGGCGTCGGCGTCGCGGCGGCGGAATACGGCCACCAGCTCTACGAAGTGGCCGAGAACCTGATCCGGAATCGAAAGAAGGAGATGGGCGAACAGAAGCTGGCGCGGGCCGATCAGATGCACGGCCTGGCCAACAAGGCGTTCAACAAGCTCCTCCAACTCCGGCCCCACGACCGCGCGGCGAACTACTATCTGGGACTGCTGTTCTTCCGGCGGGCCACGACGGCCGCGCAGCTTCCCTATCCGGCGACGGAGGGAGGCATCGCCCAGCGCAAACGAGAGCGGGACGAAGCCATCCGCCAGTTCGAGATCGTTCTGGCCGACGAGTCCGGCGACATCACGCGGCTCGATCATGTACGGGCCAAACGCTGTGACAGCCCGCAAGGGCATCGCTATTTGGGATTGGCCCTCCTGACTCGAAGCGACATGGCCGGCGGCGACACGGAAAGCGGCCGGGCCCACCTCATCGCCTACTTGAATTTCGTTCGGGCGAACATTGATCACCTGACACCGCAGTTGGCCCAGACGACCGATCTCGGCGAAAAGAAGTTCGTCGAAGCGGAAATCGAGAAGTTCAAGAAAGAGCTGGTCCAGATGCAGGGCCTGCTGCGGGACCTCCTGGCGGGGCTGAAGGATATGCTGGCCGTCTGGGAGGCGGGGAAGGAGACTCCCTCCCTGACCCAACTGGAGCGTGAAGCGCGGGTCAATGCCGCGCGACGGGAGATCGCCGCGTTGGAGACGCTGACGCGCTCCTTCGGAGAACCGGATGTGTCGCGCGCGCAATCACCTTGAGGCGCGGCGCGTCCGTCCGCAGCTTACGGCCGGTTCGATGTCGCCGTGAAGGTACACGCGCTCCGCGGGGATCCCGTACCGGACCCGCAGGCGGCGGACCAACTCGCTCAACATCGCGCGTTGCGCGGCCGTCCATCCCCGGGCGGACGGCTCAGAATCCACCCAGATGGCGATCGCGTGCCGATTCCACTCCCGGTTGCGGGTGTGCCTCGAGGGGAATTGCTCCTGCCAGCGGGGCGTGGCTTCCACCCGTACGGCCTCTTGACCATTCGGCCGGGAGACGATGAAGTGCGCTTGCCCGTCCTTCGAGCCGGGCGCCGAGCTCCGGCACGCCTTCGGGCCGCCGTGGATCACGATCGCGCGGAATTGATTGGATGGGGGAACGCGCGGATCGACGTCGAAGATCGGAGGCTTCGCCACGAACCCGGCGGGGTAATCCGAGCCGAGCACGTACAGCGTCAGGAAGCTGAGGCTGATCGCAAAGGACAGGAGCAGCGCGTCGAGGATCTTCACTTGGGCATGGAAATTATCGACGCGCGGCCTGGATGCCTTTAACGACTTCGATGGCGGCGCGACGGACGGCGGCCGCCGGATGGCGGCGATCGAGGGATTCCGCGACGGCGGCGACCCCGGGAGGATGCTGGTCCAGGCCCCATTGGCCGCACACGATGGCGACCGGGACGCCTTGGCGCCGCGCCGCGGCGAGCACCGATCCCGGGGCCTTTCCGGCGAGCGAGGTCCGGTCGAAGCGTCCCTCTCCGGTGAGCACGAGGTCGAAATTTTTCAGGCGGCGCTTGAAGCCGATCACGCGCAGAATGAACTCGGAACCTCGAACCAGTCGGGCGCCGTAGGCGGCCAGGCCGCCGGCCAATCCGCCGGCCGCTCCGCCTCCCTCCAGCGCGCGAATGTCGCGAGGAAGCATGCCGGCCCATCGCTTCAACCACGTTTCCAGGATGCGCACGTCCGCGGGCGAAGCGCCTTTTTGAGGACCGAAGACGCGCGGCGCGTCCAGAAAACGGGTTCGAACGTCGCACAGGACGGTCGTCCGGCGAAGGGCGCGAAGCCCTTCGGGATCGGGGCGCGGACCCAGCACCCTCAGCTCCGCGAGGGCCCCCAAGCCGCCGTCCACGGTGGCGCTGCCGCCGACGCCCAGCCAGATCTTTCGCGGGCCGGCGGCGCGCATGAGCTGGCCCACGCCCCACGTGCGGGCCCGCAAGGGATCGCGTCGCTTCGGAGGCACGAGCCTCAATCCGCTGGCGCTGGCCATTTCGATCACGGCGACGTCCGGCGTCAGCAACATCTCGGCGTCGACGGGATCTCCCAGCGGTCCGGTCACGCGGCGTCGAACGCGCCGCCCGCCCAGGGCGTGCTCCAGGACGTCCAGGGTGCCGTCACCTCCGTCGGCCACGGGCAGTGGGTATCCCCCGACGGCGTCGGCCATGATGCGGGCCGCTTCGACGGCGCCGAGGGTTTCCTTGAAGGCGGTAGGAGCGGCGAGGATGCGGTGAGGCGCGGGCATCAATTCTTGGAGATCCAGTCCAGCCACTCGGCTTTGACCTGGGCCTGGGTATCCAATCTGGGCAGCGGCTTGTTCTGACCGGTGAGTTCGTTCAGCGCCGCCGCGACCGCCTGGGCGAGGCCGAGGTCTTCGTTGTCGAGGTAGTGGGCCAGCTTGGGATAGGCGGCCTTGCCCGCCGCTTTGATCTGGGCGAAAGCTTGTCCCTGAGGGGTAGTCGAATCAAAAAAGGCGCCGCCTCCCTTGAGCCGGCTGGCAAGCCAATCCCAGTTCAAGGTGTCGACGTCGACCCGCGAGGCCGCCGCCGCGCCGGCGGGGGCGCCTTTCACGTTGCCCGAGTTTCGCAACCACCATTCCGCCCATTGGCTGAACGCTCCTCCGCGGAACTGGGCCGAATTGGCCAGGTCGAGGCGGATCGGATTCTCGCCGGACACTTCGGCGACGATGCCGTGGGCCGCGCAAAACGCGTGCATCATGCGCAGGGCGTGCCGCGCCACCGATTCGCCGTCGTCGAGCAGCGCGTTGATCACGGCCGGCATGTACCGGTAAGGGTTTTCGTTGATGCGATCGTACTGTTCGGCCGCCAGCATTCCCAACGCTTCCTGGTTCGTCGCCTCGTCGACGTCGAGCGTGGCGAATCCGGGAGGAGTGACCCATACGCGAGCCCCTCGTTCCCACGTGTTCGGGGCGACGTAGTTTCCGTCGAGCTTTTGGAGTTGGGGCTCGTCGCGGCGAGGCCGGGACGGCGGCTCCGACTCGGGAGGGGGCGCCGGAGCAGCGGCCGCCGGGCGGCTTGCTTTGGTTTTGCCGCGGGCGGCTTTCTGCGGCTCGCCTTGATTGGCGATCAGCACGATGCCGATGGCCCCTCCGATGAGAAGGACGATGCCGGCCGCCGTCCATAAAACGACGCCGGACATGCTCGATTTGGGAGCCTCCTTTCCGGCGCGATCATAGCCGCCGCGGGGCGGCCGGTTGCCGGTCATCCCCGGGACGCGGGCGCCGGCCATCTTGCGGAACAGCATGGTTTGCCGCTTGGAGGCGCCGCCTTCCGAGTCTTTGGCGGAACCCTTCTTTTGGCCGATGGCAGAGCGCGGTTTCTGATCCGAGTCGGAGGTGCGCATCTCGTTGGAGCACTTGGGGCAGCGAAGGAGCCCCCCTGGTTCGACGCCGGAGGCGTCGATGTGCAACGTGCACCGGGGACACTTCACCATTCGAGCCATAGGAAGAGCAGCTATTATAAGTCCGGTTCGCTTGGGCCTTCAAGAACATGAACGGAAGAAGGCCACTCAAGGTTTGCCGA
>JACQVR010000133.1 GCA_016209705.1 Planctomycetota bacterium
CCGTACCACACATCGGGGGTCTTATCACCTGCATCCCCTATATCTCGACATCCCCTTGAATATCTCAACACGCTCCTAGCTCCTCATTTCTTCTCCGACCTCTCTCCCGCTTTTTGCACAGCGGCGCGCATCTCCTCCGTGAAGGGGGCCGGAATATCGCCGAACTTCATTGGCGGCGTCTGTGAAGGGATGATTTCCACCCGGGCATCGCACCGGATAGGATAGGGTACGCTGTACCCGGCCATGTACCCCGCTTTCAAGTCGACTCTCTGGATCGAGGAGCCTCCATCCAAATCCAGCATCGCGTGGCTGGTACCCGTCATGAACTTCTCACCCCGGAGCAGAGGCCCGAACAGGGCGATTCCATCGGGCTCATCGATCACAATAATGGGTTCATTCTCATGGATCCTGACTTCAGGCGCTCGCTCCAGGGCTCGATGCAGCGTTGACAGCAACTCGAACGGATCCTGGAATCCGGTGCCCTCTTTACGCCCGGCGACCGAGTCCCACTTCCCGCCGGCGGCATCGAACCGCCACGCACGGTCGCCGATGCGCAGGATTCGATCTCGCTCCTCCTCCGGAGCTTCCACGTCGACCGTCAGAATCCCGCCCCGATACCAGCGCGCGACGCCTCGGACCTCTCGAGCGGGGTTCGACCCTTCCACCACTCGACCGGAAAAAGTCGCCGTCAGCGAATCGGCCCCCAAGACCGACTGGAAGGCGCGTTCCAGCAAGTGGCGATCCATAGGGTTGGGTGCGGCGCCGGGCGGAGAAACAGTGCAACCCGACAGGAGCAGGACCGCGGCGGTGATGCGTCTCATCAGAATCGGTGTCCGGGCTTCTCGCGCCCATGGTACAACAATTCCGCGTTTCTTCGACAGATGCTACGCTCGCCCTATTCGTCCGGTCGAACGAGATGCTTCAGCTTCTCCTTCAAAGTCTCCCGTGCTCGGAACAGGAGCGACTTCACCGCGACCAAGGAGAGTCCCATCGATTCCGAAATCTCCTCGTAGGAAAACTGGTGAAACCGCAGCAAGATCACCGCCATCCGCTGATTCTCGGGAAGCGCGTCCACCGCGCGGCGGACCTCCTCGCGGAGGTCGTCCTGCGGATTCGGCCCCCCCGGATTCGTTTCGGCCGACGCGGCGGCGTCCGTCAGCGTCGCTTCCGCGGCGCGCCGAGCACGTATGGCATTCAGGCAATGGTTGACGGCGATCCGATACAGCCACGTGGAGAATTTTGCCTGAGGATGATAGGAGCGGCGGGCCCGGTACACTTTCAAAAAAATGTCCTGCGCCGCGTCTTCCGCCAGCGATCGCTCGCCCACGTAACGATACGCCAGATTCAGGATCGACTTCTGATGTCGAAACAGCAATTCGTCGAAGGCGCGTTCATCGCCCCCCTGGAACTTCAACATCAGCTCGACGTCGGGGTCCCGCGGCCTGCTCTCGTCCAAAGCGCGATCCTCATTTCTGCCTGAGGACGCGCCGGTTCTCGATCCGCTTCGTGAAGCCGATGTCATCGAGGTGCTCCAGGAGGGGGATCACGAACTTGCGCGACGTGCCGATGAGATCCCGCACCTGCGCGGCTTCGATGGAGCCCCGCTCGCGGATGGCGTGCGCGAGGGTCCGCTTCGCCTCCTCGACCGTCTCGCGGTGGAAGAGCACGCCGTCCTTGAGTTGCGCGACGGCGCCCTTGTCCACGAGCAGCCCGAGCACCCGATCGATCCGCTCCCGGTTGTATCGGGAAAAGCGCTCGTACAGTTCGTCGATCCGCGGCGTGGCGAATTTCGATTGGAGCAGGACCCGCTCCACTTCGGCCGCCGCCTCCGCGTCTTCCCGCGAGAGCTTGACGGTGAATCCGGCGAGCCGGGCCTTGTCGTTTTCCACGGCGAGCACGCCGCGGCGGACCAGCTCGTCCATCGCGCGGCGGAACAACGTCTCCTCCAGCTTGGATTCCATGCGCAGGATCAGGAGGTCGAGACCGGCGCGGAGCGGATTTTTTTGATGGAACGCCTCGATGCGCGTCTTGAGAAACTGCATCGTCGCTTCGAAGGCGTCCACGTGCATGAACCGGCCGCCGTCGAATCGAAGCAACTTGCCCGACGCTTCGAACTGCCGCATCGCCGCTTCGGCGCTTTCGACGGGAGCCTGAGCGGCGACCGCGAACTCCTTCAGATCGACGGCGCGGGGCCCCATCTCCTTGAGCGCGAACTCCAACGCCGAGAAGCGGTTGGAGATGGCGGCCTCCTTCTCCACCAGCTTCATCAGGTTTTCGTCTTTGAAGGGTTTCAATTTCTGGTCGGAGGAATCCAGCACCCGGCCGCCGCCGATGGTATAGGTCGGCGTCTGAAGCCGCACAATGTAGGGATCCCCCGCCGCCACGACGACGGGCTCGTCGAGCCGGAATTGCACGTAACATTCCTCGCCGGGCTCCAGCGCCTTCTTGTCCAGGAGCACGATCCGGCCGTCGGCTTCCTTGGTACCGACGTGAAGCTTGACCGGCGAGAGGTTCCGCAGCGGCCGCGGGATGTCCGGCACGTACTTGAAGCGCGCCTCGACATAGAGAGACGCCTTGAAATAGCCCGGCGTCGCCGCGACCATGCCGCGCTCGACGCGCTGATAGTCCACATCCGTGATCGCGATCGCGGAACTGTGGCCCGCGCGGATCTCCGGCACGTCCGCCTTGTAGGCTTGCAAATTGCGGATCCGCCCGCTGGCGCCCAGGGGGAGGATCTCCAGCACGTCGCCGATCTTCGCCCGACCGCTGATGGGCACTCCGGTAACCACCGTACCGAATCCTTTGGCGCTGAAGATGCGCTGGATCGGCATGCGGAAGACGCCGGAGATTTCGTGCGGCGGCGCGTCCAGCACGGAGCGATTGATGGCGTCGATGAGCGAATCCATGCCCTGGCCGGTCAGAGCGCTGACCGCCACGATTGGCGCGTTTTCCAGGAACGTGCCCCGGACGAGGGCGCGCACGACCTCGCGGACCAGCTCCAGGAAGTCCGGGTCGGCCTTGTCGCTTTTGGTGATCACGATGATGCCGCGCTGGAGGCCCAGCATCTGCATGATGGTGACATGCTCGCGGGTCTGAATGTTCGGTCCTTCATCCCCGGCCACGATGAGGAGCACGACGTCGATCGACGTCGCGCCCGCGACCATGTTCTTGATGAATCGCTCGTGGCCCGGCACGTCGATGATCCCGACTTTCTGTCCGTTCTTCAGCGTGAACGGCGCGAAGCCGAGGTCGATCGTCATCTCGCGCTCTTTTTCTTCTTTAAGGCGGTCGGGATCGATACCCGTCAGCGCCTTGACGAGGGTGCTCTTGCCGTGGTCGATGTGTCCCGCGGTGCCGATAATGACGTTGTAGATGTCGCTGGATTTGAGCTGCGGGCCGGCCATAGCGCCCCTCCGCCGGAGGGTCCTTGGAATGAAGGCGAGTGTAGCACGCCCCCGGTCCAAGGCGCAAGACGGTAGAAATTGCTCGGATTGATGGGTATCGCAATTTCTAATAGGTGGGGACGCAGGGTGAACGGTGCCGACTCCGCCGACCCATTCGTGGATCGTCGCCGGCGTAACGGTGGCGCGCTGATCCTTCGTCTGGACGGCTTGGGCGAGGACCGGCGGGAGGCCGCGAAGTATACCGGATGCGCAAGCAGGTTTCCGAGCGCGGCGTCCGGCGTTTCCGGGACCGATTCGGTCCGGGCCCGATCGCTCGGGAATTTCACGGCGTTCGGGTCGAGCTGTGGGTGCGGAATTCCGGTTCGTGAGGCCGAGCATGATCGTGCGGCGCGCCGAGGCGAAGGATGTTCCCGCGCTGGTCGGCTTGTGGCGCGAGATGTGGGACCTACACGCTCGCTTGGATCCCCGCATGGCGGCCACGCCCATCGCGGACGTCGTCATGGCCTCTTGGTTTCGAGATCATCTCGAGGCGGACCGCAGCATCGTATACGTCGCGCAGGAGGATTCGACCGTCGTGGGGTACGCCCTCGGCATGATTCTCGAGAATCCCCCCGTCGTCGCTCCGGCGGCGTTCGGGTACATCTCGGAAATCGCGATCACGGAAGCGCATCGCCTCAGGGGCGTCGGCGGGATGCTGCTGGACGCGATGCACGCCTGGTTTCACGTTTCGGGCATGACCCATGTCGAGGTCAGCGTCTCGACGCGCAATGCCGCCTCCCGCGCCTTCTGGCGCAAGCACGGCTATTCGGAATTTCTGGAGCGCCTGCGCCGAGAGTTGTGACGCTCGTAGCCGGTTTATGGCCGATCCTTGGACGAGGCGAGCTGCGGCGCCTTCGCGGATTCTTCCGGCTTGGGGCGGACCTTGTGGGCGGCTTTTTTCGCCGAAGGGGCCGCTGCATCGCTGGAATTCTTGTGCGCTTTGGAGTGCTTTTCCGGCTCTTTTGAGACCGGACGAGCCAGCTCCTCGGCCACACGCCATTCCATTTCCTTGCGCAGCACGCGGATCGGCAGGCCGCCGGATTGAAGCACGGCGTTGTGAAAGAAGACCTCCGTGAACCGCGATCGCAGGCGCTCTTTCACGTTCTTCTTGAGTTCCTTGAGCTGCTCCCGCCCCCAGAACTCGGTGAGTCCCACGGTCGGATACAACGTCAGGCGGCGCACGTCACCTTCCGCCACGACGCGATCCATGCCGATGTGATCGATCAGGAATTCCACGGCTTGCAGCGGGGTCATCTTCCCGGCAGACAGCTTGACGTCCAGAATCATGCGGGCGGCGCCGGTCATGGCGTGCGATAGCTGCATGAAGCGGGAAGGCGCTCCGTTTTCGTACCCCAACTCTTTCAGCCGCTCCTCGACGTAGTAGGTCCAGCCGACGACGGTTTCGGGCGCGTTCGCGAACGTCCGCAGCGGCGAAGGATGATGCATCACCCATTCGGCCATGAGATGCCGTCCGGGATACGACAGGCGCACCGTGAGGTTCGTCAGCGCGGCGTAGTTATGCTCTTTCAGCTTGTCGCTGTCGCAATCCCCCGGCGTGACGAAGACGTAGCCGTCGCGCTTGGTTTCGAATTTCGCCGGAGGCCAGTACCCCCCCAAGGGAAGCAGATGGCGCAAAAACGATGGCGTCTCGATCACGTAGATCGAATCGTGCTCGGGAATCGACGCGAACTTAGAGCGGTTGACGAACTGCTTGGCCTTGGAGAGCGACTCGCGCACGAAGCGCAATACGGCGTCGCTTCCGTCCGGATGTTGGGCCTTGACCATGTCGCGGACGTCCTCCACGGGCGTCTTGCGCTTGATCTGGCGGCCCACCTCCTTCATCCGCTCCAACTGCCGCGCCATTTCGGCTTCTCCCATCTCCAGAAGCGCGGCGGGCGATTCCTGGATCCCGCGCGCTTTCAGAAGTCCGTGGAAGTGCTCCTCGCCGATCGGCCACTGCTCGCCGCACTCGGGAAGCACGTCCACGATGAGCCAGTCGGAGTATTTCTCCAGCGCGTTTTGCGCGGACTCGATCAGCTTGAGCATTTGCCGCTCCATGCTGGAGCCCAAGTGCTCGCGGCTGATGTCCCGCAGCGTGTTGAAAAACCCCGGCAGGCGCGTCAGCGTTTCCAGCTCATTCTCGATGTAATACTTGATGGGGCGCCGCAGGCGGCTCTTCGACTCCTCCACATACCGCGGAAGCGCTTCCAGGCGCTTGAGGAGGCTTTTCATCCGCTCCTTCAGCGGCGCGTAGTTGCGGAAGAGGACCTGAAACAGCGCATGACCGACCACCTGAGGCGCCTCCGGTGAGCGCTCCCACAAGCGCACCGTGGCCCGTTCGAAGTGCCACTGATGAAGCATGCCCAGCGCCAGTTCCCGATTCACGGCCAGGTCGGGACTGAGCTTCTTCGGATCCTGGCGGCGAAACTCGTCGATCCACCGGAGGAGGAATTTCTGATCGTCGAATTCCTTGTCCAGCGTGCCGTCCGGCATCAGCTCGTCGTACTCCTGGTGATAGCCCAGCGAGGAGCCGAGGATCGGATGGCGCTTCACCCATTCCTGGAAGAAGCGTTTTTCGAGGGCTTCAAAACGGAGGTTGGGGTCCATGAATTTTTGCGTCAGGCGCGTTTCGCCGTCCTTCGCGCGTCGATTTTGCCTCGAGGATCCATGTATCAGTGATGCAGGACCCGCTTCAGCTCTTCCGTCAGCGCCGGGACCACCTCGAAGGCGTCGCCTACGATTCCATAGTTGGCGATTTTGAAAATGGGCGCGTCGGCGTCCTTGTTGATCGCCACGATCACCTTGGACGAGGACATTCCGGCCAGGTGCTGGATGGCGCCGGACACGGCGATGGCGATATACAGGTTCGGGGAGACGGTCTTGCCGGTCTGGCCCACCTGCTCGGCATGCGGGCGCCATCCGGCGTCCACGACCGCGCGGGAAGCGCCCACGGCGGCGCCGAGCACGGCCGCCAGTTCGTCGCGCATCTTGAAATGTTCGGGCGCGCTCAGACCTCGACCCGCCGAAACGACAATCGACGCTTCCGTCAGCTCGACCTTCCCGGCGGCGGTGGCCACGACGTCTTTCACGGGCGACCGCGAGTCGGCGTCAGACGCTTCGAGCCGAAGTGTTTCCACGGCCGGCGTCGCCGAGCCGTCCCGTGACTGAGGGAACACGTTCGGCCGCAGCGTGTAGATGCCCGGCGACTTCTTGAACGCCACGTCGGCGAACAGCTTCCCGGCACAGACGGGCCGGCGGCCGATCAGACGGTCGCCGTCGAGTTTCAATTCCGTGCAGTCCGTCGCCACGGCGCTTCCGGTCAAGCCGGCGATGGTGGGCGCCAAGTCCTTGCCCATCGCGGTCGCCGCCAAGAAGAGCCGGGTCGCGCCCGCCCGGCGCATCGCCTCGACGACGGCTTTGGCGTACCCTTCGGCCGCGTACCGCTTGAATCGCGGATCGTCGATGACGTAGACCTTCTCGGCGCCGGCCTTGCCGATATCCGCCGCCAGAGCCTGGACGTCGGACCCGACGATCGCCGCGGAGACGCTCGTCCCCGATGCCTTGGCGAGGCGGGACGCTTCGCTGACGGCCTCCAAGCTTGGCCGCTTGATCTTGCCGTCGCGCTGTTCGACGAAGACGAGAATCGGATCTGGCATGGCTTCGAAGAAATCCGGTTAGATCACTTTCGCTTCTTCCCTGAGAAGCCGGACCAGCTCAGGAACGGCTTCTCTTCCCTTCCCCACGATCCGACCGGGAGGACGCGGCGGAGGGGGTTCCATTTTCAGGATCTCGATCCGGGCTTCGATCGGCGGCGCCTCTAGCACCTCCAGCGGCTTCTTCTTCGCGGCCATGATCCCTTTGAGGGAAGGATAACGCGGCTCGTTGAGCCCTTTCTGGCATGAAACGATGCACGGCGTGGAGAGTTCGAGGAGCTCTTCGTTTCCTTCGATCTGACGTCGGCAAACGGCCTTCGTTCCCTGGATTTCCAGTTTTGTGACGACATTGGCGCGCGGCAGGCCGAGATGGTGGGCGACGAGCGACGGCACCTGGTACGAATCGCTGTCCACGGCCTGCTTGCCGAACAAGATAAGATCGGCTTTCACGTTTTTCAGCACCCCCGCGAGAAGTTCGGCGGTGACGGCGCCGTCGAACATCGATCCTCCCTTGACCAAAATACCGCGATCCACGCCCATCGCCAGGGCCTTCCGCAGGATCGATTCGTTGCCGTCGGGATCCACGCTGACGCCGACGACCTCGCCGGTTCCCGCCTTTTCCTTCAGGCGCAGAGCTTCTTCGATGGCGAATTCGTCATAGGGATTGATGACCCACTCGATCCCCTGGGGATTGATGGACTTGCCATCCGGAGCGACTTGGGGACGGGCGTTGGTATCCGGAACTCTCTTGATGCAGACAGCCAGAATCATGCGAAAGCTCGCATTTTGGGGGATCGAAAGAGGTCTCATTGTAGAAGAATGGGCGCCCGCCGCAAGGAGATTCGCCGTTATTCGTACGCGATGGCTTCCAAGACATTGAGCTTGGCCGCCCGGCGGGCCGGGAGGAGGCTGGCGGTCCAGCCGATGACGACCGCCGCGACCAGAGCCCCCGCCACCGTCCCCCACGGGATGGAGAGGGGTACCCAGTACCCCGTGAGCTGCAACATGTGCAGGCGCAGCGGGAAGGCGGTCCCCACGATCCCGGCTCCCACGCCGATCAAACCGGCCGCGCCGGCGATGATCGACGCCTCGATCGTCACCGTGCGGCGGATCTGCGCCCGGCTCGCCCCCACCGCGCGCAAAAGACCGATTTCCCGCGTGCGCCGCAGGACGGAGATCAGCAGCGTGTTCAAGATGCCGAGAAAGCCGATGAGGATGGCGATGACCACCTGGACGTTCGCCAATCGGAACGCCTGATCCAGGGCGCCCATTCCGATCTTGCGGATCTCGTCCATGGAATAGATGAACGCCGTGTACGTCCCCTTCAGAGATTCTCCGATCCTCGACCGCACCTCTTCAAGCGCCGCCCCCGGCGCGACTTGCACGTCGATGTAGGTGATCCAATCGTCCTTCCAAAGCCGCCGGTAGGCGCTCCGGCCCATGAGGACGACGCCGGAAGGCCAGGAATATTCTTCGATCGCCCGAGCCACCCGAAACCGGCGCCTTCCTTCGGTCGTCTCCAGTTCCAGCGAGTCCCCTGGAAAAATCGAATATCGATTCATGAAGTTTTCGGAAACGATCACGTCCTCTCCCTCCGCGAGCCGGCGTCGCTGGGCGGCGTCGTCCAGCGGCTTCATGCGGTCGGTCCGTCCCCGCCGGAGATGCATGCGGTAGAATCCCTCGATGTCGATGCCGATCAGCATGATTTCGGATTCTCGAAACGGCTGGTAGTGAACGCTGACCGTGTAAACCGATCCCACGCCCGGGACGGCGCGGACCTCATCCGCGAGCGATTCCGGGAATCGCGCGGAAGAATACAGTTGCGCCGACATGTCGGTTCCGCTGACCGTCAGATCGAACGGAAATCCCTCCGCCATCCAGGCGTCCGCCGAGCGTTTCAGCGAAAGGAGAAACGACGAGCTCGCCACCATCATCGAAAGCGCGCCGCCCAGGGCGATGGTCGTCAGCGCCGTGCGCTGCGGGAACTTCGCCACATTGTCCGCCGCCAGATACCCTTCGAGGCGCAGCAGCGCCCGCAACGCGGGCCGCATCCCGCCCGCGACCCAGATGACGAGCTGCGGCAACACGAGCCCCACGCCGACGAAGATGAGCGTCGTCGCCGCCAGTCCCGCGTACGGAGGAAGCCGCAGGTAAAAGCCCAGGACGAGGGTCGTGGAGCAGACGATCAGGAACGCGCCGGCGAGGAACGATTTTCGATACGCCGGCGCCTGCCGCAACAGATACAGCGATTGGCCGATCAGTCCCGCCGGCGGAACCTTCATCGCTTCGATCGCCGGATGAAGCGCCGCCAGCACCGACGCGAGAAGGCCGGCGGCCAGCGCGACCAGCGCCGTCGTCCACGAGAAATGAACCTCCTGGATGTCGATCGCGAGCGTGAGGGCATTGGCCGATCGCTCCGAGATGCGGACCAGGCGACCGGCCAACAAATAGCCCAGGAGCGCGCCCAGCGCGGAGCCGGCCAGTCCCAAGACGGACCATTCGGCGAGAACGAGCCCCAAAATCTGCCGGCGCCGCACACCGATCGACCGGAGGATCGCCATCTCCCGCGTCCGCTCGACGACGGAGATGGACACGGAATTATAGATGATGAACATTCCCACGATCAGCGCGATGAGGGAGAGGATCACCAGGGAGCGGATTCGCGTCATGGCGTCTTCGAGCACGGCGCTCCGAGGCCGGTGCGGCTCCACCGAATAGGAGGACCCCAGAAGCGAGGCAATCCGATCCCGCGTCGCTTCGGTCGAGACGCCGGGAGGCGGCGCCACGTCGATGCGATCCACCCACCCCGGCTTGGTGAAGAGGCGCTGCGCCGTCGGCAGTCCGATCACCAGAAAGTTTCCCCCGAACACGCGGGCGGGCCCTTCGTTCTCCACCACGCCGGTCACGGTCAGCGGCGCCTTTCCCCGCGGCGTGTCGAGGACGATTCGGGATCCGGAGGCCACGCCGTGCCGATCCGCGAACCGCCGGGTCACAACCGCGCCGTCGGGCCGGAAGGCCGTCGCGATGAACGATTTCACATCCTCCGGCGGAATCTTGAATTCGTAGAGGCGGAGCAGGCGATCCTTCCAGAAGTCGACTCCCAGGACAAGCATGGGGCCGTCCTTGGGTTCGGAGAGCATGGCGCTGCGTTGCAGAACCGGCGCCGCGATCACTCCGGGGACCGCTTCGATCCGCCGGAGCGCCTCCTCATCGACCCCGATGCCGCCGGAGCGCGTGACGCGCAGCCGGGCCTTTCCCGCGGTCCGCTCGATCGTTTCTTGGAACGCCCGCTGGACCGTCGTCTGGGCGACATCGGAAGAGACGAAGAGCGCGACGCCGAGCGCGATGCTTCCCACGCTGAGCAGGACGCGCGCGGGATACCGGCGCGCGTGCCGCCACGAGAAGAAGCGCAGGAGATGGCTCATCGTTCGCTCTCGACGCGGCCGTCACGCAGGCGGATGAGTCGATCGCCGAACGCGGCGGCGGACGCGTCATGCGTGACCATGACGACGGTGCGCCCGTTTTCGCGGGCGACGGCCCGGATCAACTCGAGGATGTCGCGCCCGGCGGCCGAATCGAGGTTTCCGGTCGGTTCGTCCGCCAGCAGGATCGACGGGTCGGTGACCAACGCACGAACCACGGCGACGCGCTGCATCTCGCCGCCCGACAGCTCGTCCGGGTAATGGTCGCGGCGGTCGCGGAGTCCGACCCGATCGAGGAGCGCCTCGACCTTGGAATGGGCCGTCGTCTTTTGGACTCCGTCCAGCAGGAGCGGTATCGAAACGTTTTCGGCGACGGTCAGGGTGGGGATCAGATTGAAGAATTGGAAGACGAGCCCGATGCGACGGCGGCGCAGCAGCGTCAGCTCGTCGTCCGTGCGCGCCGCGGTGGCGATGCCGTCGATCCGCACTTCCCCCGACGTCGGGAGATCGAGCCCGGCCGCCAGGTGCAGGAGCGTGGATTTTCCGGATCCGCTGGGACCCATGACGACGGCGAAGCTTCCGGGAGCGATGCGCAGGGAGACGCCGTCGAGCGCCGGGATAAGGCGGGAGCCTTGCCGGTACACTTTCCGCGCGTCCTGGAATTCGATCATGTGGAATTGCGCGGCTTACGGGGTGCGCAATTCCAGAAGTTGTACCGGGAGGAAGGGGGAATTCAAAGGGAGATATCGAAATCGGGGGAGACGTCGCGTTGGTGCCCTTCGGTCGGCCGCTTCGCTTTAATGGGGAAAAATCGGCGTGGGCCTTGGCGATCCAGGGTGTCACCGGGGCTGACACGATCCGCAAAGCAGCTTGGTCAATTCCACAGGAACCTCTTGCCACTCATCCAGCAGCACCGGTTCGGTACGGGCCGCCAAGGCGGCGTCCGGATCGGCCTTGAACGCCGCCGCCTGAGCTGGCTGATCGAGCGGCACCACATCGACGGCATGCTGACGCGCTGTGGTAGTCTTGCCGGCGGCTCGTGGCCCATTGACGAGTACGGCCGGAAACTGCGCCATCAGTTCCGTCAGGCGTTGATCGGCAAGTCGAAGGCGATATTCTGGTGTCGTCGCCAGTTTGCCACCCGTCGAAAGTACCAAGATTACGCAAACAATAGTACCAAGATTACGCACCTCTGGCTACCAACTTCCCGCAACCTGGAATAGCCGTCTCGATGGAGGGACGAGGCAAAACGGGGGACCAGACAGTCAAGACCTGGGGCTGGACGTGCTTATTTCCGGCGAGTCACCGATCCTTCCCGACGTTCGAGTAGTCCGGACCGTAAGGCCGCATCGTCTTCTTCTCGAGATCGTACTGGTTGCACTCGATGATGTCGCGGCCGTAGACGTGCAGGCCGTACGTGACTTTTTCGCCCAGATTTTCCACCTTGTGAATTTCCTCATGCGGCGGCAGCACGTAGGAGACGCTGCCCGGGCCCGACCAGAGTCCGTTGATCTCGCGCAGCTCCGCGTGCCCGGATTTCGAACGGTCGTCAAGGCGGACGTAGTTGGTGACCTTCAGCTCTCCTTCGAGCACGCCCATGAGGCCCCAGGTGCCGTGGTCGTGGACCGGCGTTCCCTGGCCGGCCCGCCAGACGCTGCTCATGACCACGAAGCGACGCATCCGATCGATGTGCACCAGATGGCGGGCGTAATGGCGGGGGTCCTCTTCGCGCTCCTTGGGCGTCAGAAAACCTTCGCCGGACGCGATCAGAAGCTTCATCTTGCGTGAAATCTTGCGGATCATCTCCGCTTGGTCGCGCTCCACGGAGGTGATCATTTCGAGATCACTGATGAAGTCTTGAAAACAGTAGGTCGTCGTTTCCGGCATCGGCACCTCGAAGCACGGGGAGATTTTGGACGATAATCCGGGTCTCAAACAAAGTCAACTGTCGTAACCGCACGCGGAGCGGGTGGAGTTAAAAACTTGACCTGCGGGAAACGTTGGAACTAAAGTGATAGGTGTTCTTTACGCTATGGTGACTCAAGTCCAAATTGCACGCCGGCTCGGACTGGACGTCTCGTCGGTGAACAAGATTCTGAACCGGAAAGCGGGACCCGTCTTCCGCAAAGAAACGATCCGCCAGGTGTACCGGGCGGCTCGGGCGATGGGCTATGATTTCGGGCGGCTGAAATTCACGCACCGGCGGCGTTTCGAACGGCACGATGTGACCATCGGCGCCGAGCTGATCATCCGGACCCGGGACGGCGGGATGTTCGATCAGGGCGTGGCCACGATCCGGGACATCAGCCCGTCCGGCGCGCGCCTGACCGATGTGGCGACGCCGCTGGGAACGTTTCCGGCCGAGGCTTTTTCCGTCACGTTGCGCCCCTTGCAGAAGCCTCTTCTGGATGTCGAAATCGAAGGCCGGATCGTGCGGTTTCATTCCGAAGGCCAGGCGGCGTTCGGCGTCGCTTTCGTCCAGGTCGATTCGACCTTGAAACGCAAGCTTCAGCGCGTCGCCGAGCCGATCTGATCTTCGAACGGCGGAAAGGGGCGTCCACGCTGCGGTCGCGTCCGGCATCTCATGAACAGGTGAACCTACGATGACCGGGCCGATCCCTCGAAGAATCGCCGTCTGGGCTCTCGCCATCATCTTTTCGGCCAACTTTCTCAGCTATCTGGATCGCCAACTCGTCAGCGCCTTCGAAGGCCCGCTGCGCCGGGATTTGGGCTTGAGCCCCAGCCAATTCGGGTTGCTGTGGACCCTCTTTACTCTGGGCTACATGGTTTGCGCGGTACCCATCGGGTTTCTGGCCGATCGCGCCCGTCGCCCGCGGATCCTGGCGGCCTGCATCATCGTGTGGAGCGCCGCCACCATCCTTTCGGGAGCGGCGCAGGCGCACTCGGTGCTCTACGCGGCCCGATTCTTCATCGGCGTCGGCGAGGCGGGATGCCTGATCATCGGCCAAGCGCTGGTCGTGGATTTTTTCTCGCGAGAGGTGCGCGGAAAAGCGCTGTCCGTTTTTCATCTGGGCCTCCCGTTGGGCGGCACCGCGGCGTTCATCCTGGCGGGATTGCTCGACCAAGTCGTCTCGTGGAGGGTCCTGTTCTACGCGGCGGGAGCGCCGGGATTGCCGGTGGCGCTGCTGCTGTGGTCCTTGAGGGATCCGCCGCGCGGAGGCGGCGAGGGAATTCCGACGGCTGGCAAGACCGGCCTGGCGCAATATGTGGAACTGCTCCGGACACCGACGTTGATGCTGGTCATCGTGGCGCAGGCGTTCGCGGTGTTCATGATCGTTCCGCTCATCCATTTCGGCGCCGAATTCTTCATTCAAGAAAGGGGGATGAGCGCGGGCACGGCCAAAGTCGCCATGGGAATGATGGCCCTCGTATCGGGAGCGTTGGGCAGCTTCCTGGGCGGCGTGCTGGGCGACCGATGGTCGCGCCGCGCGAAGGGGGGTTACGCCCTCCTGGCGGGCCTCGGCTTCCTCGCCGGATTTCCCTCTCTGTTGATCGGGTTTCACATCCAGGAACGGTGGGTGTTCCTGCCCGCCCTGACGGCCGGGAGCTTCTTTTTCTTCCTCTGCATGCCCGCGGTGAACGCGCAGATCGCCAACGTCACCCATCCGGCGCAACGCGCCATGGCATGGTCGCTGGCCGTTTTCGTTCTGCATCTCTTGGGCGACACGCTCGCGCCCTGGCTGTTCGGAACGATGGACGAAGCGGTCGGCCGCCTCCTGGCGTACACCTGGTTTTCGGGGGCGCTGGCGCTGGCCGGAATCTGCTGTCTGATCGCGTCCCGGACCGCGTCCCGCGACCTGGAACGCCTGCGGGTTCGCATGGAAGCTGCTCAAAAGCCCGCCTCCCGCGTCATATAATCAAGCCCCCCGTCCCGGGGCTTGAACCATGAACCCCGAAGCGCTCAACAAACTACTCGACCGTTGGGGCCTCGGAACCTCGAGGCCGGCTCCCTCTCCCAACCGCGAAGAAAACGTCCCCGCCGGCGTCGCATCGTGCGCGCCTTCCCCGGAGGTCGATCGCGAAATCGTTTTGCGCGGCGAGATCGTCACCGTCCCGAGAGTCTATGCGCAGGCTCGGCGCCGGCGTCTCGCATGGTCACCCGGTTCGCTGGTTCGGTTCCTGTACAAGACGGTTTCATGGGCGGTGTCCGGCCTTGCCCATCTGGCCGTGGCGTTCCTGCTGGCGGCGTTCATCCTGGAGGTCACGGTGCCGGAAGAACCGGGGGTCGCGTGGGTGCGCTTGGAGCGTCGCGGGCCGAAGGGGCCCGAACCGGCTCCTCCGGCGGAAAAGCCCAAGGATCCCGAACCGGAGCCGGAGGTGCAAACCGAAGAACCCTCGCCGGCGCCCACTCCCCCGGCGCCGGAGGAGATCCCCCGACAGCCTCAGCCGCTTTCGGAGCCTCCTCCGCCGAGTCCGGGAGCGACGCCCCAGCCGAGCGCCGAAGCGAAGGCGAAGGAGCATCTCGAACATGGACGCTCCGCGGCCAGCCGCGGCGAATTGGTCCGTAAGTACGGCGGGAGCGAAGCTTCCGAATCGGCGGTCGAGAATGGTCTGGAATGGCTTTCCCGGCATCAAGCCGAAAGCGGCGAGTGGGACGGAATCCGATTTCACCTTCGATGCCCGCGCCACGATTCCTGCTTATCCCTTCGCGCGCCCGGCGATCCTTCCTACACGCACGGGTTGACCGGGCTGTGCATCCTCGCCTTCCTCGGCGCCGGATATTCGCCCCGGGTCGAAGGCAGTCCATACCAAGACACGCTGGATCGGGCGCTGGAATTTCTGCTTCGCAGCCAGCGGCCGGACGGCGGCCTGGATCGCGGAGAAACGATCAACCTCTACAATCACGCGATCTGCACGTGGGCCTTGGCCGAGTCGTGCGCCGTGACGGGCGACGACCGATACGGAAAGGCGGCGGAGCGGGCGCTCGAATATCTCGCCGTGGCGCAGCATGCGCAAGGAGGATGGGATTATTACGTCGAAACGGGCCGCGCACGCAACGACACATCGATCGCCGGCTGGGCGATCATGGCGATCCGATCGGCGCACATCGCCGGCCTGCGGGTCCCGACCGGACTGGTGGAACGCGCGAAAAAGTTGATCGTGGACCGGACGGATTCGAGCACGGGAGAGTTGATCTACGCCGACCGCCCTCCCGGGGTGAATCGACGCGGCGCCGGTTTGGTGGCGGTGGGGTTGGTCAGTCGACGCTACCTGAAGATCGACGACCCGGTTGCGATCCGGAAGGGCGTGGAGCGGCTGCTGGCGAATCTGCCGAGCTGGCCGAGAATGGAGGAGGCGCTCCGCAAAGGGGCTCGCGGCTTCCCGTTCAGCACGGATCAGAACATGTATGCCTGGTACTACGGAACCCTGGCGATGTTTCACGTGGGAGGGAATCCTTGGAATCGCTGGAACCACGCCTTGCGCGACATGCTGGTCGCGCGCCAGATTCGCGATGGTCACCGCAAGGGATCCTGGGAACCCGAAACCAACTACCTCGGCCGAGAGGGCGGGCGAGTCTTCGCGACGGCGATCAATGTGCTCAACCTCGAAATCTATTATCGATATCTGCCCCTGTACCGCGCGGAAGAGAAGACCCCGGAAGCCGCGGCGTGGGACGCGCGAACGGCCTGGCTGCGCATGCTGAGCGGGGGGACTCAAGGCGAACAACTGAACGCGCTGAAGGAGCTCGTCACCTACGGCGAGCACGCCGAGGTCAGGACGGCGGTCGCCTCCAAACTGGATTCGGAAGATCTCGTGATCCGTTGGAACGCGGTCAAGGCGCTTTGCGACATGGAGGCGAGGGAATACCTGGCCAAGTTGATCGAGATGGCGAACCGGGAGTCCTCGGTCTTGAAGGCTTCGATGCTGGAACAGTTGGCCCGGTTCAAGGAGCCGTCGACGGTTCCGCTTTTTCTGGAAGCGCTGGAGGATCCCCGGGAGCGCGTTCGGGAAGGCGCGGTGGCCGCATTGCAAAGGTACAGCGGATTGAAGCACGGCTTCGACAAGGCGGCCTGGATGCGTTGGAGCGCGCAGATTCAAAAATGAAATGAATGGACAGGGGGTGGAATCATCGTCATGATGCTGCGGCATCGTGCGGGATTCGCGGATGAAAACAGGCCTGGCGGTGGTTTGGATCGTGGCGGCCGGTTTGATGATGGGGGCGGAAGCGAGGGCGCAGGACGGCTCATTCGGCGTCAAGTGGCGCCGGTGGACGGCGAAAATAGACGGGGATGTTCGGACCGAAGATTCGAGCCAGGATCTCCAGGTCGATTCGACGCTGGGCTTGACCGATCGGGAAGATTTCAACGAGTTCCATCTTTTTCTCAACCTTCCCGCCGTCGGGAGCTTCAACTTTCAAATCCTGAGCGGCGATTTCCAGGGCCGGCGCCTCCTGGAGAGCGACGTCACGTTCGGCGGGACCACGTTTCCGGCCAACACGACGATCGAGAGCGAAATCGATGTCACGTCTTACACCCTCCTTTGGCAATTCGGCCTCGATACCCCGGGCGTGCTGTATGGAAGGGCGGGGCTGGGGATCGTGGCCGGACTCAAATACATTCAGGCCGAGGCGCTCCTCCGGACGGAAGACGGGAGGGAAGCGAGCCCCGACGTCAAGGTTCCCATGCCGGTGATCGGCGTGTACGGACGCCTCTTTCTGGCGTCCTTTCTATCCATCGAGGCGCAGATCCACGGGGTGCGGATCTCGAACTTCCCCAAGGACGTGAGCGGACTTCTGTTCGATGCCACGATCGGCTTCACGGCCCGCTACAAGGCGTTGTCCGGAGGCCTCGGCTATCGCCTGTACCGGATCGCGTTCGAGGACAAGCGCGGCGATGTCGCGGATCAGATTTCGGCGGACGTGGACCTCACCGGCCTCTTCTTCGAAGTCGGCCTCGCCTTCTAGTGTTACGAAATATTCTCAAAATTATTTGTAACGTTACAATTAATTCTCAAAATTTATTGTAACGCCGAACGGGGAGCGCGGCCGCGATCGACATCAGGTGCACCGCCAGGAAACAGGCCGCAGGGACCAGCACGTACATGGCCGCGGTGAGGACGAAGAGATTGGGGCCGTCCGACCACGAACCCTGGACCGCGTCGCCGGCGGGCGACAGCGCATCGGCCAGCGCCAGCGAGACCGGACGCCGCCGGACGAACGCCGACAGCAACGACCAGCCGAACGGCCATAATTTCACGGAGAAGAAGAGCCGGGCGAAGCGCAACAGCACCGTCCATTGGCCGGGCCAGAGGGCGTATACTCCCGCCACGGGGAACAACGCCATCAACAACATCAGGACCAATCCGTAGAAGTGCGGGCCGTGCGCGATGATGGAATAACGCCTCTGCCGCGCATCGAGGCCGTCGGAAAACCATTGGCGGACGTGGGCCAGCGAATCGAAGGCCAGCTCCCACAATTTCCGAAGATAGCCGGTCTCTTGGCGAGACCCCGCCGCCCCCTCCAAGTCCGCTTTCGCGTGTTCCAGCTCGCTCGAAGACGGAGGCGGCGCCAACCAGACGTTGCGCACCAGCTTGTCCACGTACAAGGCGCGGGCGGTGGCGGCGTCGAACTTCTGATAATCCGCCAGCGCCGCGACCGTCCGGAGATGGAGGGGATCCGTTTCCGTTTCGCGCCTCACCCGCTCCAGCAACGGCCGGCGCCGCGGTTCGCACGGGCGTCCGTCTTCGTCGATCGTATGCGCATAGTCCAATCCGGTATCGTCCGCCAGCGGGTTTCGCGCGGCCGCCGGCGGCGGACGGTCCCCATATTTCCGGACGGCGTTCTTGGTGCACCCATCGAGGAACTCCCTCACTTCGGATCGGAGCGTCGATTCTTGAATTTGAGCGGACCGGCACATCAACGCCAGTCGCTCCCATTCGTACGGTTTGACGAGAAAGTCCTCGTTCACTCCGCGAATGGCCCGCGCGACGAATTCGTCGGCGGCGCGGTCCATCACGACCAGCGCGCGCGGCGCGCGCCGATCCGTGTATTCCTCCTTCTTCACGGAGGAAGGCGAGCACATCCACCAGATCGCGGCGAGCGACAGGAGGTACAGGACCAGCGGACGGACGTCCCCGTCGTCCGCCATCCGAAAGATCCTCCACGCGATCCCGCACAGGGCGAGAAGCATCGGAAGAAACAAGCCGCTGAGCGCGGCATGAAGCGCCGCGGCCGCCTGCAACCCCGCGTACTCATACGCGGTATCCAGGAATGCGGGCGCCTCATCCATGAAGTACCTCCGCGCCCGCGCCATGGGGTTGTTGCGTCGACAACTCGTGCAGGGCGCTCCGGATCGGATCGGGCGCTCCCACGTCTCGATGGCGTCGGGCCCGTTCCGCCAGCAAGGCGTTGTCCTTGGGATCGCTGGTCGCGATCCAATACGTCAGCGGATCCGGTACCAATCTCGCCACGCCGCGCGCCCCGCCCGCCAGGACGAGCATTTCGCTGAACCGGCCCTTGACCGTGGCGAGCGATCCGAGCAGTTCTTTTTCCTCGGGCGATAGGTCCAGGAGCCGCTCCATGGCCTGGACGGTTTCGCTCGTCTGCCGCAGGAAGATTCGATTCGGCGCGTTGGCGCGGATGGCTTCGCCCGTCCGGCCGTCGAAATCCGTCACCTGTTGCGTGATCATGACCGCCGCCGCGTTGAGCTTTCGGTAGGTTCGGAGCACATCCTCCAGAAACTGCGCGGTCGTCGCCGTCCTCAGGAGCGTCCACGCTTCGTCCACCAGGAGGTACTTCTCGTCCGACAGCCGCCGCGCGCAGAAGTCCGTGATGTTGTGGAGGAGCGCCATCAAGAGAACGCTGGCGACGTCCCGCCGCTTGGCCATCTCGCCCAACTCGAAGACCACGGGCGAGCGCTCGAAGTCCACATCCCGCGGCCGATCGAAGAATCCGGCGTATGGGCCCGTCCCGCAGAAGATCTCCATGGCGATGCCCAGTTCCCGGGCCGCCGGTTCGCCGTCCTCCATCAACGCGCGGCGAATGTCCGACAGGACGACTTCCCGCTGGGCGCCCTGGAAGGCCGCCCGGACCGCGCGGGATATCAAGCTGCGCTCGGTCACGCTCGCCTCGCGCTGTCCTTGCGTGCACATTTCGGCCACGATGTCGGTGAGGAACAGGAGCTTCGCTTCGTCCAGCTCGCGACCGCACGGATTGATGGAGCGGGGACGGGACGGCTCGAACGCCAGGTAGGACCCGCCCAGCACCCCGCACAGCTTCCGGTAACTGTTTCCCCGATCGAGCACGAAGACGGACGCGCCCCGGCGCGCCGTGGAGAGAATCAGGGAGTTCGCGAAAACGCTCTTTCCCGATCCGGAGACGCCGGCCACGATTCCGTGCGGCGCCACCTCGGAGTCGAAGAACGAGAACGTGATCGGCTCGCCTTTCCGGTTGGTCAGGAGCAAGTCCGGGCGCGGCGTGCCTTGAAAGGCGCCGTAGAGCGGAATCAGATGAGCCAGGTTCCGACCCAGCATCGTCCGCCCGCGCTTGAGCATGCGGTCGTTCGACGGATCGTAGGCCAATGGCAGCGTCTGTAGATAGATCGATCCGGCCAGCGCCTCTTCCTCCACCATGTCCATACCCACTTTGGACATGGCGTTCAACGCGGTTTCGCGCGCTTCCTCCCGCACGACCAGATGGATCCGAACGGAGTACGCGCGAGCGCCGTCGACCATCATGCGCTCCAGGACGTCGTCCACCTCCGACTTGAGGGCCGGAATATCGGCACGACCCTCCTTGCCTCCTCCCATCTGACAAAAGGCGAGGCGCTTCTTCGCCGCCAGCAGGCGGCGGATGGATTCGTTGTCCCGGCACTCTATGTTGAGAATGAACACTCCTTCGCCGGCGACGTCGAGCGGCGCCCGTGGGTCGCGCTGAAGCATGCCCGCCCAGGTTTCCCTCGGCAGGTCGGCGGCGGTGAGCAGACGGCGCCGGTCGCCGCCCAACACGATCGCTCCCCGCTCCACCCCCCACGGCGTGAAACACATCCGTTCGGACAGCCCGCGATCGGGGCGATCCAATGGAACCGCCGCTCGCCCAGGGTTCAGCTCCGCGTGAATCAGGGCCGCCAACGCGGAGCCGCAGAGTCGCTCGTGCGCGACGCCCATCTGCGCCAGTTGATTCTCCAGGGCCCGCGCGACGTCCAGCAACCTGCGCTTTTCCTCGGCGTAATGCCTCCGCCAATCGGATCTCGGCCACTTCGACCAGATCCGCAGCGTGAACAGCGTGACCGCCGAGCGGGCGAAGAATGGGATCCCTTCCTCGACGAAAGAAAACCGTTCCGTCGACGCGGCGCGCGCCCGCGCCAGATCGATCAGGAGCCCTTCTTGCGTGGTCGCCTCCACCCAAGCTCGCGTTTTCGGCGTCACGTCGCGGCGGCACGTCCGGATGAACTGGGCCGCGGAACCGACGGGCAGGAGGCGGAGCAGCGCGTCGACGCGAGACGCCGTCTGTCCCAACGAGCGCTCCGACGCCATCTCCGTTTCGAGCGGATTCAGGCGCCATGCCAGTCCCAGCGAACCGTCGCGCAGGAGGATCACGCGATCCTGCGGATCCGCCGAAACGTAGGGGAGCACTCCGGACATGGAAGGGGCTTCCCTGGGGTTCGTCAGGTTCAACATGCGCTCTCCATGTGTGTCAAGTTAACGACCATAAGATGCGAGCTCCACGATCGCGTTGGTTTTGTTGGGTAACTGGGCATGGATAGCAAGGGTATCCAGCAACTCCGAGAGCACTTTTCGCAACG
>JACQVR010000134.1 GCA_016209705.1 Planctomycetota bacterium
ACGCGCCGAAGCAAAAGGCGTTTGTTTTTCCTACGATCTCTACGAGGGTGAATCCTTGGGCGTTCCCCCACCTACTCTACTTCTACTCCACTCTACTCTATTTCTATAGATCTATATATCCATCTGTCGATCTGTCGATAAGGGGTCTGGATCCTTTCTCGAGGAGGATCACAGGTTGGGTGCCTGTGCACATCGGAGACGTGCAATTCGGACTTGCGGAAGCTGATATCAACCGTAGAGTTCCCGCGTCGTTCCCTCATCTTTGGATAACTCAGGAAGGATGATGGACAGGTTTTGCGCATCTCCGAGGCCCCCTTGGGCGGAAGATTCGAAAAGCTTTCGTGCGTGTGTCGGGCTCGTGCCAATCCATATCCCAAGCCCCGTCCCTCATTCACATGTTTCGGGACAGGCCGTTCACATCCGCTCCCTCGCTCATCATGCTGGATCGGAAGGGGGCCGGTGGGATCGAGCGGGGGCAACCCGATCGGAATCGGGAACCGCTGAAGGAAACTTGGGGGCGGAAGATTCCCCCGGGCTGGCGGATCGATAGGCCGGAAAGAAGTCGAACCGGGGAGGGCATCCTCCGTAGTGGACGGTCCACGCCCGGGTCAGCGCCGCGTAGGCCGTCGCGTCATGGACGCGTTTGAAAGTGCGGAACCATGCGCGCAGAGGAGAGAAGTTCGCCTTGAAATGGAATACCCCATCGTTCGGATGGCAGCCGCCGCCCATCACCAGATGTTGCTTCCGACGGGACACCGCCCAGCGGATGGTTTCGTATACGAAGGCGTTGACCGGCCGCACTGAGGCGAACTCCAAGTCGGCGGCGGAAAGATGCCAGTAGACGTCGCTCCGATCCACGAAGAACAGCCCGGCCGCCACGACCCGGTCCCGGTACTCCGCCAGGACGTAAAAGGCGTTCTCCGGCATCGACTCCTGGATTTCCAGAAAGTGTTCGGGCGGAAAATAATACCGGTCCAGGGCCCGGCACCGCTTCATCGTCAGCGTATGCAGGCGGTGGAACTCCAGGATGTCCCCCGGCGACTCGGCGCGGCGCACTCGGACGCCGGCACGCCGGGCCTGTTTCGTCTGCCGTCGGCCGTCCGACGTCAGGGACCGGGCCCAGACCTGCTCCTCCGACCCCGTCAAGTCCACGTAGACAATCTCGCGGTCGAACTCGACGCTGGCCGGATCAAGCAGCCCCGCGGGCACGTTCCACGGATTCAAGTGAGCGAACTCGGCCACGATTCGGTGCTCCCGGCACACGCGCGCAAAACGGTCCGCGAATTCCAGACCGTCGAATGCCGCGAGGCGCGCGGGGCTCAGCGGCCCCGTGTACTCCGGCGTGCAGGTGTCCCACGCCTCCTTTCCGAGACCGGCCTCGAAGGGCAGGGTGGAGATCGGCCGCAGAAAAAAAGGGTAAGCGACGGCTGGCCCGTCCGTTTCGAGGACGAAGAGTCGCGCCGGATACCCCGTGCGCTTCTCGCAGATCCGCGCGTACTCGACGCTGCCCATCACGCTCGCATCCGCGGGCAGGATCGCACGCCACGAGTCCGCGTCCCCGGTGGTCAGCAAGCGATCTCGGATCATGAGTGGGTTCCGACCGCTTCCCCGGCCGGTTCGCCGAGGCGGCGCAGCGTCCCGCCGAGGAGGCGGCGCGCGCAGCCGAGAACGTAGGGAAGCCACCGGCGACCCCAGGGAACATAGCAACGCACCCTGTAGCCCTCCCGCGCGAGGCGCTCCTGCAGGTCGGGCCGAACGCCGTACAGCATCTGGAACTCGAAGTCGCTCCGGTCGCGACCCGCGGCGAGGTGGCACGCCTCCTCGATGAAGCGTGGGTCGTGCGTGGCGAGGGCCGGTAGGCGGCCGCAGGCGAACAGGCGCTCCATGTCCCCGCGGAAGGCGCGATCGATCTCGACCTTGCGGTGCCATGCCACCGCCTCCACCTCCCGATAGCCGCCCTTGACCAGCCGAACGCGCGCTCCGGCGTCCAGGAGCCGCTTCAAGTCGTCCTGGCGGCTTCGCAGGTAGGACTGGACCGCGATTCCTACCGTATCGCCTCCGAAGAACCCGTGAGCTTCCTCGAACAACTTCAGCGTGCGCTCCGTGTAGGCGGATTCCTCCATGTCGATCCGGACGAAGTTTCCAAGCCGGCGCGCGCACCCCAGTACCCGCCACAGCAGCGCCCGGCAGAGTTCTTCGTCAATGTCCAGCCCGATCTGCGTCAGTTTGACTGAAAGGTGTGCCTCGAGTCCCTCGCGCTGAATGTGGTGCAGAGCTTCGACCGCCGCGTCGCCCGCCGCAACCACCTCGTCCTCTCGCAGCACGTGCGCTCCGACATGGTTGAGCGTGCCGCGGATGCCTCGGGCGCGGAGGGCGCGCAGGGCGGCCAGTCCGGATTCCAACTCCTCGCCCGCGAGGAAGCGCCGTGCCAAACGGCGGACCGCCGGCATCGTCGCCGCAACCCGGCGCAGCCGTGGCTGCCGGATCAAGAACCCGTAGAGTTTCCAGAACACGCCGTCCTCCCATCCATCAGGCCGATTCTACGCGGAACCGGCGGCGGGAAAGAACTTCTCGCCCCCGCGGATCAGGACCGGAGTTCCGGCTTCAGACGTCGAAGTCACGGCCATCCGCTACGATTTATGCCGTGCCGGGGGTCCCGGTTACACGGAAGATCGCCATCCCGAGCCGGAGACCCTGAGGCCATATCGTTGGAGGGTCTCCAGCAGGTCTTTCCATGGATCACGTAACGCTTGCGATCGGACGTCGTACACGATTTTTGGGGCGGTTTGCGGGGCTCGGTTTCTGCAAGGACTGCGGGACGGTTGGCGAAAAACGTCTCTTTTGTTCCAAGGCCGAGATTCCGACCGCCCGTACCGTGCCATGGTCCGGTGGACGTAAGAGGATAGGTCCCTCATGGCCCCAGGCTCACGCTCCATGAACGTGCTCATCAGTGCCGCGGGCCGTCGTGTGCGGCTCGTCCAGTTCTTTCGGGAGGCCTTGCGCGAGTTGGGCCTGAACAGTCGCGTGTTCGCTTGTGACGTCAGTCCGGCCGTGGCGTCGCTGTACGTGGCTGACGGTTTTTTCCTCACTCCTCCTGCGGACGATGCCCGATTCATCCCGGCCGTGCTGGACAAATGTGCTGAGCTTGACATCCGCCTTCTGCTGTCCGTCCACGATCACGAGCTCATTCCCTACGCGGATGCGCGGGATCGGTTCGAGCAGGCCGGCGTGTACGTGGCGATTCCAGGCCCGGAGGCGGTGCGGATCGCGCGGGACAAGCGCGCGTGCCACGCCTGGCTGGTCCGCCACGGGTTTCCGGTAGCGCACCGCTGGCTGCCGGAGGACACGCCGACGTCGCTTCTCTATCCGGTCGTGGTGAAGCCCGCGCAGGGCAGCGCGGGACGCGGTGTCGTTTTCGTGCGCAACGCGAGGGAACTAGACCAAGCCTTGTGCGCCACGCAGAACCCCGTCATCGAGGAACTGCTGACGGGGGACGAATTCACCGTGAACGTCTTGGCATCGCGGGACGGACAACTCGTGTGCGCCGTGCCGCACCTCAGGCTGGAGGTCCGATCGGGGGAGGTATCCAAGGGAAGGACATTCCATAATGAGGCCATCGAGGCTATTGCGCGCCGCTTGGTGGAATTGCTCCCCCGATGCCGGGGACCCCTGAACTTCCAGGGATTCCTAACTCCGGCCGGAGACGTCAAGCTGAGCGAGATCAATCCCCGGTTTGGCGGAGGCTATCCCCTGGCGCAGGCGGCGGGGGCGCGGTTCCCTGAATGGCTCCTCGCCGAAGCCTGCGGCCGGAGCGTCCAGCGGGGTTTTGTCGGGTGGCGGCCGGGCGTCGTGATGCTGCGGTACGATCACGAAGTCATCGTCCACCAGGCCGCTCCGAAGGTATTCGCGCCCCTATGAGCCCCGGCCCGAGGTTCCTGGTCGTCTTCGACTTGGATGACACGCTTTATCTGGAGCGCACCTTCGTCCGAAGCGGCTTCCGAGTCGTCTCTGAGTGCGTCCGCCGGGAATGGGGGGTGAGCGGATTCTTTTCCAAAGCGTGGCGCTTGTTCCTGGCCGGTGAACGCCGCCTCATTGTCGACCGCGTGATCCAGGATGAAGGGATTCAACCCTTCCGGGCCGTGGTCCGTCGGCTCGTGGCGGTGTACCGGAGTCACCGGCCCCGGCTCCGTCTGTGCCCCGACGCGCGCCGGTTCGTGGAGCGGCCTCCGCCCGGCGTGGCGCTGGCGATCCTGACCGACGGCCGCCCGCGTACCCAGCGCGCGAAGATCCGTGCGCTCGGTCTGGATCGATGGATCGACCCCGTCATATTGACCGGACGATGGGGGACCAAGTACGGGAAACCGCATCCCCGGGGATTTCGGACGCTGCAAAGGCGCTTCGGGCTGCGCCCGTCGGCGTGCGTTTATGTGGCCGATAACCCGGCGAAAGATTTTGATGCGCCTCGCCGGCTGGGCTGGCGATTCGTCCGCATGCGCCGTCCGGGCGGACTATACGGCCATCGGCTTTCTCCCGATGTTCAGGATGTGCGGTCGTGCTACGACCTGCGTCGTTGGCTCGAGCTAGAAGCCGATTTTGGAGGGGGGTCGCGCTACCACGGGGGCGCTCCCGCCGTCGCCGCACGGGCGCGCCGGATCGCATCGACCCATGCTTTACCGGCCCCGCCCCGTTCCGGCGGGAGGAGGAACGTGGGCCCCTCCACATAGAACCACACGAAGCGGTCCGTTCGCCGGAGCGCATTCACCAGCGTGGTCGCCAGGACTTCGGGGTTCATCGGATTTCCCTTGAAGGGTCGGTCTATGATCCCGAAGGCGATGCTCACCCGGCGTGCCCAGATGGAGCGAATCGCCGGGGGAAGGAAAGCGCAATCGACCCGGGCGGAGGGAAACTCTTTCTTCCGCCACAAGTAACTCCGGCGGAACTGATCCTGGGTCCGCAGGTGATAGATCTCCCCGCCGTCGACGACGGTGGCTCGCTTGCCGGCGCCCTCGACGAAGCCGGCAAAGAACGGACCGAGAAGCTCGTTGCTCGACTGCCACGCCGGAAAGAGAGATCGCGGCGCTTTGGGTTCCGAGATGTAGGGTCCGTGCAGCAGGATCACCGTGATCTCCTGGAACGCCTCCACCATGGCCCGCATGATCCCGCTCCCCCGGAGCCGGGCCGCTTCGCGGTATTCCTGAAGCGACTTGCGCGGATAGCGGACGCCCCGGGGATAATCCGTCCATGGGGTCTGGTAAGCCTCGTTGTCGAAGTAGATTCCTCGAAGGCCCGCCTTGCGGGCGGCTCGGGCAAGGTGCGCGAAGTTGGCGTTGGGCACGGTCCAGTCGTCCATGAAGTCCGGTGGTTCGCCACCGACGACGGCCGCGAAGTTTTCGGTCAGGTTCTTGAACGTCATTCCCTGGAGCGGCGCCAGAGCGTCGGCCACTTCCGAAAAGGTCAGCCTCTTCCGGGACAGCACCGACGCGGTGACGTTCAGAGAAAGATCGGGCGTGCGAACGTACACGGCAATGCCGTCGAAGGGGCGGGCGTCCAGAAACTCGCGGTGATCCCGGATGAACGAGGGTGTAGCGACGGGACTTTCACCGAACCAGTCGTGGAGCAGGAGGACGGGCGACGTCTTTGAGGGCATCGCCGGGAGCTGGGAGTTCTGGACCTGAAACTCCGCCTCGATCCACGACCCGGGGGCGCGATCATGAGGAGGAGCCGCCGCGAGGCATCCGCCGAGGACGATCCAGGCGACGCCGGTCCTCAGCCTCGGCCGAGTCCCCTCGGCGTGTGCGGGGCCGCCGCGTCGGCCTTCGCTCCTCATCGTCCCACGCCCGCGCTGGGCGTAGCCCTGCGCGCAAACCACTGGAAGGTCGCCCTGAGGCCGGCCTCGATCGGCGTCTCCGCGCGAAAGCCCAACTCGATTCGGGCGCGATCCACATCCGCCCAGGAACGGCGGATGTCTCCCTCACGGGGCGGAAGGTGCTCCACGGGCATCGATTCGCCCGCCACGCCGGCCATGGTTCGCGCGAGGTCAAGCACCGAGGTAGGACGGCCGGAGGCGATGTTGTAGCACGGGCTGGCCAGCGAAGGAACGTTGCCCGTGGCCATCAAGGCTCGGGCCACGTCCCTCACGAAGATGAAGTCGCGCGTCTGGTGTCCGTCACCAAAGATTTCGAGGGGCTTCCCCGAGAGAAGGCGG
Source organism: Planctomycetota bacterium (assembly GCA_016209705.1). Classification (GTDB taxonomy): domain Bacteria; phylum Planctomycetota; class MHYJ01; order MHYJ01; family JACPRB01; genus JACQVR01. Next base: position 6,206 of record JACQVR010000134.1, read on the forward strand.
CTGATAAATCGCGGGATCACGGCGGCATAGGGCGAACGGGGATCTTGACGTGGGCCGTACACGTTGAAGAAACGCAGGGAGACCGCCTCCAGCGAGCGATGCTCCGTCCAGTATTGGGCATAGAGTTCGGCGCACAGCTTGCCGATTGCGTAGGGAGAAACGGGGCGCGGCTCGTGCCGTTCGTTCAACGGGAGAACGGGCGTCTCCCCGTACACGGAAGACGAGCTGGCGAAGACGACACGGTGCACCCCGGCGCGCTCGCCGGCGGCGAGCACGGCGAGCGTGGTTTCCACGACGGCGCGATGGCTCTCCAGGGGATGTTCCGTCGAATAGGGAACCGAAGGTATGGCGGCGAGATGATAGACCACGCCGGCGCCCCGCACCGCGCGCTCCGCGAGATCCAAGACGTCCCCTTCGAGGAATTCCGCCCCCTCGGGCACGTTGGCCCGATCGCCGCTCGAGAGGTCGTCGATGATCCGCACCTGTCGGCCCGTCTCCAGCAGCAGGTCGGCGAGATGCGAACCGATAAATCCGGCCCCTCCGGTGACCACATCGATGGGGGGCACGCTGTTAGCCATCGTATCTTCTCCACCGGGTCCCTCCGTGTCGTAAAGGCGACTCCGGAACAAATTATTCCACGGTGACCGACTTCGCGAGGTTCCTGGGCCTATCGACGTCCCGCCCCAGCCCGACGGCCCGGTGATAGGCCAGCAACTGGAGCGGAATGACGGCCAGGATCGGAGAGAACATCTCCTCGCAGGACGGGATCTCGAACACGTGGTCCGACACCTCCGCCACTGCGTGATCGCCCTCTGTCGCCACGGACACGATGCGCCCTCCGCGGCTGCGAACCTCTTGGATGTTCGAGATCATCTTCTCCTTCACCCGGCCGCGCGGGGTGATCGCCACGCAGACCATTCGCTCATCGACGAGCGAGAGCGGTCCGTGCTTCATCTCCCCCGCCCCGTACCCTTCCGACGGGAGGTACGTAATCTCCTTCATCTTGAGGGCCCCCTCGTACGCCGTGGCCAGGTTGTAGCGCCGCCCCATGAACATGAAGCCGTAGCCCTCTTGGAACGTCCGCGCGCACTGGCGGACGAGGGGGTCCTGCCGGAGGATCCTCCCGATATGGGTCCCCAGGAACCCCGCCTCCCGGGTCAACGCTTCGAACCGCTCCGGTGACAGAGTCCCCCGTTCGCGCCCGAGGTGGAGGGCAAGGAAGAGAATGTTCACGAGCTGCGAGGTGTAGGACTTCGTGGCCGCGACCCCGGTCTCCGGACCGGCCCGCATATAAAGGACGTGGTCGGCCTCGCGAGCCAGGGTGCACCCCTTCACATTCGTCAAGGCGAGGATCGGCGAACCCGACTCTCTCGCCATGCGAACCGAAGCCAGCGTGTCGGCGGTCTCCCCCGACTGCGAAATAGCGAACGCCAGCGTTCGCGGTCCGAACGGATGGTCGCCGTACCGCAACTCGCTCGCCAGGCCGACCTCCACCGGAATCCGCACCATCTCCTCCAAGGCGGCCTTGGCTACGAGTCCGGCGTGCCAGGCCGTCCCGCAGGCGATCACCATGACGCGGTCGACGTCGCGGGCGAGCCGCAAGTCCGGCACGCTCCGGCCCCACGCCTCGACTTCCGCGGCCACCGTGCGCGGCTGTGCGTCGATCTCCTGGGCCATGAAATGTGGATGTCCATTCTTGCCCGCCGCTTCCGCCGTCCAGTCGATGTCGAGAGGAGCGCGTGCCTTGGCCGTCAGATGCCGATCGAAGATTTGGATCCCCTCCGGGCCGATCGTGGAGAGTTCATTCTCGTCCAGAGGGATCACCCGGCGGGTGTACGGCAGAAGGGAAGGGATGTCGCTGGCCAGGAAGTTCTCTCCGTCACCGAGCCCGAGGACCAGGGGACAGTTGACCCGCGCCACGGAAAGGCGGTTCGGGTGGTCCGCATGGAGCACTCCCATGGCCCAGCTTCCACGCAGGCGCCCCACGGCCAAGGTCACCGCAAACAGGATGTCGCCCTCCGCCTGTTCATAAAGTTCCTCGACCAGGTGCGGGATCACTTCCGTGTCCGTCCCTGAGAGGAATCGATGCCGCCGCTCCAAATCTTTCCGGAGCTCGGCGAAGTTCTCGATGATGCCGTTATGGACGACGGCGATCTTGCCGTCGCAGGAGAAGTGGGGATGCGCATTCGCGTCGCTCACCCCGCCGTGGGTGGCCCACCGAGTGTGCCCGAGCCCGGTGTGCCCTCCGAAGGGGCGGCTCCGGACCTCGGCTTCCAGCGCGTCGAGCCTCCCGCGGCGCTTCGCCGCGACGAGTCCGTGCCCGTTCTGAACGACGACGCCCGAGGAATCGTATCCGCGGTACTCGAGACGCTTGAGGCCGTCCATGAGGATCTTTAGCGCGTCTCGGTGACCGACATATCCAAAGATGCCGCACATGCAAAGAATGTCCCGCGACCTCTGGTTCGGTCGCTCTTCCACTTGGCTCCACTCGGCGTCGAACGGACGCCGTCACTCGGGGCGTGGAGGGTACCACCACAACCGATTCCGTCCCGACAACTCCTCCACGCCCCGACCTCTACGCCTTTTCTACGGTGTCACGATCCGATGGTTACACGCGGCAATCCCGCCGATGCTCTCGCGTTTTCGATCACCGCTCATGGTGCCCTCCAAGGCTGCGTCTGCGGTGTAACCACGCCGGGGAACCCGACGTACACAAGACCAACGCGTCAGGGGGCCATTCGGAGTGCTCCCAGGGTTGCGGCATTTTCCCGGATCACACGATGCGCTGGCATGACGAAATCGACTCATTCGACGGGGGCTTCCGGAGACGCGGGCCCGGACGATTCCCAGCGGCGTCCGAGCGAGCAGAGGGTGCCAAGGGTTTCCTCGTCAAGGTTCATTAGCCGCCCGCATCCGCCGTCGGGCGAGGAGAGCGTGGAATGCTCATGAGTCCGTCGATTCCAGCCACGCTGGATCGGCGCCCCCTACCACCTGAGAAGAAACGCTGGGCGATCGAAGACAGGGTGGGTCGATGGATTCGGAGGGTCGCTGGAAGCCGTCCGCGTTGGCTGCTGGTGCCGGCCACGCTTGCCGTCGGCTCCGCGGCGTGGTGCCTGGCGTACTTTCTGCGGTACGAGTTCTCCGTTCCGGCGCCCGCGGCCGCCCACATGGCGTACGCGCTGCCTTTCGTGCTACTGGTCCAGTGCATTTCGTTCTACGCGAACGGCGTCTTCCGGATTCTTTGGCCGTACGTGGGAATTCGAGACGCCTTCGTCATTTTCCGGGGCGCCGCGTGGGCGACGGCGGCGCTCTATGCCGTCGATCTCGTGTTCCTTCCTCCGGGGATCGTGCCGCGGAGCGTCCTCCTCCTCGATGGCATTCTGGTGCATCTCGGCGTCTCCGGACTGTTCCTGCTCCTCCGCGGTTTCCGGGAATGGCTTGGGCGGAGAGAGTCCGGGCCTGAGTCCGCCGTTCCCGCCGTAATCATCGGCGCCGGGGATTCGGGCGACACGCTTCTGCGCGAAGTCGAACGCGCCGCCGGTCTCGGTATGCGGGTGGTGGGATTCCTTGACGACGATCAGACCAAGCATGGCTGCCTCCTGCGCGGTATTCCGGTCCTGGGAGGGGTGAAGGAAATCCAACGAATCGTCCTGGAGTACCGCGTGCGTCACGCGCTGGTGGCCATCCCCAGCGCGGGGGGCGCGGCGCTTCGTGGGATCGTGGCGCCGCTCATGGAAGCCAACGTCTCCGTCAAGGTCCTGCCCTCTCTGAACCGCCTCTCCACCACGCTGCCCCTCCTCTCACAGCTCAAAGACGTGGCCATCGAGGAGCTGCTCCGGAGGGATCCCATCCGTGTTGACCAGCAGGGCATCGCCGAGTTCCTGAGGGACAAGTGCGTGCTCGTGACGGGAGCGGCTGGAAGCATCGGTTCGGAGCTGTGCCGAAGAATTCTTCACTACCACCCCCGGCGACTCGTTGCGTTCGATTTGGCCGAGACGCCGCTCCACGAACTCATGCTGGAACTCCGAACCGGCCATGGCGAGCGCGTCACCGTGCCGGAGCTCGGGGACGTGACGGATCCTGTGCGCGTGCGCACGGTCTTCGTCGACCACGCTCCGGACGTCGTCTTTCACGCGGCGGCGCTCAAGCACGTCCCGGTCTGCGAAGATCATCCCCGCGAAGCGATCCGAGTCAACGTCGGAGGCACGAAGGTCATCGCCGATCAGGCCATGCGGTCGGGAGTCGGCCGCTTCATTTTGATCTCGACGGACAAGGCCGTGAACCCTTCCTGCGTGATGGGCGCGACGAAACGCACCGCGGAACTCCTCTTGCAGGCCTTGAACGCACAGAGGAGCCCGACGCGGTTCGTCGCGGTCCGCTTCGGAAACGTTCTGGGTTCCAACGGAAGCGTCCTGAGGATCTTCAAGGCGCAACTCGCCCGGGGAGGGCCCCTGACGGTGACGCATCCCGACATGTGCAGGTACTTCATGACCATTCCGGAAGGCGTGGAACTCGTCCTCCAAGCGGCGATCCTGGGGCACGGAGGAGAAGTGTTCGAGTTGGACATGGGATCGCCGGTACGGATCGTGGACCTGGCCGAAGACCTTATTCGACTGTCCGGTCGGCGGCCGGGTCGCGACGTGAAGATCGTGTTCACAGGCGTGCGCCCCGGAGAGAAGCTCTTCGAGGAACTCTACCTCAATACGGAGACCGTGGTGCCCACCTCCCACCCCAAGGTTTTCTGCCTGAAGGCGGCGGAACGACCGGTGGCGGATGTCGCGTTTCAGTTATGCCTTGACCGATTGGGTCCGATCAACTCCAAGGATGACCCGGTCCTGTACCGCTTGAAAGGTGATTTTGGACAGATGCTTCAGCCGGCGGGTGTGGAGGGAGTTTCGGTTCGATGAGCGAAATCGGCACACGTCCTGTTTTGAAGCGCCGTTCGGCCGCGCCGGCGGAGCACGGGCGCCGTGATGGCATGGGAGTTGGGGCACCCGCGGGCGGCGGGGGCACGGACGCTCAGGGAGGGAGCATGACGCTGCTTTTCGCGCGAAGGTCGGGACCCGCGGCGGCGGCTTTTGGCGAGAAGCTCGCAGCGGGGAGGGATTCTTTCCCTGGGCCGCGGGCGGTGGAATCGTCTCTCGACACGCGGACGAACCGCGCGTTCGCGCTGGCGATCGGCCTGCTCCTGGTGGTCCTGACTCTGACGACGCAATATATCGGAACTCCGATCGACCTTCTCTCCAGGATCGTTCCGGTGGATTTGGTCTGCGTGGCGTTCCTTGCCGTCCTGCTCCTAAGGCATCGAATGGCGGCGCCCTCGTGGCCGGGGATTCTTTATGCCGCCGCCGTGGTGCTCGCGCTGATTCCCGCGTTCACGGTCACGCCGGGCCCGGCCAGCGAGGTCTGGCTCCAGTTCGCCGGCGTCCTGATGGCCTTCGGATTCTACCTGGCCGGCCTCAACCTGGGAGCCTGTCCCACGCTGCTGCGCTGGCTCCTTGCGGGAACCTGCGCCGCGGTCCTGATGGAAACGGTCGTCGTGGTCCACGACTCCTTCTCGGCGTCCATGTGGTTTCCCGACCCGATGGAAGGTCGGGTGCGCGGAACGTTCAAGACGAATGGACAGTTGGGAACGTTCGGCTTCTGCGCGGGGGGGCTCCTCGTCACTTTCGGAACGACGGTGGGCGGGCCGCGGCTGGGGGCGATCTGCACGGCGACCGCCGCCCTCGCCGCGTCGTTCATCTTCTTCTCATCCAGGCGGACCGGTATGTTCTGCGTGTTCTTGTGGGGCGCCTTATTCGCCATCCTGGCTTGGCGCTTCGCCAAACGACCGTTCTACAAGCTCTTCCTCGGCGGCTTCCTCTCGCTCCTGCTCCTTGTGGGGATCTTCTGGCCGCGGATCGAAGCATCGTTTGTCGGCCGCCGGGTGAGCGATGCCTTGTCCAGCCTGGGGAGTCGCGAGGGGTTCATCCTGGATCAGCTCCACGATTGTCTGCGGACCGCAGACCAGTGGTTTCCCTTCGGATTCGGGATCGGCAGGGGCTACCGGGTGGATCCCCGGGATGGATATGAAGTTCACAACGGCTGGCTGGCCGTGCTGGTCGAGCTCGGCGTTCTGGGCTTGGTTGGCTACGCCGCCATCGTGGCGCAACCGCTGCTCCGCAGGCGCTGGCACACCCGGAGCCCGGACCATGCGCTCCTGGGCGTGCTTCTCACGACCTTTCTGCTCACCAGTTGTGTGTTCATGTTTCACAACACGCTGTATCGCGACCGGACATTCCTTCTGTTCCTGGGAGTCGCGACGGCGATCAGTCAACGGGAGAGCGATCCATGGAGTGCGCCAAGCCTTTTCGCGTAAGCGACCGGATCGGGTTCGTCCGCGACGCCCGGGACGCTTACGTCACGACGGCGTCCTGCGGGGTCGTGACCCTGGTGCACGTGACGACGGTGCCCGGGACTCTGGGGTTCTTGCGGGGCCAACTCTCCTACCTGGCGACGCGAGGGTTTGCGGTGTGGGTCGTCTCGTCGCCCGGGTCCTCGCTCGAGGCTTTCGCGAAGGCGGAAGGAGTGCGCGCGAGAGGCGTGGAAATGACGCGCCAGATCAGTCCTCTGGCGGACCTCGTCGCGCTGGCGCGGCTCTGGCGATTCTTCCGAGAGGTCCGGCCCGCCGTCGTCCACGGGCACACGCCCAAGGCCGGGCTCTTTGCGATGCTCGCCGCGTTCCTCGCGGGCGTCCCCGTTCGCATCTACACGCTGCACGGCCTGCCGCTGGAAACGGCCACGGGTTGGAAGAAGCTCCTGCTGCGCGCAACGGAACGCGTGAGCTGTCTGCTTTCCCATCGGGTCCAGTCCGTCAGTGCCTCGCTCAACCGGAAGGCGCTGGCGGAGAGGTTGTGCCGTCCAGGAAAACTTCGGCTGCTCGAGAACGGGACGATCAACGGCGTGGATGCAACCCACCGGTTCGCGCCGGGTCCGGCGGCCGCCCAGGCGGCGCGGGAGATACGTCGCCGCTTCGGCATACCCCTGGAGGCGCTGGTCATCGGATTCGTGGGCCGCATCGTGCGGGACAAAGGGATCGGCGACCTCGTGCGCGCGTGGAACCTCCTGCGGGACGAGTTTGAGGGGGTTCACCTTCTGATGACAGGGACGCTCGAACCTCAGGATCCGATCCCGCCAGACGCGGATCGCGTCTTGCGATCGGATCCGAGAATCCACTTGGCCGGCCACATGAAGTCCATGCCGGGCGTGTACGCCGCGATGGACGTCGTGGTGCTGCCGACGTATCGCGAGGGCTTTCCTCAGGTGGCGCTGGAAGCAGCCGCCATGGAGCGGCCCATCGTAGCTTCGCGCGTCACCGGCTGCGTGGACGCCGTCGTGGACGGAACGACGGGGGTGCTGGTTCCGCCGGGAGCCCCGGCGGCGCTGGCGGGCGCGCTGCGCCTCTATCTGCGCGATGCCGACACGCGGCAACGGCACGGGCGGGCGGCGCGAATCCGGGCGCTTCGGTCGTTCCGGCCGGAAGCGCTCTGGCGCGCCATGGAGCGGGAGTATAGGCATCAGCTCCGGCTTCGGTTGACGCCGGAAGGCGCGGACTCGAGGGCGCGAGAGGTTTCGCTCCATCCTCCATCACATCCGCGATCCCTTCCAAGGGCATTCAAAAGGATCTTGGACGTTGCGGGGGCGATCATCGGGCTCGTGGCCGCGTTGCCGATCCTCTGCGTGATCGCCTTGGGGATCTGGGTTACGCTGGGCCGGCCGATCCTGTTTCGCCAGGTGCGCGCGGGATGGAAAGGAAGGCCCTTCACGTTGCTGAAGTTTCGCACCATGCGGCCGGGATCTGAACGGAGCAATCAACGGGTGACGAAGTTGGGGAGGTTCCTCCGACGGACGAGCCTCGACGAACTCCCCCAATTCTGGAACGTGTTGCAGGGCGACATGAGCCTCGTGGGCCCCCGGCCCCTCCTGATGGAATACGTGGGGCGGTACACCCGCCGGCAAGCGAGGCGCCTCGACATGTGGCCCGGGATGACCGGGTGGTGCCAAGTCAATGGACGCAACAGCCTGACTTGGAACCAGAAGTTCGAGCTCGATGAGTGGTACGTGGAAAATTGGTCTCTGGGGTTCGACTTCCGAATCCTGCTTCGGACACTGGCGAGAGTCGTCGGGGGAGGGGGAGTCGAGGGGCCGGGAAACGCGTGCTGGACGGATGAACCCGACTGCGAGCGCGAGCACCATGAAATGAAAACGGTGGATTCACAGGTAGATTTGCATGAGAGAATCTCTTTTGGCCAACAGGCGGCTTCCGATCCTTGAAGCGTCCGGTGAAGAAGAAGTTCGCATCACCTTCCTGGATGCCTCGAGGTCCGAAGATGTGCGGGCGTGGCTGGATCTATGGACCGGCTGGCCCCAACGCGAGGTGACGGCGCATCCCTCTTACGTGCGTCTCTTCGCCCGTCCGGGAGACCGCGTCGTGTGCGCCGCCGCGCGGACGTTGCGCGGGGGCATCCTCTATCCCGTCATCGTACGGCCGATGGCCTCGGAGCCGTGGGCGCCCCCGGACGCCCGGGGCTGCGATCTGACCACCGCCTACGGATACGGGGGACCGTACGCGTGGAACGTCGGCGACCGCGAGACGTGCAGTTTCTGGGCGCAGTTTGACGCGTGGGCACGGGCTTCGGGGGCGGTGACGTCGTTCGCGAGGCTGTCGCTCTTTCCGGAGCAGTTGCTTCCCTTCTGCGGTGACGTCCGATACCGAGCTCCGAATGTCGTCCGCGACCTCACCCTATCGGAGGACGAGTTGTGGCGTGACTACGAGGGCAAGGTGCGGCGGAACGTGATACGTGCCCAGCGCGCGGGCGTGACCGTCTTGTTCGACGCGCAGGGAGTCCGGCTGGACGCATTCCTCGCCGTCTACGAATCGACCATGGATCGGCGGGAGGCGCTCAGCCAATACTATTTTCCGCGCCGTTTCTTCGAGTCCATCATCACCGACTTGGCGGGGCAGTTCGTGTTCCTTCACGCGGTCGCCGGTTCTCAAGTCATTGCCTCGGATCTCTTGCTGCTGTCCCAGGAGCATGGGTATTTCTTCCTCGGGGGAGGGTCGGCGGAGTCGTTCTCCCTGAGACCGAACGACCTCCTCAAGCACGAGGCCTTCCTCTACTGCCGCGCGCGGGGGATCAAGCGGTTCGTCCTCGGGGGAGGATACCGTCCGGAAGACGGGGTTCTCCGCTTCAAACGCTCGTTCGCCCCGCGGGGGGAATGCCCCTTCTTGGTGGGCGTGAGGACGTACGATGCCGAGGCGACGGCCGATCTCGTGACGCGGAGGCGGGAATGGGAGCGCGGCCAAGGACGAGCGTGGGATCCCGTGGAAGAGTTCTTCCCACCGTACCGGAGCGAATCGCGAGGAGGGTCCCTATGACGCGCCTGTACCTTTCGCCGCCGCACCTGGGGGACTGCGAGGCGGCCTTCGTCCAAGAGGCGTTCGCGTCGAACTGGATCGCACCGCTGGGGCCTCAGATCGACGCGTTCGAGCGCGAGTTCTGCGCCCGGGTGGGGGCGCTGCACGCGGCGGCGGTCTCCAGCGGGACGGCGGCCCTGCATCTGGCCGTGCGGCTGGTGGGAGTCGGTCCCGGAGACGAGGTCCTATGCTCCACGCTCACGTTCGTGGCCAGCGCGGCGCCGATCGTCTACCAGGGCGCGTCTCCAGTGTTCGTGGACTCCGAGCCGACGAGCTGGAACATGGACCCGTCCCTTCTGGCAGAGGAGCTCGACCGGTGCGCCCGGCGGGGACGTTTGCCTCGGGCGGTGATCCTCGTCCATCTCTACGGGCAGAGCGCGGACATCGATCCGATCCGCGCGGCGTGCGACCGTCATGGAGTGGCGCTCATCGAGGACGCCGCCGAGGCGCTGGGCGCCACGTACCACGGGCTGTCGCCGGGCACCTTCGGCCGGATAGGAATCTTCTCCTTCAACGGCAACAAGATCATCACGACTTCGGGAGGCGGAATGCTGGTGTCGAACGATGTCGCCCTGATCCGGGAGGCGAAGGCCCTGGCCACTCAGGCTCGCGATCCTGCGCCCCACTATGAACACTCGCGACTCGGTTACAACTATCGAATGAGCAACGTCTTGGCGGCCGTCGGACGCGGGCAGCTCCTCGTCTTGGAGGAGCGGGTGCGGCGCCGCCGGTGGAACTTCGAGTTTTATCGCCGGACGCTGGAGGGCGTTCCCGGCCTCAGGTTTATGCCGGAAGCGCCGTACGGTCAGTCGAGCCGGTGGCTCACAATTATCCTGATCGACCCTGAAGAGTTCGGCGCGACGGCGGAGGACGTTCGGTGCGCGCTTGAAGACCGGGACATCGAATCACGACCGGTGTGGAAGCCCATGCACCTTCAGCCGGTGTTCCGTTCCGCCCGGCGCGTCGGAGGATCCGTCGCGGAGGATCTGTTCCGCCGGGGCCTTTGCCTGCCGAGCGGTTCGCAAATGACGGATTGCGATCTGACTCGCGTGGTCGAGACAATCTTGGGGTGCGCCCGAAGCGCGGGCCATTTTGTCCGGTCCCGAGGGAGCGGGCCGCCGGCGAAGGCCCTGCCTTAAATCACCGCTGAAGCCTTGTGCACGTCCACGTATCCGGACCGAGGCCGCATCGGCTGGCCGTTCACATCAGACGCAGGGCGGGGCGTTCATAGCCTTTGACCCGCCTCTTGAACGATGCCGGTGCGCCGCGCGTTCTCGATCCGGTCGTTGTCAACGACGATTTCCTTCCAGTAGCGGAAGACAGAAATGAGCCGGATCTCGTAAGCGGGCGGAACCCCGTGTTCCAGATAGTCCAGCGTCATCAGCGGCTCGTTGAAGCCCGCGAGGGCACGGATGCATGTGCCGCCGGAACACCGGGGATTGATCTCGAAAATGTAGGGCGTTCCCTGCCGCAGACGGAGTTGGAAGTTACAGGGGCCGAAGGGCCTCAGGATCTCCGCCACGCGGCGGATGTGGGACTCGATGATCGGCTCGCGGATGATGAAGGCCTTGTGGGTGTCGCCATCCCTCAGTGTTCTCTTCATCACCATCACGCCGAAACAGTGCCCGTCGAAGTTCACGCTCCCGCACGAATACTCATCACCTTCGAGGTACTCCTGCGCCACATAGTTGGTGCGGTCGATGTTCGCCAACCGATAGCCGAGCTCCTCTTGGGTGGTGACGACGAAGACGCCTTGGGAGCGGGCCCCTCCCTTGCGAGGTTTGAGCACGACGGGGAGACCGAGCTTCCCTGGCTCTCCTTCCGCCAGATCCACGGTGCGCGGAGCCGGAAAGCCGTGAGACTCAAGGAATCGAGCCGTCTCGAGCTTGTCGTCTGCCAGATCCGTCACCTCGGCGGAGCTGACAATCAGGACGACGCCCGCCTCGCGGAAACGCGCCGCCGCCCGCGCCAAGACGGGTAACTCCATGTCAAGGCCGGGGAAGACGTAGCGGACGTTTTCCGCGATGCAGATTTCGAGGAGCCGATCAAGATACCGGGGGTCTTCTACCTTGGGAAGAAGGCATCCTCGCGCCGAAGCGTAAAGCCCAGCGGCCAGCTCGCACGCGTCCGCGCCCATCGCGCGATAGGGCGTTCCCGCCAGGCTCTTGAGAATGCCCTGGCCGACGATGCCGCCGGCGCCGGTGAGAAGAACGGTGGCCGTCCGCGTCCTTGGCGCCGCCGCCAGCCGGGTATTCGCTCGGGTGGAGGCCATCGCGTCATTCGAAGGGAGCCTGCTCATTCTGTCCTCACCTTTCTGCCGAGGCGTGCCCGCGAGAGGGGGCCCCGAGGTCTCGTTCTCCAAATCTATGTTCGACGATCCATCCAGGTCGTTACGCGAGTTGAGCGGTCGCCGGATCGCGCCGGTTTCCCGCTTCCGCGTACTCCGCGGTGCGGGGCTCCCTCAGGGCCATGTCCTGTAACCGCGTTCCGGATACGTCGTACACAACCGGGAGCCGGGTTAGGCGACTATCCCGGCTTGAAGAGGAGGTTTAAAATAAAGGGGCGCTGGGTCGCATGAATGACTTCAAGCAGGCGCCGATCCCCGACGGGTTCGAACGCCCCGCAGACCGCCAGCTTTTCGATTTTCACCGATACGACACCGCGCCCGGCCGCGGACTCGACGTCGGCACGTCCAACATCGTCGCCTCGGTCCGCCTGAACGATGGCGCGTCCCTCTACAACATTCAGCATAACGCGTTCCTGGACGTCCGCTCCGACACGTTCACCCGCCAGGTGCTCATGAAGCTGGGCGTGGAGCACAGCATCCACGGTGAAAAAGGGTTCGTGGTCGGCGACCCGGCGTTCGAATTGGCCGACATCTTCGAGAAGAACACCCGCCGTCCGATGAAGGACGGGATGATCAGCCCGACCGAGCCGGAGGCGCTCATGATCGAACGGCTCGTCATCGGCCGGACGATCGGGAAACCCCGGGAGCCCGGCGAGGTGTGCGTCTACTCCGTGCCCGCGAACCCGATCGACACGGAACGCAGCGTCGTCTATCACACGGGGTCCATCGAAGCCATCTTGCGCGACCTGGGGTATACCCCCAAAGCCCTGCTCAAAGGGCACGCGGTGGTGTTCGCCGAGCTGGGGACCGAGGATTACACCGGCATCGGCATTTCCTGCGGCGCCGGCATGTTCAACATCTGCATCGCGTACGAATCGCTTCCCGTCATGACGTTCTCGACGTCGCGGGGCGGCGATTGGATCGACGACAACGTCGCCCATGCCGTCGGGCTGACCTCCAGCCAGGTATGCGCCATCAAGGAAAGCGGCGTGGACCTGAACCGGCCGCGCGACCGGATCGAGGAAGCGATCTGCCTCTACTACCGCAACCTGATCCACTATTCGCTGGAAGCCATCCGGCAGAAGTTCGAAAGCGTCCACCACATGCCGACGTTCACCCGCCCGGTCAGTTTGGTGTGCGCCGGCGGCACTTCGATGGTGAAGGGATTCATCGACATCTTCCGCAGCGAGTTCAACTCGATCAACTTTCCCATCGACGTGAAGGAGATCCGGCTCGCGCGCGATCCGCTGAGAACGGTGGCGCTCGGATGCCTGGAATACTCGCTCGAGGAGATGCGCGCGGGCGATATTCCCGCGCCGTCGGATCCTCCGACCCGCCCCACACCCGCCAGACCTTCCGGGAAAACGGAGCGGGTGGAGATCGTTCCAGGTCCGGAGCCTAAACCGCCGGCCGAGCCCCCGCTTCCCCGTACCCCGGTGCGCGGCTCCCTGGGCGCCATGTTCCGTGACCGCGTTCCGGGTGCGTCGTACACAATCGGGGGCCGGGCCAGGCGACTATCCCAGCATGAGGGGGATGTGTCGAGTAACGGAACCGATGGACAGTCGGTCCGGCGATCGGTTCGCGTGGTCCCTGCCGCGGGAGCCAACGAGGTCACATCTCTGATCGGGACGCTCCGGGTGCTCCGGCGGCGCGGCTGGATTCTGATCTTGGTTTGGTTCGCCACGTTTGCGGCGGCGGCGGCCTTCGCGTTCACGCGGCCCAAATACTACCGTTCCGAGGCGATGATCGAGGTTGCCCCGGAGAAATCCTTGGTCGCCCCGGATGCGATCGGCGACTCGATCAGCCGAAGCTCCCACCTTTGGGAGAGCCACTTCCGGACGCAGGAGTCTCTGCTGCGCCGGCCCGGATTTCTCTCCCGGGTCCTCGATGCCCTGCCCGCCGAGAGCGTAGCGGAGTACCGATCGGCGTCCGATCCGGTCTTGAAGCTCTCTGAGGACTTGGAGGTCGATACGATTCCGGACACCTTCCTGATACGAATCTCCCTTGATCATAAAAAGCCGGACCACGGTCCCGACATCGTTAACACCCTCGTTTCGCTCTATATCGAGGATGCCAACCAGCGGCTCGGGGATTTGATGAATTCCGCCCTCAAGACGTTTCACGATCAGTCCCTTCCGTCCATCCACCAGAGGGTCGAAGAGTCCATCGCCCGGCTTCAGGAGTTCCATTCGAAGCAGGGGATCGGGGATCCGGAGGAACTGTACCTCTCGCTTCGAGACGCCAAGAGGAAGCTCGAGGGAAGACTGTTGGACGTGAAGGTGCGGCGCATCGAGCTCGCATCGAGTTCGGAACTCCGGCCGGAAGAATTCGCCTCGGGCGCGAAATCCTTCGTCATCGACCCGGAAAACCCGGATCAGCGGGTTGCGTCGCTGCCGGAGCTGGAAAGCGAACGCACGCGTCTGGAACTGGAGCTTGCCCGCCAGTCGGTGGCGCTCAAGGAGAAGCATCCCGCGATCGGGGCCTTGCGTCAGCAACTCGTCGTGGTGAACAATCTTATCGGCGGAACCGTCCAGACGGTCCTCCGGCTTGCCATCAAGCGTCGCGAGGAGCAGGTCGCGGCGCTGTTTCGCGAGGAACAGGCTCTCGTCAAGGAAGCAAAGCTGTTGGACGAGCGCCTTTCGGAAGCGCACAGTATGCTTGCCGATTTTGGGCTGCTCCAGGCGGAAGTCGAGGCCTCCAGGGAGCTTTACAACGCCTACCAGCGCAGACAAGGGGAGGTCAAGGCGAGTTCCGGAGCGGGTTTGACGAACGTCCGAGTGCTCGAACTGGCCCGGGCACCGCAGGAGCGTCGCCAGAAGCCGCACGTGCTGCTCGCGGTCGGGATGGTAGTTGGCCTGCTGCTGGGATCGTTGGCCGTACTCGTTGTCGAGCAGGTCGACGACAGGGTGGCGACCCCGATGCACGCGGAAACCGCCTTAGGCTTGGACCTGCTGGCCGTGGTCTCCCGGATGTCGGCGCCCCCCGGGCGGGGGGGGCAGCCGCTCGTTCCGGAGGACAACCCGATCACGGCGCCTCTGGAGCCATTCCGAAGGCTCAGATCAGAAGTGGCGGTGCGGATGCAGGAAAGCCCCGGGCCCAAGGTCATCGCGGTGGTGAGCGCCGGGTACGGCGAAGGGAAGTCTACCGTGGCGATCAACCTCGCCCGCGTGCTGGCGCTCGAGGGCCGGCAAGTGCTCCTGGTCGATGCGGACTTGCGCCAGCCGGCGTTGAAGGCGTTCCTGGGAAAGAGCAGCGGCCCGGGGCTCGAGGAGTATCTGAACGGCGGCCTCACCCCCGGCCAATGCGTGCAGCCGAGCCGCATTGCCGGCGTGCACGTGATCGGGCCTTCCCGACCGTTCGAGGGATCGGCCGAAGTCGCCGGAACTACGCGGTTTCGCGCGATGTGGCCTACCCTCAGCCTGAACTACGACTTCGTCATCGTGGACACGAGCCCGATCGACCCCGTCTCGGAAACCGCGGTAGTCGCCAGCTACGCAGACGGAGCGATCTTCGTCGTAGCGGAGCAGGGTACCCGAGTCCGGGAGGCCAGAGGGGCCTGCAAGCGACTCGAAAACCACCAGGTCCGCATTCTGGGTCTCGTCATGAACCGGTCTTTATCCTGCATGGTCCCACGATCGGAACCGAAGCAGGCGCACCTCGATCCCGAAGAGGTAAGCGGCAACGGGACCGCCTTTATCAAAGTCGGTTAGCCGGTAATGCCACGCTCGGCGAGCCGCGCGCGCAACAGAGACCCGGATGTTCGTCGGTCGTCCTGTGGCGGCGAAATCATCGGGAAGCGCTGGTCTCCCGCCGGCCGGGCACGGAGCCCTTCGTGTGGCAGGTGGGGCGTTCCGAAACGAACTTCTTCATGGTCCTCTCGACCGACAAGGCGGTCAACCTGACCCGCATGAGGGGGTCGGCCCAGCGCTCCGTCGAGCTCAAGGGAGATTTCAAAAGGATGCTTGAAATCATCATGGCGGAGAAGGAGGGGGTCTGATGGCCGGAGCGTGCCTCGCGGACGCCTCGGTAACGCCCGCGCCCCTGTCCGTGCGCCGGGGTTTCGCGTGGACGCTGGCGGGGTACTTGGCGCTCATGCTCTGCCAGTGGGGGATGCTGGAAATCTTGGTCCGATTCGGCTCCAAGGAGCAGGCGGGGCAGTTCGCTTTAGCATTGACGATCACCACCCCCATCGTGTTGTTCACGAGCATGGGGCTGCGGCGGGTGTATGCGACGGATGCGAAAGCCGAATTCCGGTTCGGGGATTACTTCGGTCTGCGGATATTCGGCAATGTCGCGGCCTTGGGATTCGTCGCACTGGTGGCCTGGGCGGGCGGATTCCGGGCCGAACTCGCCTTCGTGATCTTGGCCATGGGAATGGCCAAGGTGGTCGAGGCCACCGGGGACATTCTTCACGGGCTCTACCAGCATCGCGGACGCATCGACATCGGAGCGCGCGCCACGCTGTTCCGCGGCCCCTTCGCGCTGGCCGGGTTCGCCGCGGCGTTCCTGGTCACCCGGGACGTATTTTGGGGCATCGTCGGCATGGGGGCGGGCGGACTGGCGATTCTGATTTCTTACGAGTGGCTTTGGACGTCGAGATTTCTCAGGGCCTCGAGCCCCGATTCGGATCAGGCGCGGGCGGGTCGCGGCGGATCGTTTCGGGCGATGGCGTGTCTTTCGAGGGTTGCCCTTCCTTTAGGGTTGGTCGCTCTGCCGACCTCGCTCAGGGGCAGTATTCCGGTCTGGGTGATCGCGGCTGTGCTCGGCGAGGGGGCGGTAGGGCTGTTCGTGCCGCTCGCGTACTTCCACGCGGCCAGCAATCGGATCGTGAGCGCGCTGGGTGAGGCGGCCGCGGCGCGGCTGGCGGCGCGCTTCGTGGCCGGGCCCGAGGCGGATTTCAGACGCTTGATCGCGAGGATGCTCGCGGTCGCGGCGGCGATCGGCGCGGTCGGGGTGGTCGGCGCGCTCGTCGCCGGCCGGCCGTTGCTGCGCCTGTTGTATGGGGCCGAATACGCCGGCGAGAACCGCGTCCTGGTGATCCTCATGGCGGCGGCATGCGTCGCGAATCTCCAGACGGCGCTTGATTACGCGATGACCTCCTTGCGCAATCTGCGGATCCAGCCCTATCTCTACGTGGGTGGCGCACTCCTTCTGCTGCTGCTCTGCGTCGTGCTCGTTCCTTGGGCGGGCCTGCCAGGCGCCGCTCTGGCGCTCGGCATCGCCTCGACGGGCGAACTGATCGCTTCCGGCGGGGCGGTCGCTTGGTCGCTGCGGCGCCGGCGGGTCGCTTCGTCGCCCCCGACCTTAGGGGCCCATGACGTCCTCTCTTCAGGCGCGGACCGCGCCCTTCGATTCGAGGAGCCATGGCGCTCCGGCTTTGGCGATTTGACTCCACCTTCCCTGGCTGACCCTGCACCGCGAGTACAACGGGACGTGCACGGAGTTCCATGCGCGAGGTATCCCACGGAACGAGGCCCGATGAGGCATTGATGCGGTCCTTGGCCGAAACCAGGAAGTCATCATTATTCGTCGCCTCGGGCGCGATGGCGCGCGCGGAGGGAACGGCAGAGAACCGTCCGTCCTCTCAGACCGCGACGTACGAAACCCGTGTCAATTGCGCTCTCGCCCTGGGCATCGGCCTGCTTCTTGCCGTGCTGACATTGAGGACCGAATACGCCGAGCCCCGAGTCTTTTCGATGTCCCGCGTCGTCCCAGTGGACTTGGTGTGCACCGCGTTTCTTGCCGTCCTCTTCTTGCGGCACCGGATGGCCGCGCCGCCGTGGCCGGCGCTCCTCTACGTGGCCGCCGTGGTGCTCTCCCTTGTGCCCGGGTTGGTGATGACGGGAGGCGGAGAGTCCAAGGTGTGCATGGAATTTCTGGCCCGCCTCATGGCTTTCTGTTTCTACCTCGCGGGCCTGAATATCGGGGCGTCAGGGACTCTGATCCGGTGGCTGATAGGGGGCCTGTGTATGGGGGTCTTTGCGGAAGCGGTGGTGGTGGTGCACGATGCGATGGGCCCATCGCAGTGGTTTCCAGATCCGATGGATGGGCGGGTCCGCGGGACGTTCAAAGCGAACGGGCAGCTCGGAGCGTACGGATTCTGCGCGGCGGGACTGTTGGCGACCTTCGGGGTGACTTTGGGCGCTCCCCTGTTTCGGAGGCTGTGCGTCATCGCCGCGCCCGTGGCGGCGTCGTTCGTTTTTTTTGCGTCGCGGCGGACCGGCATGATTTCGGTGGCTGTGTGGGGCGTGGTGTTCGCCGTGCTGGCGTGGAGGTTCGCGGGAGAGCGATTCTACAAAGCGTTTGTAGGGGCTTTGCTGGCGACGCTGGTGCTCTTAGCCGCCTTCTGGGACCAAGCGTCCTCCTCGTTCGCCGGACGACGCTTGGCCTCGGCCATGGAGAGCCTCGACAAGCGCGAGAGTTTCCTGCAGGACCAGTTGAGGGACACGATCCGGACGGTGGATCAATGGTTTCCCTTCGGGTTTGGGGTGGGCCTGGGAAGCCGCATCAACGCGGAGGGCGTGAAGCGGCACGAGGTCCACAACGGCCTCTTGGCGGTTTTGGTCGAACTCGGAGTGTTCGGTCTGCTGGGCTTCCTGGGAATGTCGAGCTATCCGCTGCTCAAGCGGCGGTGGCACCAGCGCAGCCGCGACCACGAACTTCTGGGAGTGCTTCTAACGACGACCCTTGTCGCGAGTTTCATTTTCATGATCCATAACACGCTCTTCCGGGACCGGACCTTTCTGCTCTACCTTGGAATCGCCACGGCGATCGCGCAGAGGGAGAGCCTCTTGAGGGGCCCGTCCGGCCTCTTTCCGAACAAAGGCGAGGGGGCCTGAAGAAAACTTCCGGCCCTCGGTCCGCTGAAAAGAGCGGCGGAGCGCAGCCCGCCGGCTGATCGTTGATCCCCCCCGGTTTTTTTACCCGCCCCTTGACATGCACCATATTTCTTGTATTCTACCGCATCAAAAATGCAGCCTCGCGCCGTTGCCAAAGAAGGGGGAGCCGACCCGGTGCGAGCCCCCCTCCGGACCTCGCGCGGCCGCCCGCCTATCCTCGGAATTTCGTGGCCTTGAAGGAAAGCGTTTTCTTGTAAGCGAGTAGCGATAGATAGGAAGAACCTCGGGCGGATCGTCATCGGACGGGGTATGACCCGGATCTGACGGTTCAGGACGGGATTGGGGACTGAGGCGTCGGTCGAGGATTGGCGCGCACCCGCAGAAGGGGCTGTGGGATTTGCAGCCCCGGCGCGACCATCCGACGCGCCCGTACACGGGCGCTCACGCAATTCATCTCCGCCGCTTCACACCTGCCCTGAAGCCCTTTGATCCACCAGCGAACATTCTCCGGCCCGGAGAGCCGGTCGCTCTCTGGCCGCCCGGAGGCGCTCCGATCCACGACTTCCCAGGAAGCTGCCCGCGCTTGGAAGGGAGAAGGCGATGGACTCGTGAGACGCGCGTTCTGTCCGTGTGGCCGAATGACCGAATTCTCAACCGTGGATTAGGGGGTTCTCCATGTCACCGTATCCGTCATCGGAATCGACGACCGCAACGTTCCTCCGGGTGCGCCTGGGCCTCAGGCTGGCTCCGGTTGCGTTCCTGGCCGTTGTCCTGTTCGCGACCGCAGAAGGGCCGCCGCTGAGCGCGTCCCCCGCGCCCGCGGCGGGGCCCGCCCAGCTCATCTACGCCGGCTGGTTTGGAAACACGATCCCCACTCCCTCATTCATCAGCACAAACTTGGCGTTCCTGGAGACGCAGCCGTTCGACGGACTCGTGGTGTACCTCCGGGATGCGGCCCTGACCGTGAACGCGACCACCAGGGTGATGACCAACACTCCCGTCAGTTACGAGTCGGCGGCGTTGGTCCTTGCTCCCCTGGCGGGGCTGCCGTTCACGCGTTTGACCCACAACCTCGGGCTGATTCAGGGAAGCACGCCTCCGGACTTCTTCGACGACTGGACGGTCCCGATCCAGAACTTCGCGAACGTGGCCCGGGCGGCCCGGGGCACCGGATTGAAAGGCCTGTGCTTTGACAACGAACAATACTTCGCGCCGTGGGGATCGTACGCCGAGGCCAAGTACCGCGCGACGAAGTCGCTGGCGCAATATCAGGCGCAGGCTCGCTTGAGAGGCCGGCAAGTCCTGGAGGCCATGGCCGCGCAGTTTCCGGACATCGTCGTTCTGACCCTCCACGGTCCCTATATCTCCGAGCCCGACGCGCCGGCGTCGCTCGACTTCCCTCAGTGGCAGAACGGGAACGAACTGCTCGGTCCCTTCTTCGCCGGCTTCACGGAAGGTGTCGGGACCAGCGCCGCCGCCAACATGGACGGCGGGGAGCTGTACACGTTGCGCAGCGCGGACCAGTTTCAGGCATCCTATTCGTGGCGCAAATGGGACCTCGCGTCGGCCGCGGTGGACTGCGCGTTTATCCCGGAGGCGCTCCGAAGCGCCTGGCCGGATCGCAGCTCGATCAGCTTCGGCGTGTACGACCGCTCGTTCGGCGGCGCGAGCATGGATCCCGCCATCCTCAGGACCACCCTGGCGAACGCCCTCCGCCAAGCGGACCGGTACGTCTGGTTCTACGCCGAGGCCGCGACCTACCTGCTGCCGCCGACCTTGGGGGGGGCAAGCGACACCTGGGTGAACGCGATCGCTCAAGCAAGAGTTGACGCGGCCGCTGCCTCCAGTTTGGTGCCGGCGGCACCCGCGAATCTGAGAGCGGTGCCCGCGGCTACGTCGTCGGTCGACCTCGCCTGGGAAGATCAGTCGACGAACGAGAACGGGTTCTCGGTCGAGCGGCTGATAAGCGGATCCTGGACGCAGATCAGTTGGGTTCCGGACAACGTGACGACCTATGTTGATGCGACCGTGAGTCCGAACACCGAATACCGCTACCGGGTGCTGGCGTTCAACGCGGCCGGCAATTCGTCTCCTTCGAATGAAGTGAGCGCGACGACGGTGCAGCCGTCGGTCGTCCCGGCGGCGCCCTCGAACCTGAGGGTGGTATCCGTGACCGCGTCGTCGGTTGAACTTGCCTGGGAGGATGGTTCGACGAACGAGAACGGGTTCTCGGTCGAGCGGTTGATGGGCGGGTCCTGGACGCAGATCGGCTGGGTTCCGGACAACGTGACGACCTATGTTGATGCGACCGTGAGTCCGAACACCGAATACCGCTACCGGGTACTGGCGTTCAACGCGGCCGGCAATTCGCCTCCTTCGAATGAAGTGAGCGCGACGACGGCGCAGACGCTGGTCGTCCCGGCGGCGCCCTCGAACCTGAGGGCGACCTCGGTGACAGCTACGTCGGTGACGCTTGAGTGGGTAGACCAATCGGGGAACGAGAACGGGTTCTCGGTCGAGCAGTTGAAGGGCGGGTCCTGGACGCAGATCGGCTGGGTTCCCGACAACGTGACGATTTACCGTGATACGAACGTGCGTTGGAACACCCGATACCGCTATCGCGTACTGGCGTTCAACGCAGCCGGTAACTCGTCCTCGTCGAACGAGGTGCGCGTAAGGACACCCCGGCGATGATCGGCTCCGTGCCGAACGCAGGATGGCCCGGCCCGCTGTAGGAGGTGGCGAAGGAGGGGCTTCGGGGTTGGCGGCTTCCGTCCGACTGAGAGCGTCCACCCTGCGGACTCTTGGTCGCGGAAGGTGTTTGCAACCCCGACGGCCCTCCTGGTCTTGAACCAATTGTCGCGTAGTGCGGCGCGGTGGTCCTCACCGGCCTACGAGTTCCGTGGCGGGTCGGAAATCTTCCGTGCGATGCCGAGCAGTCCTGGGGATCCGTTCACCGGGATAAGGGAGCACGACAGCTCAACGTAAAATGCTTCCCCCCGCCGGCCGCGTCCGCGCAGACACACCGGTCCGGCCTCTCCGTGAACCCGGACGCGCTCGATATACACCCGGAGCCCTTCCTCTTCCGGGAAGAGATCGAAGAGCGACCGCGCCAGGAGATCCGGTGTGGGGCACGAGAACAGGACGGAAGCCCCTCCGTTGGCGTCGACGAGGGTCGCCTCCGGGAGGCGGGCGAGAAGGATCGCGTCGGGGCATCGGGCGAAGAGGCACCGGAACTGATTCTCATTCTCGATCGCGGCTCTCTCCGCCTGCTTCCGGTCCGTGATGTCCATCAGGATCCCCTGGATGAATTGAGGCCGGCGCTCTTCGTCGCAGATCAAGGTCGCCTCGTGATGGACCCATGCCTCGCGTCCGGCTCGGGCGAGAAGACGATACTCGGCGCGCAGCGTCCCCCCCTCCGTAGGGAATCGGGAGAACTCGGCAAGCACCCGGTCCCGGTCGGCCGGGTGTAGCTGTTTTTTCCATCGGTCGGGATCTCCCAGCCACTCGGGGGGCGTGAATCCGAGCATCGCCTCGATCTGGGGACTGACATACATCGTCTTGCCCGTCATCACCGACTGGATGAACGTGACGGCCGGTATGTGCTCAACGTGGGCGCGGTATTTCGCTTCGGCCTTGCGCAGCGCGCGCCGCTGGTCCGCCATTACCTTCTCGCACTCTTCATTCAGTTCCCGAAGGTTCGCGTGCGCTTCCTGGAAGCCTCGATGGGCCATGTCGTAGGGCGCCAGGCATTCCGCCACGAAGTCCATGGCCCGTAGGACGGCGCGCGGTCTCGCGGCGGGACGCGACCTGCGGAGAAGTTCTTCGAGCGCCTTCTGATGGGTGTGAAGCATCGTCAGCAGGCCGACGCCTTCGCCGACGGAACGCCGGCCCAGGTCATAAGCCCGCTTGAGCGTGGCCTCGCCATCATCTGCCAGGAAGGCCTTCAGAACGGAGCTGTACTCCTGAGCTAACTCCGTGATGGTCCGGATCATGGACCTCTTCCGACGTATTCGGCGGCCATGACCAAAGCGTCGTCCGAACCTTTGACGAACCTCCGGAAGATCCCCTCCACCAGATCAGGCAGCGGGTCATGGAAGGTGAGCGTGTCGACAAAGCCTTCGTGGATTCCGTCCGTGGCGAAGACCAACCGATCCCCCCGTGATAGAGGTATCGGTTCGAGTCTGGCGAGCCGGGGAAAGTTATACCCCACCACGCCGCCGTGTTGCATGATAGACACCGGAGGCCGTGTTCCCTCGGCGCGCAGGACGAAACCCTCGACGTTGCCGATCGCCACCCAAGACAACATGGAGTCCTGGAGGCTGATCGCGGCTAACGCCGCCGTCACCCCGCGCGTTCTCGTAAGGCCCTCGTGACATCGCTGAAAGAGAGAGTTCAAGGGCAGGCTTGCGTAGCGTTGTATGGCCGCGACCGCCGCCTTCGCGGCAAAGGCCGCCTCCGGTCCGTGACCCAGCGCATCCACCACGCCCACCAGGATGCCGTTCTGGAAAGGACACACCACGTGCATGTCGCCGGAGACGTTTTCTCCCTGAAACGGTTGAGAGGCCACGGCCCATTGGAGCTCCGGAAGCCGCCCGGAAATCCGATTGACGTCGTGCATCATATCCACTTGCGGATCGTCACCGTGGTTCCCTTCCCCGGCTTCGACACAATCTCGAACTCGTCCATCAATCTCCTCGTTCCGGGCAGACCCAGGCCGAGGCTCCGGCTGGTCGAATAGCCGTCCCTCATGGCCAAGGCGACGTCCGGAATCCCCGGACCTCGGTCTCGGGCGGTGATCTGGAGGGACCCCCGTCCGTTACCCTGCGACGGGGTAAGGCTCAAGATGACCTCGCCCCGCTTGGCGTATTCGACGATGTTGCGGGACAGCTCGGAGATGGCGGTGGCGATCGCGATCTGTTCCGTCGAAGAGAACCCCAGCTTCGCCGCCAGTTCCCGGCCGCGCTGCCGCGCGATCACAATGTCCTGATCCGAGCTGATGGAAATCGCGATGTCATTCACCTTGCGTCCTTCCCGCCTTCATAAGGCGATCCAAGAAGGAGATGGACTCTTCCAAGTCCAGAGCGGTCCACACGTCGGTCAAGGTCAGGCCGAGCTGGACCATGGCGAATGCCACTTCGGGCTGGATCCCGACGATCACGGTCTCGGCGCCGCGCATCTTCAGGATCTGGCCGATGTTGCGCAGCGTCCGCACGGCGAAGGAGTCCATGACGTCCAGGACCGTTACGTCCACGATGACGCCTCGAGACCGAAACCTCCCGACCCGCTGGGCGAGGTCGTCCCGAAGCCGGAGGAGATCCGCATCGCTCAGCGCCGCCTGAATGCTGGCGATCAGGTAGTCTCCCTGCTTGAGGATAGGTACCTCCATCCGATCCCCCTTACTTCGCGGACTCCAGGGTAGGCCTCGTTTCGGCCACCTGGGTTACCTTATAGCCGAGGAGCCGCTCCGCCTCCTCGATCCCTCCCTGGAGGTCTCCGACGGTCTTCATCTTGGCGAGGTCCACGCCGATGGTGACGAGCGTCTGGGCGATTTCCGAGGAGAGCCCCGTCACGATCACCATCGCGCCCAGGAGCCTCGACGCTTCCACCGTCTGGACGAGGTGGTTGGCGACCTTCGAGTCGACGGAGGGGACGCCCGTGATATCGATCACGACGACCTTGGCCCGGTTGCCTCGGATCCCCCGAAGCAACTGCTCGGTGAGCTGTCGGGCCCGCTGGGCGTCCACCACGCCGATGATGGGCAGGATGAGCAGCCGCTCGCGCACCTGGAGCACGGGCGTCGAGAGCTCGCGGATCGCCTCCTGCTGCTGGCGGATGATGCGCTCGCGCTCCTGGACGAATCCGACGGCCACGGTGTTGGCGATGCGGTTGGCCGCGGGCTCGTACGCGTCCAGCACCACGTTGTAGAGAGCGTAATCCTGCTTATACTTCCCGAACAGGGAACGCGCCAGGACGTCGCGCAGCAGCAGCACGATCCCCACGACCTCGTGCGTCTCGACGCCCCGTGGAATGATCCGTTCCGAAAGGTCGCGCGCGTAGGCCTGGAGCGCGTCGACGCTTCCGCTCTCGAGCACCTCCACGTAGTTGTCATACACGGCGGTCGCTTCGGCGAAGACCTCTTCCTTGGTCATCGATGTCAGGAGCCGCGCCTCCACAATCTTGCGGATCCAGTTCTCCCGAAGCTCCGTCCTGCTGGCGCGCAGGTGGGCCACCAGTTCCCGAAGCACCACTTGCGTCCCTTCGCTCCTGGGCTCGGCGGCACTCGTCGTTGTGGCCGCGCCCCGCACCTTCTCCTTGATTGCCATGAGATGTCCCTCCCTTGAAGTCCCGTCGCTTTTCGAACTCAAAACCATACCACATGCAACGATTCCAGTCCATGCCTAGGAATGCCAAGCCGGAAGGGGCCGCCTCCGGGCGCCCGTCCTCCAGACGATGCGCTCTCATCCTCCGTCCGAAAGAGGACCTGCAGCCTTACCGAACCCCCCGCGTCGCCGGTTCATGCAGCAAATCGCTTGCCCTCTCCAAAGACCCCGCGGACGATCGGAAATCGAGGGAATCTATTATCACAAGTGATAATCGATATATATGATTTCTCACATATGAGATTTACATGATATGCTTTCCGTCATCCTCCCATGGGTCACTCTATCCTGCTCGCTCAAAATGATCCCGCGGTGGCCGAATCGCTGGCGATTTTTCTCCGCGGCCACGGTTTCGAGTGCTCCATAGCGCCGGACGGAGTAGCAGCGCTACGGATGCTCAGTCACGGAAACTTCGACTTGGTCCTCTGCCACGCCGGAGAAGGAGCGACCGGCCGTCAACTGGTCCCGCACGTGCGGGACGAGTTCCCGGGGACCGCCGTCCTGCTCCTTGATCCGCCCGCGGGCTGGGCAGCGGAGGCGGAGCCCGTCCGCTCCGTCGTACGGGAAACCCTCGCCCGACCCATTCCGTACGAGGACGTCCTCCTGCGCCTCCGCCGCGTCCTGGCGGAACGTGACGCGTCCGCCAAACCCGATCCTCTCCGCCCCGAGCTCCGGCGGCCGCGCCCGGCCGAAGCTCTGATCGGGCGTAGCCCGCAGATGAAGACCGTCCTGAAGATGATGCGCAAACTCGCCTCTTCGCCGATCACGGTCCTCATCACGGGCGAGACGGGAACGGGGAAGGAGGTCGTCGCCCGGATGCTCCACGACACGTGCTCCTTCACCTGCGACCAGAAGTTCGTGCCCATTAATTGCGCGGCGATCCCCGCGACGCTGATGGAAAGCGAACTGTTCGGCCACGTCCGGGGAGCGTTCACAGGCGCGACGGCGGAGAAGAAGGGTCTGTTCGAAATCGCCGAGGGAGGGACGCTCTTCTTGGACGAGATCGGAGAGCTGGATTTGGGGCTCCAGGCGAAGCTCCTGCGGTCGATCGACCGGAAGGAGATTGTCCGGGTGGGCGGTGTGACGCCGATCCCGCTGGACGTCCGCATCGCGTGCGCCACGAACCGGAACCTGAAGGATGAGATCGCGGCGCGGCGGTTCCGTGAAGACCTCTATTTCCGGATCAGCGTGGTGGAGATTGGACTTCCTCCACTGAGGGAACGTCCCGAGGACATCCCCGATCTGGCGCGCCACTTCATCGCGCGGCTCGACCGAGAGCTGAAGCGGCAGTGCCAAGGCGTCGAGGACGCCGCGATGGAGGCGCTGCAAGCGTACGCGTGGCCGGGCAACGTCCGCGAGCTCCAGAACGTCATCGAACGCGCGATGATCCTGCGCGAAGGACAGGTGATCGGCCTCCAGGACCTCCCTGCGAACATCGCTCGAGGGCCCTCTCGATCACCTCGGAGGCTCCGGGAAGCCTTGCGCGCGTTCGAGAAGGACTATATTCGAGCTGTTTTGGACGACGTGGGTCAGGACCGAGAGGAAGCGGCGAAGCGGTTGGGGATCGGGGTCTCATCCCTCTACCGCAAGCTGCGGGCGCTCGATCTCCTAAGCAGCGGGCCTTCCGAAGGCTGGCGCCGATGATCCGCGGCCGTCCCTGCGCGTCCCCATATCCACGTAACTCCCTCCGATGAAGGTCGTACATTCAGAATGGGACTGGCTTGGTCTTTGCCTCTGTCCGGGAAGACCTGACCGAGGTGCGCGTGACTGGATTGCGAGACGACGCTCCGGCCCGCTGGAGGCTACCTCATGGTTTTCATGACGGGGACGCCATCCCTGCTGACCGTGCCGTCTCAAGAACACCGGGACTCGAGCACCCAGGGAGGGCGGATGGCATGCCCCGCCGAGGGTAACCGGCGTGGGCGGGGAGAGTAGGATCAATTCCGCAGCTCGGGCGCGTCTCCGAGAACGGAGGGTTGTGTTCGTCAGCGATGACCGCGAGACGCTGACTACTTTCCGCCGACTGCTGGGGAGCCTACCTTGCCAGATATTGACAACGGACCGACCCGACCAGGCCCTGAAGTGGGTCTGGACGACTCCCGTGAGCATTGTGCTCTCGGACGAACGGACGCGAGCGATGTCCGGGAAGGCGTTGCTGCGCAAAGTGCCCCGCCAGTCTCCTTTGACGGCGCGACTTCTTCTCACGGGTTCGCATAGCGGGCGGGACGTCATTCAGGTGCGGGGACGGGCCCTTCAGGGCGTCATCGTCAAACCCTGGGAGGCGGGATCCCTCCAGCGCCTGATTCTCTCGATCCTTCTCTGGCAGGACGAGAAGCATTGCGTGCCGGAACCGAAGGCACGTCGCGCCGGTCTCTTCCCGAGCGACTCGTAGGGTCCGGTGGGAGATCTCGGCAGCGAAGGTGTAACCAGTCCGGTTCCGTGTCGTAGCGGGAAAGAGGGGGCGGTCGCCACGACCGAGCTATTCACGAAGGAGGCCCGCGCATGCTCTTCACTCGCCTTTTGCTTGGGGTCATGCTCCTCATGCTCCCCGCGCGTGGGGTGGAACGAGTCGCTGCCTCCCTGTCCCGCCCGGCCCGCTACTTGGTCGTCTTGCGGGATGGGACGCCACAGCTCGCCCTGATCGCGCATGAGATCGCGGTACGGACGGGGGGCAGGATCGTCTATGTCTACGAGCACGCCGTCCGCGGGTTCGCGATCGAGGGGGTGCGCCCTGAGGTCACCGCGCGCTTGGCCCGGGATCCGCGGGTCCGATGGATCGAGGCGGACGTGGCCGTCCGGCTCTCGCAGGATCAGGAGAGCCCCCCATGGGGCCTGGACCGGGTTGATCAACGGGATCTCCCGCTCAACCAGATTTATCAGTACGGCGCGACGGGTACCGCGGTGCGCGCCTACATCCTGGACACGGGTGTACGCGTCACGCACGCGGAGTTCGGAGGGCGGGCCTCCGACGGTTACGACTTCGTCGACGACGATCCGACCGCCGAAGACGGCCACGGACACGGCACGCATGTCGCCGGCATCGTGGGAGGGGCGACGTACGGGGTGGCCAAGGAAGTCGAGATCGTAGCCGTCCGCGTCCTGGACAACGAAGGCGCGGGCACCATCGCCGGGGTCGTCGCGGGTGTGGACTGGGTGACCGCGCACGCGATCCACCCGGCGGTCGCCAACATGAGCTTGGGGGGCCTCGCCTCCACGACGTTGGACGAGGCGGTCCGGACCTCGATCGCCAGCGGCGTGACGTACTGCGTCGCCGCGGGAAACGGCACGGTGGTCGGGGTGATCGGCATACCGATCATAGGCCTGCCGATGGACGCAAGCCTGTTCTCCCCGGCCCGGGTCTCCGAAGCGCTCACCGTGGGAGCTACGGACATCGACGACTCCGAAGCGTGGTTCTCCAACTACGGGGCAGCCGTGGACATCCTGGCTCCCGGGGTGGACATCACGTCCGCGTGGAACGGAAGCGACACGGCATCGGTCGCGCTCAGCGGGACGTCCATGGCGACGCCGCACGTCACGGGCGCCGTCGCGCTCCATCTTGAAAGGTACCCCTCCGACTCTCCTTCGGAGGTCGCCTCCGCCATCACGGGGAAGGCCACTCCGGGGCGGATCACGGGCATGAGCAGCCCGTTCACACCGAACCTGCTCCTGTACACGCGCTTCGACTCCGCCAGCGCGGTGCCGGCTTGCGGACTTCTGGGCATCGAAGGATTCCTGGTCGTTCTCCTCCTCGTGATCTGCCGCCGAACTATGGCTTGGGTTCGGGGGTAAAGCGCCCTCCGTTCCGTTTCCAGCCCGTAAGGAAGTTCCTTCCGGAGGGTTTTAGGGGTTTTCGCGCCTCCGAAGGCGCGGATCACATCGCCCGCTGGCAGACCGCCTTTCCCCCTCGACCGCCATTTCCAAAACGATCCACCTGAATGTCTCTTTTTCGCGATTTCGCTTGACATCGCGCCATTAACGCATATAACATGTACTATTCGGCGAGGGGTTCAGACGATTTCAATCCGTGAAGGGGTTCCTTTATGCACCGCGCGCGCCACGCTCAGTTCCTAGTTACGGCCCGAGGTCTCAGTCGGGCCTGCTTGACGCCGGCCCTGGTCCTCATCCTCGCAGGCGCCCACGCGCCGAACAGTCCCGGTCTGGCCGCGCCGATCCCCGCCCAGGAGTCGCCCGCGAAATCTCTCATCTACGCCGGTTGGTTCGGCAACACGACCCCAACTCCGGATTACATTCAAGCCAACCTGACTTTCCTGGAGTCCCAACCCTTCAATGGTCTTGTCACCTACCTGCGCAACCCTTCGATGACGGTCAACGCCACCGCCTCGGTGATGACGAATACGCCGATTTCGCACGAGTCGATCGCCTCCATTCTCGCCCCCCTCCAGAATCTCTCCTTCACGCGGCTTCGGCACAACTTCGCTTACGTCTTGGGGAGTTCGCCTCCGGACTTTTTCGACGACTGGTCGACGGTCATCCTGAACTTCGCCCACCTCGCCCGTGCTCTGAAGGAGGCCGGCTTGAGGGGCATATTCTTCGACAACGAGCAGTACAGCTCCCCCTGGGGGGATTACCCGACCGGGACCTTGTACTCGCTGTTGACTCCGCTCTTGCTCTACCAGGACCAGGCGCGGCTGAGGGGCCGCCAAGTGATGGAGGCCATGGTCGCCGAATACCCCGACATCGTCGTAGTGACGCTCCACGGCCCCTACATCTCCGAGCTGAGCGCGCCGGCCTCTCTGGAGTTTCCCCAGTGGCAGTCGGGGAACGAACTATTGGGGGCTTTCTTTTCGGGATTCCAGGAGGGCGCCGGAAGCCAAGCCGAGAATGTGGATGGAGGCGAACTCTACACGTTGCGCAGCGAGTCCGAATTCCAGGACTCGTACACTTGGCGCAAGCATACCATCGCGTCGGACACCGTCGGTTGCCCGTTCCTCTCGAGCACGCTGCGTTCTGTGTGGCCGGAGGTGGTCTCCATCAGTTTCGGCATCTATGATCAGCCGTTCGGGGGCCGGGAGATGACCCCGGCAATCCTGACCGAAACGTTGACCCATGCCCTGGCGGTGGCGGACAAGTGGGTCTGGCTGTATGTGGAAGGCCGCACGTTCCTGCGACCCGAAAGCGAAGGAGGAGCGACGCAGGAATGGATCGACGCCGTCCGCTCCGCTCAGCCCAGCCTTTCGCAGCGCGTCACCTCCACGGGCGAGGCGGTGATCGCGCCCGAGGAGATATCGGAACCGCCGGAGCGGGAGATTCCGGCCTGCGGCCTTCTGGGAATGGAAACCGCCTGGCTTTTGGCGCTCCTTTCATGGATTCGGAAACGGACGCTAGCATGACCGCTCCATTCCGGAAATCGGCGCAGGTTAGAAAAAGGACTCAGGTACGAACAGCAAGTCTCCCGGCTGCAGCGGAACGTCGTCTTCAGGTCGGCCATTCGCCACGTTCGCGAGATTCAGAACGTACAACATCCTCGCTCCCTTCTGATCCCGCCGGATCAGTCGTACGTTCGCATCGTTGGCAATGCGCGTGAAACCTCCCGCCAGCGAGATAGCTTGATGAGCCGTCAGGCCGTGGTCGGCATCGACCACAAATGCGCCCGGTCGCGCGACCTGACCCAGCACGTACACTTTTTCCCGCGCGGGAACGAAGACGATGTCGCCCGGGAGCAGGGTGGGATCCCGGTCCAGTCCCTCCTGGATCTGTCTCACGTTCACCGAGATCGTCATACGCCCCGGAGAGCCCTCCTCGCGCCGGCGGAAGATCGACACGCTGTGCTTGGCTGCGTCCTCGAGAAACCCGCCCGACCGCGTAATGATCTGGAGGAGCGTGACGAAACCCCCATTGGGAACCTCATACTCGCGGGGGGCGCTCACTGCGCCCAAAATGTACACGTACCTCCTGGCGTACTCCTTCACGAAAATCGAAACCTCCGGCGCCGCCAGATAGTCCTTCCCGAGTCGTTCCGCGAGTTCGCCACGCGCCTCCTCCGGCGTGCGGCCCGCGAGCCTTAGCCTGCCGATGAGGGGATAGTCAATCGCGCCGTCGGCGGGCACGCGTGCGTCGAACGAAAGGTCGGGTTGCCCCAGCACGACGAAGCGCAGTTCGTCGCCGGGATGGATCAGATAGGCCTTGCCGAGCCCCTCATCGGAAGCGACCCTGGGCTCCTCCTCCGAGGGACGCATCGCCGCGGAAGTCGACTCCGGCAGAGTGGGCATTCGTTGGGGCAGGTCCTGGCAGGATGCCATCACCGCAGCGATCCACGGTAGGATGCTTTTCATCATGTCGTTGCCCCTCGACGGGAAAGACGGACGAAACGGCGCCAAAGGTTTCTACGGTGCCGGCAACGCCGGGTTACAAGAACTCCGCTCCGATGGCAAAGCCTGTAACCAAACCGCCCGCCTATCGAAGAAGGAAGTAGTGCCAAACCGGTGGGATGATCGAGGAATACACTACGTCCATCACGATCCCAACCTGAATCACCATCCAAGGGTGCCATCTCACGCCCGGCGTTGGCGTTGCGGGATGGAAGAGGCTTTCGGCGAGACCTTTCGAAAGCCCTTCTGTGAGTCACCGCTTGCCACCAGCCGTTATCTGGCCCTGGATTTGCTAAGATATGCGAGGGAACGCAGGACCGTCATGGGATCGCCCCGCTCCCGCCGACCGTCCTTGGTCCCGTTCAATTTCTGATCTCCCGCGCTGGCGCAATGAGGAGGGTATCCGATGCGGATCGAAACGGAGGTGTTTGGAAGCGAACGGCGGTTTCCCAAAACGGAATGGGACCTGCTCATGCCGGCACCCAGTCCGCAGTCGATCGACGTCTTGGTCCGCCGTTACTGGAAGCCTTTGTATTTCTTCGTCCGCCGGTCCGGGTTCGACGTGGAGACGAGCAAGGACATTGTCCAGGGGTTCCTCGCGAACGCTTTGGCCCATGACACGATTTCAAAGGCGGATCCCAAGCGGGGGCGCTTCCGCACCTTCATGCTGGCGGCGCTTTCGAACTTTATCAGAGATTGGTCGCGGACTTCTTCGCGGCTCAAGCGAGGCGGAGGTCGTCGGCCCCTCTCGTTGGAATTCGCCGCCGTCGAGGGCGAGTACTTCCGCCAAATCGCGTCCGACGAGGATACGCCCGAGAGGGTATTGAATCGCGCTTGGGCGCGCAGCCTGCTGGAGCAGGCGATGGCGGAACTGAACGGATTGCCGATGCATCTGAAGGCGTTCCAGTTGTACTTGGACGGCGAGTGCTACGAGTCGATCGCCGAGAAGACCGGGCTGTCGCAGACGGCCTCCAAAGTGGCCGTCCATCGCCTACGGGGAAGGTTGCGCCGCATCGTCCTCAATCGGATGGCGGAGACGGTCGACACCGAGGCCGACCTGAACGCGGAGCTCTCGGAGTTCGTTGAGCTGCTGTCATGAAACCGAGCCGCTCGACCGCCGCGGGAGCGCCGGCACGCTCCCGCAACGAGTGGAGAGGTCAACATGGAGGCTCAGATTTCGACGATACAGTGCGAGGCATCGAACCGGTACGTCCTCGAAGAACAAATTGACGCCGGCGGTATGGGCAAGGTGTACCGGGCGCTCGACGTCCAACTGAAGCGACACGTCGCCCTTAAGATCCTGAACACCCTCGACCAGGACTCGATCGAGCGTTTCGTACGGGAGCGCGAGATCACTGCGGACCTCGACCATCCGAGCTTCGTTCGCATTTTCTCGATGGGCTACCTCAGCACGCCGGACGGACGCCGTCCCTTCTATACGATGCCCCTCCTGCGCGGACAGACCCTGGCCTCGCTGATCTCCTCCCGGGTTCGGCCCGACGCGGAAGGCGAGAGACTTCGGGAGGAGTTCACTCTGACCCGCCTGCTGCAGCTTGTGCAACAGCTTTGTATGGCGCTGGAGAGCGCGCACGACCGCGGGATCATCCACCGGGATATCAAGCCGGCCAACGTCGTCGTAGGGACATACGGGGAAGCCTACATCGTGGATCTGGGGTTGGCTAAGTACGTTCACGAGAGCGGGACGGCGGCTCCGGACGAGGCCGATACCGACGCCGGAGAAGCCATCGCGGACACCGGCGTGGTTGGCACTCCCTTCTTTATCGCCCCCGAACAAGTTCTCCATCCTGCCCGCGTGGATGCCCGTACAGACATCTTCGGGCTGGGTGCGGTCCTGTATAACGTTCTCACCGGCCATCCCCCCCTGTACCGGCGGTCACCGGAGACGTCCCGCCGCCGGGGCCGCCGCCCGCCCACGCAGGTCCCCAGTGGACCTTGGGGGACGCCGCCGGCATTCCGGAACGACGACGCTTCCGCGCACCCGTCAAGTTTCTTCGGCGCCTCCTCGCGAGATTCAAGCCTAACGAATTGGTCTTCCACTCCGTCACGCCTTTTCCAGCGCACCCTGCGTGGCGTCCTCGTTCCCCCCGACGAGTTTGTGGCGCGTCTCCGCGAAGAGATCGACGCCAGCCGCCTGACCGACTTGGTTCTGGAGCCCGTCGACGCGGCACTCAGCGCGATCTGCGTGAAGGCGCTGGCTCGGAAACCCGAAGATCGGTACCCGAATTGCCGGGCCATGTGGCTCGAACTCCAGCAGTACCTTGAAGGGCACTTCGAGATGATCTTTTCAAGGGAAGCCAAAGAGCTGACCCGTAGGATGTCCCATGGTACCCTTCCGGCCGCCCTGTGCAGCTACGAATTGGCGGAACGGGGAATCCGGCAGCGGATCTTCAAAGAGGAGATCGCGGGCCGGCTGGTGATCGAGGAAAAGCTGGACCTCCTGGATGTCTTCCTCGAAAAGGCCAAGATCTACGAGCGGCGTGGGGATAGCGCCTCGATCATCCGGGCCGCGATGCGTACGGAGCCGCTCATCGAGACGGCTCTGGAAATTCTGCACCGGCAGTACGTCCGGCTTCTCATCGCCAAGGGGACTGCCCAGCTTTCCGATGGCGCCCATGCAGCGGCGAAGGAGATCTTCGGCAAGGCGATGGAACTGTCCCGGGCCCACGTGGACCTTCTGGCCACCGCCTCCTGGGGATATGGCGCCGCCGGAGCCGACAACAGGAACTCGACCTCCCTGGCCCGCGCGCGCAAGGCGTTCAGGGATTCGATCGATCTTGCGGACCGCGCGGGGGCCGTCGCCCAGGGGGTGCGCAGTCGCGTAAGCTTGGCGCGGCTTTGCATAAAAAGCCGTCCGCCCTCGGGGCGAGATCGGACCCTCCTCGAAGAGGCCCTGCGCTTAGCGGGCCAGGACGTCGCCTTGCTCTGCGAGGTCCACTTGGCCTTCGGAGCCTTTCAACTCGCGTGCAATCAAGCCTCCGAGGCCACCCGCCATGTGACGTTGGCGCTTCAGCACGCCGAGGAGATGGACGCCCCCAACCTCGGTCGCGAGGCGCACTTCCTTTTAGGGCAGGCATGCCATGCCGTCGGTGATGCCGTGGGTCGCGTGAAGCATTTCCGGCTGGCGCTTCACGTTCGGGGAACCCGCAGGGTTATCATGGAGCGGGAGATCGCCGCTTTCTACGCCCGGTACCGCCTTCTTGATCCTCAGGAGATCGGCCTGCGCATTCCTCCGTCCATCCGCCGGAGCAACTCCTCAGCCCCTTTGTGAAGACCGGCGTTACCGGTGGCGAGTTGTTCGCGACGTGGAACGCCGGTAACGCCTGAAGGGCCGCATCGAACATAGAGCTGGGGGATGACCCTTGAGCTGACATCCACGGTTTATCCAGTCGTCGTGATGGTGGCGCGGGAAGGAGTGACTGATCCGAGGGGTGACGCGTAAAGTCGAAGTTGGCACACCGAAGCGAAAGAACCCCTCGCTCGATCCTGCCTATACTTGCGCGCGCCCTGAGATGCTTTTCTTCAGAGGCTCGCTTCCCCGCCCCATCGCGACACCCTTTCCTGCCGCGGAATCGGCTTTTGGAACGGCAAGGGATCGCGACGGAGGCGCGGCGGGTCAAGCCCACAAGATAAGCGGGCTGGGTTCGGGATTCCGGGCGAAAGCTGGGATCGGAGGCACTGGGGCTGCTGATCCGCCAAGAGGCGCCCTCGAGCCGTTGCTCCGGCCTTCCGTGCGGCCCGACGTCCATCTTTCCTTTGGTTGGAGGGCGATCGGAACGTCTTCGCTCCCATCCGGAGCAGCCTGACGGAGTCTCTTACGCGGGAGAGCGGAAGCCGTGCTCTTCAATTCGTTCGTCTTTGTGCTCTTCCTCGCCGTCGTTTTCACGCTCGATCGCCTCACCACCCGCTGGACGCTCCGCAAGCTGTACCTCCTGATCGCCAGCTATCTCTTTTACGCGGCCTGGTATCCTCCGTTCCTGATTCTTCTTTGGATCCCGACGCTGACGAACTGGTACGCCGCAAGGCTCATCGCCGCCGCGACCAAACCTCACGTCCGACGGGCCATCCTGGCGACCAGCCTGTGCTGCGATCTTGGGATGCTCGCTTTTTTCAAGTACGCGGACCTCCTGTGGGATATGGTGGCCACCGCGATTCAGGCGCTGGGCGTCGACATGGAGACGGGGCGTCTGAACATCCTTCTTCCCGTGGGGATCTCATTCTACCTGTTCCAGGCGATGTCCTACACGATCGACGTCTACCGCCGACACATCGTGCCGTGGCGATCATTCCTGGACTTCGCGCTCTACGTCGCCTTTTTCCCCCAGTTGGTCGCCGGCCCCATCCTGCGAGCCGGACAATTCCTTCCTCAGTGCGAGCGCGAGCGGCGCGCCAACTCGTCGCAGGTGGGATGGGGTCTGACGTTGCTGACGATGGGGCTCTTTCACAAAGTGGTTCTGGCGGACGCGATCCTCGCTCCCGTGGTCGATCAGGTGTTCGGGGCCCGACGCGGGATCGGCTGCGCTGAGGCCTGGCTCGGAAGCTTGGCGTTCGGCAGCCAAGTCTTCTTCGACTTCTCGGGTTATTCCAGTTGTGCCATCGGAGTGGCCCTCTTGTTGGGGTGGGAATTCCCGGATAATTTTCGCTTTCCGTTCGCCGCTCTCGGATTCTCGGACTTCTGGCGGCGGTGGCACATCTCTCTCTCCACGTGGCTGAAGGACTACCTCTATGTTCCGCTGGGAGGAAATCGCCGGGGGGACGTCCGGACGTTCGCCAACCTCATGACGACCATGTTGCTGGGAGGCCTGTGGCACGGTGCGTCCTGGAAGTTCGTAATTTGGGGAGGCCTGCATGGAGCGCTCCTGGTTCTTGAAAGGGCGGGCCAGGCGACATTCGGGATCGACCGGATGAGAGAAGGTCCGATCGGACGCGCCTTCTTGTGGGCGGCCACGTCCTTCATGATCTCCTTCACGTGGCCTTTCTTTCGCGCGCCCGACTTCGCCTCCGCCGTCGCCTTGATCGAATCGATGCTGTCGCCGGCGAGCGCGAGCGCCTTGAATCTCTCCGCCCTCAGGGTCTCCGCGGTGGTTGCGATCATCGTAGGCATGATGGCGCTGCACGGGTACATGCGGGACCGGAGCACCGAATCCGTTTGGGGCCGCCTCTCCTGGCCCTTTCGGTCCCTCTTCTTGGCCGCCATGATTTTGTCCCTTCTTCTCGTTCCCGGGGATACTCGTGCTTTCATCTACTTCCAATTTTAGACCCGTGGTTGAAGGTCGCTGGGGGCGCGCCTGGTGCCTGGCCCTGTTGATGGTCTTTTCCGGCGCCGGCCTGTTGGAGGCGCTGGGGTGGAAGCACGGCGTGAAGCCGTGCTGGAGCATCGGATCCGACTCCTGGTGTCTCGAGGCCTCCGAACTCGGGCAGGGCGACATTGCGATCATCGGTTCATCGCGGGCCCTCTCCGCGGTCGAACCCAGACTCTTGTCCTCGCTGGTAGGCCGGAGCGCCCGGCAGTTGGCCATCAACGCCACCGCGACGCTCCCGGTCCTCGAGTGGCTGGCTGATCGGGAGGACTTCGCCGGCGTTGTCCTGGCGGACGTCACTCCCCGGCTCGAGTTCCGGTCGGGATTCGAGCGTCATGCCGCCGCGATTCGCTTCCTGCAGAGTCTCCAGGACTTCCGCCGGTCCCCGGGGCGACGTCTGGAGGCCCGACTTTCGCGCCTCGTACAAAGCCGGGTGCGATTCAAACCTTTCGTCTACCATGTCGTGGCCCTCTTCTGGAACCGCTATCGGGACGGCGGCGGTCCTCTCTCAGGCATGACGGTGGAGGACACCCGATTCGTCCGGTTGGCTTACGGGGCGAATGCGAAGGATTCAGACCGGAACGGGGTCAATCCGCTCATAAGCCCGCCGGCCGCCGCAGAGGAAGTGGAAGAGCTGATGAATCGTTTCGCTCGGGCGGTCCGCGCGATCCGGCGCCGGGGAGGCCAAGTCGTGTTCCTCTTCATGCCGTCCAGCGGGGTTGTGGCCGCGCGCGAGGAGCGTCTCTTCCCGCGCCGGGAGTACTGGGACCGGCTGGCCGCTGCGACGGCCGCCGAAGCGATCCACTTCGAGGATGTCCCCGTTCTGTCCTCTTTCCGGTGTCCGGACGGAGAGCATCTCGATTGGAGGGATGCATTGAGATTCACGCAAGGACTGGCGAAAGTTCTGGGAAAGCCCCGCTGACATCCTGTCGCCTTCCAGAAACCATGTAACCGTCGGCCGCAGGAGGTCGTAGATAAACGGAAGGCAACGAGCTGTGTCGTGGAGCCTTCCGGACCCCGGAGGGGCGGACGCCCTGAGGCGTAAGATGGCGGCCCGGGGCATAGAAGCGGCGGCGATGCGTTCGAAGTCGGACTACGTAACGAGGCTCGTGGGACCAGACGATAACGCAGACCCCAATCCCGTCGTAGTGCATCCGTAAGTAGCGGCGACCTCGGGCGGGTCGAGGTCGCCGCTCATGGATGCCTGCGTCAAGCGCTTATGGGGTTCGGCGCGAAGGAGAGTTGAAGACGCATCTGCTGTTGGAACATGAGACGTTTAAGAACGCCGAAACGGAGTGACGCTGAAGTCCTGCCACGCGGCTTACAATTCCATACATCCTTTCCGACGGAGGGACACGTCATTTGCTCTTAAGCAAGACAGCCAATAGGAAAGGGAGATGTGCATGAAACCGACGAGGTCGAAGACCGTACATGTGAACATGACCTTTCTCGATAGGAGCCTTGCGCGACCGATTCTCGAGGATTTCGGTCGGTATCGCGGTCCACCGTCACTATCCTTCGGGGGCGAATCACGGAGGCGGAGGCCTCGTTCGAGCTCGCAGTCACGGGCACGACGCGAAGGGTCGACGATCTCATCCGACTCAATGCGACGTGGAGGACAACCGTCGGGGCGCTTCCCGCGGGCATTGCGTAGGAGGAAGGAGATGCGGCCTCCCCCCAAATGGCTCTCTCTCAACCCGCAGGGGGGCTGGCAAGAGTCCCTCTGCGGGTTTCCCCTCAATCCGCTGTTTCTTCCGTCTGAAAGAAGTTCGAAAGAATAGGGATGTTTCGAATCAAAAGGAGTTGGAAATGAGAACCCCAACATTTATCCCCCGGCATTTGTATTTCCTCGTCTTGGTGCTTGCCGGGCTTCTGATCCCCGGCCAGGTCGTTACCCCGCAGG
This sequence comes from Planctomycetota bacterium, assembly GCA_016209705.1. GTDB lineage: Bacteria > Planctomycetota > MHYJ01 > MHYJ01 > JACPRB01 > JACQVR01. The sequence goes on from JACQVR010000134.1 coordinate 44,782, forward strand.
AAGACAACGGCCAGGGTCAGGGCCACGGCAGGAAAAAAAACTCCACCGCCACGAGCTCCTCGGATACCGCGACCACCTACAGCGGCCGGGCGACCGTGGTGAAAGCCAGCGTGCTCGGCGTCACCACCACCATCAGTGACACCGGCGACCTGCCGAGCGAAGGCGGTGCGCTGGAGGCGTCGCTCCTATCGACGAACGTCGCCGGCCTCGTGTCCGCGAATGTCTGCCACGCGACGACCATCGGCCAGGGCCATTGCAGCAAGTCCGAGGCGTCGCTGGCCGACCTTAGTCTGACGGTCGGGGCGAACATCATTTCCTGCTCGTTCGCCATGGCGTGTGCACACGCCCAATGCGATGGGAATGGCAACGCCTCCGTCTCCGGAAGCTCGAAGCTCACCGCCCTTTCGGTGAACGGAGAGGGAGTCGCGATCTCCGGAGCGGCCAATCAGGAGAACGTGGCGTTCGTGGGTCTGAGGATCATCATCAACGAACAGATCTCGTCCGTGAACGGCAATTGCGCCGAGATCACCGTGAACGCGCTCCACGTGATCTGCACCGACGTCCTGCAGGGAACCACCCTCGCGGACGTCGTCATCTGCTCCGCTCATGCCGACATCTGTTGCGGCGGCGCGGCGGGGCCGCACGCCCAAGTCTGGGACTTTCTCACCGGCGGGGGGTTCATCACCGGCACCCCGTCCGGGGCCAAGGGGAATTTCGGAGTCGCCGGAGGGATCAAGAACGGCGCCTTCTGGGGCCACCTCAACTACATCGACCACGGCACAGGCATGCACGTCAAGCACATCACGATCACGGGATACGATGCGACCGGTCCGAACGAGCGGCGTATCACGGGGACCTGTCGGATCGACGGAGAGGAGGGCCACACCTTCTCCGTCTTCGCGGCCGACAACGGAGAGCCCGGGACCAACGACACGTTCAATATCTTCCTTTCGAACGGCTATTCCGCCGGCGGATACCTCGGAGGAGGCAACATCCAGCTACACATGAACTGATCGCTGATCCGGAAGTCAGGGGGTGAGGGAGCCTTGGGGCTCTCTTCCCCCCATACCCTCGGACGGCAACCCCGCAAAGCGACGCGGCCCCGCATGGCTCTCGTGGAGAAATGTCCTTGGCGTCCCGCGAGCGAGGCCTCGATCGCCTCATGCAGGAAGGGGCGCAATTCGCCATCTACACGGATCGACTCGATCACGGTGGACACAGGTTGGGTCGCACCATCGGTGCTTGTGTTCTTGAGCCGGGCGAGCAAGCCCTCGGGCGTCGCGAGGAGGCCTGCGTGCAAACGAGAACCGCCAATGGTGCCCATCACCAGCTCGATGCCAACGTAAGGCCTCCCGTCTTTCGGGTCGCCACCGTGCGAATTCAACGGAATCGTATTCAGTGAAGTCGATCTAGTGGACGCCGAGATGTAACTGAGTTACAATCAGAGTGCAAGAGATGGGGAAGCGGCCAGACAAGCACAAGGACGTATTGCCTCGAACCCGCGAGCGAATGGTCAGCGGACGTTACCGAGACACGCGGCACGCGACAGAGCGGAAGGACGAGCGTCGCATCGGCCTTCCCGAAATTCGTCAAGTAATCGAGAGTGGCTGGCATGAGAAGAGCAAGGACGAGTTCAAGATCGAATGGCAGGCGTGGAACTACGCCATTCGAGGAAAGACGATCGACGGACGGGCGCTCCGAATCGCCATCTCGTTCGATGAGGAAGACTGGCTGCTCATTATCACTGCGATTGAGCTGTAGCCGATGAGGCGGAGGATGACCATGAATAAGGTGCTGGACAGAAAGCGTCAGGAGATGCTCGTGTACGAGGGGTTCGGGTTTCCCGTTGTGCTGGTCCACGTACCGATGGTGCGTGTGAGGGGAGCCTGGACGCCGGACGTAGACTACAACAAACTCACGAATCGGCTCCTGAAGGCGCTTGCTCGAAAGCCGGCTCGACTGACCGGGAACGAAGTCCGCTTCATTCGGCATTCGGTCTCGATGACGCTGGAGCAGTTCGCACGCCGATTCGGCGTGACGCATCCGGCCGTCATCAAGTGGGAGCGCGCCGGCAATCGCCCGACCGTGATGGCTTGGGCTGTCGAGAAGGACATCCGACTGGAGATCCTGCGCTCTCGCTCGGACCTCGAGCCGAAGGAGTTCATGTCGGCGTACGCAGACCTCAGGGATGAAGCGGCCGCGCGACCGGAGCGCATTCGTCTTGAGGTCTCACAAACGGCGTAGATGGTCGCCGGCTCGATCTCGTTCTTGTCGATCCGTTCCGCTAGGAGTTTTCTCCACGCCTTCAGATGCGCCCGCGTAATGGCGCCGGGCGGTTGCGTCGGACCGACGAAAGCGACGAACGGACGCACCGTCTGAAGGACCCGGCTCAGGCTTGATTTCTTGTACTCCCTGCGATACTCGTCCTCGTAAAGCTTGAGCGCTTCCTGGAGCGTTTTGGGTCTGGCAGCGCTCATGAGGGTCGGAGCGGTAGGAATCACAGGAACCTTGGCCGCTTCAGCCTTCGCCCGGCGGATCGCTTCTTCGAGGTCAAGCGTTTGCAAGTTGACCCACCGCCGGACGCCGTTGGCCCGATGGTCGAACCACCAGCGTCGATGGCGAAGGTAAAGCGAGCCGACTTCCGTGCCCTCCACGACGACGGCCACGCGGGACGACTTCTTGCGACCCATGGACGCCTCCTTGCGGAAAGCGTCCCTCTCGACGGGGCCATCTTACCGGAGACATGTCTCCGGCGAAACCCCTTATAACCCATCTAATCGGGGCGGCGGGATTTGAACCCACGACCTCTTGGTCCCGAACCAAGCGCTCTAGCCAGACTGAGCCACGCCCCGACGAAGGAAGGTTCGAAGGGATGGAAAGACGGTGAGGACCGGCGTCCGCGGTTCGCCGTTAGCGGTCCGCCATCAGCTTCAGGTATCGGCGCTCCTTGCGAAGGCTGTCGAGGTCGCTGTCCTGCCTCATATGGTCGAAGTCGCGGTCGGTATCGAATCCCGCCTTGATCGAGAGCTCCAGCCAGTCGAGCGCCTCTTCCTTGTCCCCCACGAGGGCATAACCGCAGCAAACGTTGTAAGCGCTCGTGGCCGCGAACCGGCGCGCGCCCCGATTGTCCGACTCGTGGAACGCGTGGTACAACCGCTTGAAGCCCTTGATGGAATCCTTGTATTCCTTGTCGTTGTGAGCCTGGAAGTACTCCTGGAACTCCTCCTGCATCGCCTGCCCGTCTTCCGGCGGATTCTCCTTGGCATCCTTGATGATCTTGGCGTCGTCGGAGGCGCGCTTGATCGCCCGCAGATCTCGCTGTAGGTTGTCGCGCTGTTCGTCGAGCTGCGCCAGTTTCCGTTCGATGTCGCGCGCCTTCTTGTCTCCCTCGCGCGACGCCGGATCTTCCGCCTTCTTTTCGTCAGCGGGCTTCTTCTCCTTTTCCTTTTCCTTTTCCGCCGGCTTGTCCGCGGGTTTCTGCCGGGACAACTCCTCGTCGAGGATCTTGCTGATCTGCTCCAGGATCTTGGCCCGTTCTTCTTCGAGCCGTTTCTTCACCACAGCCATGATGTTCTTCTTGACCTGCTCCGGATCATCCTGGGAGTAGGCAGGCTGTGCGACGAAGGCAACGGCGGCGATCGCCAACGCGAAGCGGATTTTCATACGAGCCTCCTGTGTGGAGAGGATTCTAGTAATACGGTCGCCCCAGGTCAAATGGCGGAAGAGATTTGCGAGGACCTCAACCCGCCTTCGCCCCGCCCGTTCATCGGACTTTCCTGAAGAATGGGCGGGGCTTCGGCGGGCTGAGCCTGACCGAGCGGAAGGAACTTTTTGAGGCGGGCTCAAGATTTTCCGGTGACCGGCCGATATACTTTCTGACAGGCGCCGAACGCTTCCGCGGGACCCGCGCTCTCCCGCGCGGGATTCAGGAGGATCCGATGGAGATCGGAAGGACGGAAGGCGTTGCGGGGCCAGGTAGGATCGAGGGGATTCGGGTAGATCGGCTCCAGTCCGTTTCGGTCCCCCAGGCGCCCGCCGCCGCAGATCGAATCGAAGTATCCGAGGTAGGACGGCTTGTCGCGGAAAGCCTGACGTTGCCCGAGGTACGCTTGGAGCGCATCGCGGAATTGAAACAGGCCGTGATGTCGGGTACCTACTTGAGCGAGGCGCGCCTCCTGGGCGCAATCGAGAAGTTTCTCGAGGAAGTTCGCTGAAGGCGCGTCGGAGTAAAATGCCGTCGCGCTCCCATTAGAAACACCTGTCAACCCTCCCGTTCGACAGACACTACCACGGCTTTGTCCCATCTGCCATCATGTCTGCCACTCTGGCAATCCGCGGATGCGTCTGGCGGTCTGATTATTAGCATATGTAGCTGAATGGGTTATATTTCATTCGGGCACGAGAGCTTGGCATAACGATTGCGAGGTTGCCGAACAGTCCGCAATCACCGACTCTCTAGGCATCGGGAGGATGCAATGCCAAAGCAGATTCTCTTCGATCACGAGGCGCGCGAAGCCGTCCGGCGGGGTGTCGACAAGATCTGTAGCGCCGTTCGTGCCACGTTGGGGCCCCGCGGCCGCTCCGTGGTCATAGAAAAAAGTTGGGGTGCCCCCACGGTGACGACCGAGGGCTCCGCAGTGGCCGACGAGGTCGAATTGACGGATCCCTTTGAAAATATGGGCGCCCAGATGGTCAAGGAAGCCGCCTCCAAGACCAGCGACCAGGCCGGAGACGGCACGACGACGTCGTCCGTCCTGGCGGAGGCGATCTTCCGGGAGGGTTTCAAGGTCGTGACGGGCGGGGCCAACCCGATGGCCGTGGCGAAGGGAATTCAACGAGCGGCCGAGGCGGTCGCCGACGCGGTTCGCAAGCAGGCCGAGCCGGTCCAGGCCACGGATCGCGAGCGCATCATCCAGCTCGCCATGATTGCTTCGAAGGGCGATCGCGGCGTGGGGGAAATGCTGGCGGACGCTTTCGCCAAAGTGGGCAAAGACGGCGCGATCGCGATTGAAGAAGGGAAGGGAATCCGCACGGAGATCAAGATCGTCGAGGGGATGCAGTTCGATCGCGGGTTCCTTTCTCCGCAGTTCGTCACCTCGCAGGAGGATGCGGAATGCGTGTTGGAGAATCCTCTGATCCTCATTCTTGAAGACAAACTCTCGTCCGTTGCGAAGCTCGTGCCGTTGCTGGAGAAGGTCGCTCAGGCGAAGCGTTCGCTGCTGGTCATCGCCGAGGACGTCGAGGGGGAGGCGCTGGCCACGCTGGTCGTGAACAAGCTGCGCGGCGTGCTACAGGCCTGCGCCGTCAAGGCGCCGGGCTATGGAGACCGGCGCAAGGCGATGCTCGAAGATATCGGCATCCTGACCTCCGCGAAGCCGATCTTCAAGGATCTGGGCATCGATCTGGACAAGGTCGGTCTCGATCGCCTCGGCCGCGCCAAGAAGGTCATTCTGGACGCGGACAATACGACGATTCTGGAAGGCGCGAGCTCGCCCAAAGAGATCGAAGCGAGGATCGCCGCCATCCGCCGGGAATACGAGGAGAGCGATTCCGAGTACGACCGCGAGAAGCTTCAGGAGCGGCTTTCCAAGCTGTCGGGAGGCGTGGCCCGGATCGACGTCGGCGCCGCGACGGAGACGGAGCTCAAGGAACGCAAGCGCCGGGTCGAAGATGCGCTCCATTCGGTCCGGTCGGCGCTCGAGGAGGGCGTCGTAGCCGGAGGCGGCGTGGCCCTGCTTCGGGCGAGTTCGGCGCTCCTGGGCCTATCGTTTGAGGGCGACGAGAAGATCGGCGCGGATATCGTTCATCGGGCGCTCGAGGCGCCTCTTCGCCAACTCGCCCTGAGCGCCGGGATGGATTCCTCGCTGGCCGTGCGGCGAGTGCGCACGGGCAAAGCGGGATTCGGGCTCAATGTGGAAACGGGCGAATTCACGGACTTGGGGAAGGCGGGAATCATCGACGCCGCCAAAGTGGTGGCCACGGCGTTGATCAACGCGGCCAGCGTGGCGTCGTTGCTGGTGACGACGGAGGCGCTCGTCAGCGAAATTCCCGAGGAGGAGAATGAACGCGCCGTGGGAGCGGGGGCTCCGATGATGTAGGGGATGGGGAGATGCGGGGAGATGTGGGAGATGAAGAAGAAAAAAACCGAGAAATGAGAGGAGCGCATGATGAAGCTGAAACCCCTTGAGGATCATGTCGTCGTTAAGCCGTTGGAGAGCGAAGACCGGACGGCGGGAGGCATCATTCTGCCCGACACGGCGAAGGAGAAATCGACGAAGGGCGAGGTCGTGGCGGTGGGGCCGGGCAAGCTGCTCCGAAACGGAAATCGCGTGGCGCCGGAGGTCAAGGTCGGAGACCGCGTCATCTACGGAAAGTACAGCGGCAACGACATCAAGCTGAACGACCAGGAGTACAAGATCGTGCAGGAGCACGAGATCTTGGCGGTCATTCAATAGGAAGCTTTCAGCCATCGGCTGTCAGCGATCAGCAGGCGGAGAACAGGAATGGCTAAACAATTGATGTTCGGCGATGAAGCCCGCAGGAAGATCAGGGAAGGGCTGGGCGCGATGGCCCGGGTCGTCCGCGTAACGCTGGGGCCCAGCGGCCGGAACGTCCTCTTGGAGCGAAAGACGGGCTCGCCCCAGGCCACCAAGGACGGCGTGACGGTTTCCAAGGAAATCGAGTTCCCGGATTCGATCGAGAACGTCGGGGCGAAGCTGGCCAACGCGGCGGCGGACAAGACCAACGACGCCGTGGGGGACGGCACGACCACGGCCGTCATTCTGGCCGAGGCCATTTACGCGGAAGGCTTGAAACGCCTCTCCGTGGGAGTGCATCCCGCACGCCTCAAGTCCGGGATCGACCGGGCGGTGGAGGCCGTGGTGGAGGAAGTCCGGAAGAGCAGCCGCCCCGTCCGGGGACGGGAGGACTATCTCCACGTGGCCCGGATCAGTTCACACTACGACGAGCCGGTGGCGGCGCTGGTCGCCGACGCGATCGAGAAAGTGGGACGGGAAGGCGTCATCACCGTCGAAGAGGGCAAGACGTTCGAAACCACGATGGAATTCGTGGATGGAATGCAGTTCGACAAGGGTTTTGTCTCTCCCTATTTCATCAACAAGCCCGATTCCCTGACGGCGGAATATGAGGACGTCGTCCTGCTCCTGACCGACAAGAAGCTGGCCAATGTGGCGGAGCTGGTTCCGTTGCTGGAGCAGGTCGCCCATGCCGGGCGCCCGTTGCTGATCGTCGCGGAGGAAGTCGAAGGCGAAGCGCTGACGGCGCTCGTCGTCAACAAGCTCCGCGGTATTCTTCGTGCGGTGGCGGTCAAAGCTCCGGCGTTCGGGGACCGGCGCAAGGCCATCCTACAGGACATCGCGATCCTGACCGGCGGCGTGTTGTTGACGGACGAAGCCGGCTTGAAGCTGGAGAAGCTGCGGCTGGCCCAATTGGGGCAGGCAAAGCGGGTCGTGGTGGAGAAGGAAAAGACCACGATTGTCGGCGGGCAAGGCGATCGGAAATCGATCGAAGGCCGGATCGCCGAGATTCGCGCGTCGATCCAGAAGACGACGAGCGACTACGATCGGGAGAAACTCGAGGAGCGGCTCGCCAAGCTTCTGGGGGGCGTGGCGATCCTGAAGGTGGGCGCCGCGACCGAGGTGGAGGCGCGGGAACGGAAGTTCCGCGTCGAGGATGCCGTGCATGCCGTGCGCGCGGCGGCGGAAGAGGGGATCGTGGCTGGCGGCGGCGCCGCGCTGCTTCGGGCCAGACGGGCGCTCGACGCCCTCAAGCTGGAAGGCGATGAGGCGATGGGGGCCCAGGTGGTGGCTCAGGCGCTGCGCGCGCCGGTGGCGAACATCGCCAAGAACGCGGGATACGATCCGTCGCTCATCGTGGCCGATACGGAGGAGAAGCCCGACACGCACGGCTTCGACGCCTCCAAGGGCGAATTCGTGGATCTGTTCGCGACCGGGCTGCTCGATCCCGCCAAAGTGGTGCGATGCGCGCTTCAGAACGCGGCCAGCGTGGCGTCGATGTTGCTGACCTCGGGCGCGGTCATCGCGGAACTCAAGGACAAGAAAAAAGCGATCGCGGGCGCGGTGCATTAGGTACCGCGCCCCAGAAATAGGCGTCCGGTTATCCTGGGGCGCGGAGTCCCTGGTCCGGAGTCTGAAGTCCCGCGTCGGGGGCCCTTACGCGCCCTCCCGGGGCGTCCGCGTCTAGAGTTTGGACTTCATGGGTTCGCAAGGAAAACAACTGATGCGGTTTGTTGGGAAGGCCCCTGAAGCACCAAAGCGCCAAGAGAACCCGAGAAAGGACATCCGATGGCGTTTCAGCGTTTTGGCGGTTTCTTCAAAAATCGAGCGATCGTTTCTTAACGGAGCCCAGACATCGCAGCGAAGAGTTTGAATGGATGACAAGCAGGACTATTACGAGATCCTGGGGGTACGGCGTGACGCCCCGGCGGATGAAATTCGCAAGGCGTTCCGGAATCTCGCGCTGAAATATCATCCCGATCGGAATCCGGGCGACAAGGAAGCGGAGCAGAAATTCAAGAAGATCTCGCAGGCCTACGACGTCCTTTCGGACGAGGAAAAGCGGCGCCAGTACGATCGGTACGGGCATGAGGGTTTGCGCGGATACGCGACCCGCGACTTCGAGAGCGCCTCGTTCGAAGACATCTTCCAGTCGTTCGGGGACATCTTTGGGGCCGAATCCATCTTCGCCGATTTTTTTGGCATGGGGCGCGGCCGGCGAGGTCCCCGCAAGGGGACCAGCCTTCGGGTGGAAGTCGAGATCGATTTCAAGGAGGCAGCCTTCGGGACGGAGAAGTCGATCGATCTCTATCGCGAGGAGCTGTGCGAGAAGTGCCGGGGAAGCGGGAGCGCCGCCGGCAAGAAACCGGAAACGTGCGGCGCGTGCGACGGGCGCGGGGCGATCATGCGCAGCGCCGGGTTCTTCAGCGTGAAGCAAACGTGCTCCGCGTGCGGCGGTCAGGGCCGGATCGTCACCCATCCCTGTCCGGAGTGCCGCGGCCGGGGGACGACGCGGGTCAAGCGGCATATCTCCGTCAAGATTCCCGCGGGCATCGACAACTCCACGCGGATGCGCCTCGCCGGGGAAGGCGAGCCGTCGCACGACGGAGGTCCGCCGGGTGATCTCTACGTGGACGTCTACGTTCGGGAGCATCCGTTCTTCAAGCGTCGGGACGCGGATCTGCATTGCGAGATTCCGCTGAGCTTCGCCGCCGCCGCGATGGGCGGCGAAATCGAGGTGCCCACGCTGGAGGGGCGGGCCCAGCTCAGGATTCCCAGGGGCACCCCGTCGGGCCAGATTTTCCGGCTGAAGGGACAGGGCGTTCCCCGCATCGAAGGCCGAGGGCGCGGCGATCTGTTCGTTCAGGTGACGATCCACGTGCCGACCAAGCTCACGCGCCGCCAGGAAGAGATTCTAGAGGAGTTCGGCCGCCTGGAACGGGAGCAACAGGGCAAGAAGGGATTTTTCGAGAAGTGGTTCGGGAATTAGTCATGAGTCTGGAGTCGCGAGTCGTGAGTCGCGAGTCGTGTGAACTATGGTGGATCAAAAAAAACAAGATGAAGTGAAACCGGAAGCGGAGCCGGCGTCCCTGCCGAAGGAAGAGGAGGTTCGCCTGCCGTATGCGGAAGCGGAGACGCTTCGCGCCGCCGCGGCACGGGCCCAGGAATACCTGGATCTGGCCAAGCGGACCCAGGCCGATTTCATCAACTATCAGACCCGGGCGCGCCGCGAGCAGGAGGAATTCCGGCGATACGCGGTCGAATCGTTCGCCCGCGAGTTCCTGCCGGTTCTCGACGCGATCGATCGGACGCTGCATCTCGACGTGAAGGGAGAAGAGACCCGGCCCATCCTCGAGGGCTTGAGGATCATCGATCGGGAGCTGCTCCGCGTTCTGGCCAAGGCCGGCATACGTCCCATGAACACCGAAGGGCGCGTGTTCGATCCCGTATATCACGAGGCGGTGGAACTGGTGCCGTCGGAACAGGCTCCGGAATCCAGCATCCTCGAGGAGGTGCGGCGCGGCTACGTGATCCATGACCGCGTGCTGCGGCCCGCGCAGGTGCGCATCGCGCAGGCTCCTTCGCCGGCGAACCCTTCGCCCGAGCGGCCCGAACCGAAGGAGGGCGATGGGTCGCCCCAACCTTGATGTTGACCCTTCGGGGCCCTTCGGCTATAAGTTCACAACCGTGGAAGCCCCGCCGCACGCGGCGGGGCTGTTCCGCTTGAAAGCGGGCGGAGTCAAAAGCCCCGCCCGCGTCTGGAAATGGCGTGCGAGGCCGTCCCGGAGTTGCCCCTTCGGGGCCGGCGAGCCGCCGTTTCCGAAGCGAGCGACCGAAGGGAGTGAGCGTCACTCTACTCGAGGGCGCGCCGCCGTTTAAAACCCTGTTTTCCCCGAACGGAGCATTTCTCATGCCCAAGACCGAAGAAACTTTCGATGTTCAGGAGATCTTCGCTTCCGAAGATCTTTCGCCGGCGAAGCTGATGGAACTGCGCCGGCTGATTCATTGCAGCATCGACCGGCGCACCGCCCTGGAGTCGCTCGTGGAGGGTTTCGCGTCCGTGGCCCGCAAGCTTTCCAGCGAGAACAAGGCGGAGACGCGCCGCGCCACCATGTTGTGGACCCTGGGGCGGGTCGAAGACGCGATTCCTATTTTTGAAAAGACGCGGACCAGCCGCGAGAGGGCCTTTCTGCTGGGCGTCTCGTACCTGGACGTGGGAAAGCCGGATCTGGCGGTCCCCCTGCTGAAGGAGGCGCTGGAAGTGGACTCCTCCGACGCCTGCACGGCGGCGGCGCTGGCCGAAGCGGAATCGCGATCGGGCCACTTCGATTCCGCCGAGTCGCACCTGGAGCGGCAACTGAAGAAGCATCCGGACGATGCGGCCCTCGTGTATGTGAAGGGTCTGTGGTTCGACCTGCAAGGCTATCGGGACAACGCGATCGAGCAGTATGAAAGAGCGCTGGAGCTGGAGCCGGGACACCCGCCGTCGCAGTTCCGATTGGCGTATCTCTTCGACCTGAGGGGCGAGGAGGGGCGGGCGATGGAACTGTACGAGCAGCTCCGGTCGACCCGGCCGGTGCACGTGAACACGATGATCAACCTCGGACTGCTGTACGAGGACCGCAGCGAGTACGAAAAAGCCGAGGAGTGCTTCCGGGCGGTGCTCGAGTACTTTCCGAGCCATCCGCGGGCCCGGCTGTATCTGAAGGACGCCCAGGCGTCGCTGAGCATGTTTTACGACGAGGACGCGGCGCGGCGCGAGGCGAAAGCCGCGCAGATCCTCAACCAACCCCTGACGGAAATCAACTTTTCCCAGCGCGTGCGCAACGCGTTGCAGAAGCTCGGGCTGGTCACGTTGGGCGATCTGATCTCGCGATCGGAGGAGGAGCTTCTGGAGATCCCCAATTTCGGAAAGACCTCCCTTCGCGAAGTGAAGGAGTTCCTCACCACCAAGGGCCTGAACCTGGCCAGCGCGGTCGGCGAGGCGGACGCGGCCGAAGCGGCGGGGTCCGAGGCGGAGCCCGAGTCCGAGGTGATGAACAAACCCCTGTCCGAGTTCGAATGGTCGGGCCGGATCCGCAAGGTCTTCGAGAAGCTGGGCGCGGTCACCGTCGCCGATTTGCTTCAGCATTCGGAACAGGAGTTGCTGAAGAGCAAGAACCTCGGAGGGACGTCGATCAAGGAGATCCGCCAGAAACTGGGCGCGTGGGGCGTGGCGATGAGGCCCGAATAGCCTCCGCGCCGAACGATGCCGCCGGAGCACGGGCTTCTTTGGACGGCGTTCGCCGGAATCCTGGGATTGCTGGTCGGCAGCTTCCTGAACGTCTGCATCTTCCGCCTCCCGCGCGAGTGCATGTCGATCGTGCGCCCGCGGTCCCGCTGCCCGACGTGCTTGTTTCCCATCGCGTGGTACGACAACATCCCGGTGGCGAGCTGGATCGCGCTCCGCGGCCGATGCCGCCGGTGCCGGGCGCCCATCTCGCCTCGTTACGCGCTCGTCGAGCTGATGACCGGCCTGATCTTCGCCGGGGCGGCGACCGCGCAGATTTTTCATGGCGAGGGACGGCCGGCGTTTGAACGGATCGTGGAGTTCGCGCTCCAGGCATATCTGTCCGCGGCGTTGATCGTCTGCACCTTCATCGATCTCGATTTCACCATCCTGCCGGATGAAGTCACGCTGTCCGGGCTGATCGCGGGCCTGGCGGCGGGAGCCGCCTTTCCCTTCATCCATGAGCGTCCGGTGGGCGCCGAGGCGTTGGGATGGCTGGCGGCGGAGCCGGCGCTTCGCGAGCACGTCTCGGGATTGATGACGGCCGCGGCGGGGGCGTTCGTCGGAGGAGGGGTGATCTACGCGGTCGGGGTGTTCGGCAAGCTGGTGTTCCGGAAGGAAGCGATGGGCTTCGGAGACGTGAAGTTCATGGCGTTCCTGGGCGCCTTTCTCGGACCGGACGGGGTGCTGATCGCCATCTTCGTGTCGGTCCTGGCCGGCGCCCTTTTCGGCATGGGCAAGTGGGTGGCGGTGCGGCGCATGGGATACGTCCCGTTCGGCCCCTTCCTGGCGGCGGGCGCCGCGGCGGTCCTCTTCGCCGACCGTCCGATCCGCGCCGCGATCCTGTGGTACCTGGAATGGGTGCGGGGCGGTCCCGGATGAGATCCGGCTCCTGGAAGACCCGCCTTCGCCCCGCCCGTTCATCGGACTTTCCTGAAGAACGGGCGGGGCTTCGGCGTGGCTGACTCGTCCTTGCGGGCGAGTCAATTTTCCAGTCAAGAACCTCTCCCGATCGTGTCGATATAGCCTCAAGAAGAGCGGGCCCGCGCCTGGCGTACGCTCGCCCGAGAATGAGAGATCCGTTTTGAGAGGGGGCACCCATGACCCGAACCATCGCCACGCTCGCCGTCGTCGTCGCCGCCGCCATGACCGCCCTGGGATGCGCCGGAGCGAAAATGGACATGCGTCTCCAGGAACTCTCGCGGGAGCGCGAAGATCTGATCCGCCGGAATACGACCCTGGAAGCCCAGCTCGCCGCCAGCGAGGCGCGGGAAGCGGAGCTGAAGCGCGACATGGCCTCACGAAAGGCGTCCGCGCCGGCGGGCCCGGAAATGACGTTGCCCGAGGACCTGAAGGGGCGGGGAATTCAGCTCCGTCGCCGGGGCAACGACACCGTCATCGACCTGCCTTCGGACGTATTTTTCGCCAGCGGATCTTCCAAATTGACGACCGAAGGAGAACGGACGCTCGCCAAGGTCGCCGACATGATCCGATCCTCGTACCGGGGATCGATGATCCGGGTCGAAGGCCATGCCGACAGCGACCCGATCCGGCGTACGAAGAGCAAGTACCATTGCAACTGGGACCTTTCTTTCGAACGAGCCCATGCCGTCGTGCATTATTTGATCGAGAAGGCCAAATTCGATCCCCGGCACCTGGTTGCGGACTGTTATGGCGAGTACCAGCCGGTCGATCCGAAAAACAAGGCGAAGAACCGCCGCGTGGAAATTGTCGTGGCGCGATAATCGCCGTCGATTCCGGAGTACATGATTCCGCAACATCGTCACCCGCTCCGCGGGTGGCGATGCGACCGAAGGCCGCTGGCGGCCAAGAAGTTTCGACATTTTCACGGGGATGGGAAGGGGCCGCCTTCGTGCGGGGTCGTGGTCGAAGCACGCGCGTGGCCGGCGGGACTCCGCCGTGAGCGGAGGGCCCGTTTGACTCTCCTTCCTCTCGAAAGGTATACTTCGAGGAGAACCGCCCTCCAACGGCCGGCGTCCAGCCGCTTACGCGGAGGGGGTGCTGGCGTCCCCCCGCCCGCATGAAGGGGTGAATTCGAACATTGAGCCGCGCTCACGTACCATTCCGGTGCGCGCCCACGGAGGAGCATGGCCAAGTACGACACGAAGGACGTCCGCAACGTGGCCTTCGTCGGTCACAGCGATTCGGGCAAGACGACCCTCGCCGACGCGATCCTCTTCAAAGCCAAGGCGGTCGGGCGCATGGGGTCGGTGGAGGAAGGGACCTCCGTGTTCGATTACGAACCGGAGGAGAAAGAGCGTCTGAGTTCGATCGACCTGGCCATTGCGTCGGCGACGTGGCAGGGGCGCGAACTGAATCTGTTCGATGCGCCCGGATCCGCCGATTTTGTCGGAGAGGCCATTTGCGCCCTTCACGCGGTCGAAGCCGCCGTGGTTTGCGTCAATGCCGTGCAGGGCATCAAGGTCAATACCCGCAAGATGTGGGACCAGGCGCAGAAGATCGGGGTGGCGCGGGCGGTGTGCATCAACAAGATGGACCTGGACAACGCGGATTACCGCAAGGTCCTGGACGAAGTTCGCCAACTCTTCGGCCGCTCCTGCGTCCCCTTGATCCTGCCCCTCGGACAGGGCGCGTCGTTCAAGGGCGTGGTCAACGTGGCGGACAAGGCCGATCAGGCTCCCTCCGACCTGTCCGACCTCGCGACTCAGGCGCTCGAATCTCTGTACGAAATCGACGACGCCTTGATGGAAAAATACCTGGGCGGAGAGACGCCCGGAGCCGAGGAGATCCAGAAGGCGCTGCCGAAGGCGATTCGTGACGGCCGGATCGTTCCGGTGCTGTGCGCGGCCCCCGGAAAGGATCTGGGAGTCGCCGAAGTGGCGGACTTCGTCGCTCGAAATTTCCCGTCGCCGGCGGATATCCCTCCCCGCAAGGGAGAAGATCCGGAGACCAAGACGGAGCGGACGCGGGAAGCCAAGACATCCGAGCCCTTGTCAGGCCAGGTCTTCAAGTCGGTGGCCGATCCCTTCGTCCACAAGCTTTCCTATATCCGCATCTACAGCGGCACGCTGGCCCACGACGCGCCGCTGTTCAATCAACGCACCGGAAAGAGCGCGCGCATCGGCGGCATGTTCAAGCCGTTCGGCAAGGAGCAGCGTCCCTGCGCCTCGGCGATCGCCGGCGATGTCGTGTGCGTGACGAAGGTGGACGAATTGAACACGTGCGACACCGTGTGCGATCCGTCCGCCCTGATCCGCTATGCGGAGTTCGCGTTTCCCACGCCGATGGTCTCGCTGGCCGTGGAGCCGAAGTCGAAGCAAGACTTGGCGCGCATGTCGGAGTCCGTGCAGAAGATGGACGCGAGCGATCGGACGTTCACGTTCAGTCGGGACCAGGCCACCGGCGAAATGGTGATTTCGGGCATGAGCACGTTGCACCTCGACCTCATCCTGGCCCGGCTGAAGCGCAAGTTCGAGGTCCAATTGACGACCAAGCAACCCAAGATCGCCCTCAAGGAGACCATTCTGGCGGCTGCCGAAGGGCATCACAAACACAAGAAGCAGAGCGGCGGCCGGGGCCAGTACGGCGAGGTCTACCTGAGAGTCCGTCCGACCACGCGCGGGGAAGGCTTCAAGTTCGAGGACGCCATCACGCAGGGCCGCATCCCGCAGCAATTCATTCCGGCGGTGGAGAAGGGGGTGCGCGAAACGTGCGAGAAAGGCGTGATCGCGGGCTACCCCGTCGTGGATGTCGAAGTCGAAGTCTACGACGGGTCGTATCATGAGGTGGACTCCGGCCCCGAATCGTTCAAGCTCGCGGGCTCCAAGGCGTTCAAGGAGGCGTTCCGCGCCGCCAAGCCCGTGCTCCTGGAACCGATCGTGAACATCGAAGTGGCGGTGCCGACGCCGTACATGGGCAACATCACGGGCGATCTGAACGCGCGCCGGGGGCGCATCCAGGGCATGGATTCGCAGGGCACCCTCCAGATCATTCGCGCGACGATCCCCTTGAAGGAAATCATGACGTATTCGACCGATCTGCACTCGGTGACCGGGGGAGAGGGGAGCTACTCCATCGAATTCTCGCATTACGAACCCATGCCGCAGCGGTTGGCGGAAGAGGTCATCGCCCGCGCGCAGGTGGCTAAAGAAGAAGAGGAATGACAACCGAAGCCAGAAGTCAGGAGCAAGGAGCCAGAATAAGAGGCGCGAAGCGCGTTCCTTATTATTCTGGCTTCTGGCTTCTGACTTCGTCTTCTGTCTTCTAGAGGTGACACATGGTCAGCCTGGAAGAGCTGTTGCAGTTGCTGGTTCAGCGAGGCGGTTCCGACCTGCATCTCAGCGTGGGATCTCCGCCGCGCATCCGCGTGGACGGCCTGCTCAAGCCCACGGAATTCGAGGTCATTTCGAAGGACGAGGCCCAGAAGCTGATCTACGGCATTCTCAGCAACGATCAGGTGGCGCGATTCGAGAAGGATTGGGAGCTGGATTTCTCGTTCGGGGTGGAGAATCTGGGACGATTCCGCACCAATGTGTTCCTACAGCGCAATGCCGTGGGCGCCGTGTTCCGCCTCGTGCCCAATTCGGTGCGGGGCTTCGACGATCTCGGCCTGCCGCGCAAGGTCTGCCAGGAATTGTGCGAGCTTCCCAAGGGACTCATCCTGGTGACCGGCGCGACGGGCAGCGGCAAGTCCACCACGCTGGCGGCCATGATCGACTATATCAACGCCACCGAATATTGCCACATCGTGACCGTGGAAGATCCGATCGAGTTCATCCATCGCAACAAGAATTGCCTGATCAACCAGCGGGAAGTCGGCACGGATACCCATGAGTTCAAGATGGCGCTTCGCCACGTCCTGCGCCAGGATCCGGACGTGGTGCTGATCGGCGAGATGCGGGACCTGGAGACGATCGAATCGGCGCTCACCATCTCGGAAACGGGGCACCTGACGTTCGCGACGTTGCATACGAGCGACGCCGTCCAGACCATCAACCGCATCATCGACGTCTTTCCCGCCTATCAGCAGCAGCAGGTGCGCACCCAGCTTTCGTTCACGTTGTCGGCGATCTTCTGCCAGCAACTCATTCCCAAGGCCGCCGGCAAGGGCCGCGTCCTGGCCTGCGAGATCCTGACCATGACGCCCGCCGCCCGGTCGCTCATTCGGGAGAGCAAGGCGCACCAGATCTATTCGGTGATCCAGACGTCGGGAAAGCTGGGGATGAGGACCATGAACCAATCGCTCTATGAACTGTACAAGGCGGGCCACATCACTTACGAAACGGCGCTGAACTACAGTTCGGACCAGGAGGATCTCAAGAAGACGTTCCAGCGAGGTTAAACCTGCCCCGGAAATAGGTGCGCGGGCCTGCGGGCGCATTATTATGAAGGCGACGCGGGAAACCGGGGGGTGAAGGCGCCGTGACCTTCCGGGGACCGCGCGCATTGGACGGCGACGCCTCGCCGCGCGCCGACTCAGGACCCATGTCGAATCTGCCGAAGACGACGAAAAAAAGCCTGCCGGACATTATCCGCGAAGAAAAGCTCCTCAAGGAGGAGGTGCTGGCGCAGGTGATCGAGCGCCAGAAGTCGAGCGGCGCTCCGTTCCATCGGGTCCTCCAAGAGATGAACGTCCTGACGGAGCAGGACCTGACGCTGGCGCTGTGCAAGCACCTGGGGCTTCCCTACGTGAACGCGGCGGCGTACCATGTTTCCAAGGACGTCGAGGCGATCTTCGAAATTCCGTTCATGATGAACAATCAGTTCGTGGTGCTGGATAAGATCGGACGCGTCTTGCTGGTCGCGATCGCGGGACCTCCGCCCTCCGACGTCGTGGACACCGTCGAGCGCCGGACGGGATCGGTCGCGTTCTTCTACATCTCGACGTTGTCGCAGATCGAGACCTGCATCGGAAAGTATCACATGGCGGGCTCCCCCAAAACGGCTCCCTCGGCGAGGTAGTGCAGGACTTATGAGAGATAAATTCGCGCAGCGCATCAAGAAGGTCCTCGTGAAACACGGCGTCTTGGACGTCGCCAAGGCGGAAGAGGCGATCGCCTCGGCGGATCGGTCTGACTCCGCGTCGTTCGCCGACTTTCTCCTCGAGCGCCAGATCATGGACGAGACGAGCCTGCTGAGCGCCCTGGCGCAGGAAGTCGGCATATGCCCGGTCGATCTGGACCGCGTGGACTTCGAAAACGAAGCTCTGATGTCCCTGACGTACGAGCTGGCGACTTATTACTGCGTCCTGCCGATCGCCCGGGTCGGCGGCGTCCTGACCATCGCCGTCGGCAATCCCTTCGACATCCTCAAGCTGGACGACGTGCGGATCCTGACGAACTGCGACTTGCGGACCGTCGTCAGCACCGAGCGCGCCATCCGCCGCAACATCGCGCGTGCCTACGCGGGCGTGGGCGGCAACGGAGAAGGGAAGGGCGACGGGGAATCCGTGACGAGCGCGCCCGCGGAAAGCGCGACGGCCGAGTCCGTCGCGGCCGCCGCCGAAGCGGCGATCCGGCAGCTCGAAGCGGAGTCCGAAGCCGACGTGGACATGGAGATCAAGCAGGAGGTCGAGGAGATCGTCGACCTGTCCAAGGCGCAGGCGGAGGCCAGCGGATCGCCGGTCATCAAGATCATCAACAATCTCGTCATCCGCGCCCTGTCCCAGCGCGCCAGCGATATCCACATCGAGCCGTTCGAAAAGACGGTGCGCGTCCGCCTCCGCCTCGACGGCATCCTGCGGGAGATCGCGTCTCCTCCCCGGACGCTCCTGAACTCGATGGTCTCGCGCATCAAGATCATGTCCAACCTGGATATCGCGGAGCGGCGGATCCCGCAGGACGGCAAGTTCCAGGTCAAGTTCGAGGGACGCCAAGTGGACTTCCGCGTCTCGATCCTTCCGACGATCCACGGGGAAAAGGCGGTCCTGCGCGTCCTGGACTCCTCGAGCCTCAACATGGGCATCTCTCAGCTCGGCTTTGAGAAGGAGGCGGAGAACGCCTTCCGCCGGGCGCTGGCGGCGTCGTACGGGATGCTGCTGGTCACCGGGCCGACCGGCAGCGGGAAATCGACGACGCTGTACGCGTCGTTGAGGGAAGTCCTGGATCCGGAGGAAAACGTCTGCACGGTCGAAGACCCCGTCGAATACCAGCTCGAGGGTGTCATTCAGGTTCCGGTCAACGTCAAGCGCGGCCTGACGTTCGCCTCGGCCCTGCGAAGCCTTTTGCGCCAGGACCCCGACACGATCATGATCGGGGAAATCCGCGATTTCGAGACCGCCGACATCGCCGTGAAGGCGGCCATCACCGGCCACTTGGTGTTTTCGACGCTGCATACGAACGACGCGGCCAGTTCGATCACGCGCTTGGTGGATATGGGGATCGATCCCTTCATGGTCTCGTCCTCGACGATCCTCATCGCGGCCCAGCGGCTCATGCGGAAGCTGTGCGACAAATGCAAGGCGCCGACGGACGTGATGCCCGAAAAGAAACTCGCCTTGAAGATGGGATTCAAGGAGGAGGATTTCTCGAACTGGCAGCTTTTCAAGCGGGTGGGCTGCAACGCGTGCACGGGCGGCTATCGGGGCCGCTTCGCGGTGCTGGAAGCCTTGGAGATCAACGACGACATCCGGCGTTTGGTGATCGAGGGCCGGTCGTCGATGGACATGAAGCGCTGCGCCTTTGAGCATGGCATGCTGACGCTGCGCCGGACGGGTCTGCTCAACGCGATGCGCGGCCGGACCACGCTGGAAGAAGTCCTGCGCATGACGATGGCCGATTGAAGCTCGTAGCTATCAGCCGTCAGCTATCAGCTGAAAGCACTGATTGCTGAGAGCTGACCGCTGATAGCGTGTCGGAGAGAATATGGCGGTTTACACGTACGAAGCGCGGTCCACCGAAGGGCGGAAGATCGACGGAACCGTGAAAGCCTCGGACCGGGCGTCCGCCCTCGACCAGCTCAAGAGGAAGAACCTGACCGTCCTCCAGCTCACGGAGGACAGCGGGCTGGCCGCCAAGCGCACGTTGTTCGGGCGGGCGCCGCGGGCGAAGGTTCGCACCAAGGACATCGTCGTCTGGACGCGGCAGCTTTCCACGATGATCTCCGCGGGCATCTCCCTCTTGGAGGCGCTGGAGATCCTGTGCGAGCAAACGACCGATC
This sequence comes from Planctomycetota bacterium, assembly GCA_016209705.1. GTDB lineage: Bacteria > Planctomycetota > MHYJ01 > MHYJ01 > JACPRB01 > JACQVR01. The sequence goes on from JACQVR010000134.1 coordinate 64,726, forward strand.
CCGGGTTCCGGCGCGTCATGGACCGCATCATCGAGCGGGTCCGTGGCGGCGCCGACTTCTCCACGGCCCTGGGCGAACATTCGAAGATCTTCACGGCGATTTTCGTGAACATGATCAAGGCGGGCGAGGCCAGCGGCAACCTGGACGTCATTCTCCTCCGGCTCGCCGAGTATCTGGAGGCGACCGAAGAGATCAAGCGCGAAGTCAAAGCCGCTTTGGTGTATCCGTGCGTCTCGCTGACCCTGATTCTGGCCATCACGATCGGCCTCATCGTCGGAATCGTGCCGAAGTTCCAGGCGATCTTCGAACAGCTCGGCATGAAGGAGCTCCCGTTGCCCACGGCCGTCCTCCTGGCGATCAGCAACTTCATGCGCAACCAGTTCTTCTTGATGATCGGCATGATCATTGTTCTGGTCGTGACGTTCATCCTGCTAAAGCGGACCAAGCCCGGCACGCGGATCTGGCACAAGTTCCTCCTGACGATGCCGGTCTTCGGTCCGATCATCCGCAAGGTGGCGATCTCCCGCTTCTCGCGCACGTTCTCGACGCTGATCCAGAGCGGCGTCCCCATGCTGGGCGCGCTGGACATCGTGGCCGGCACCGCGGGCAACGTGATCATCGAGTCGGCCGTGCTGAAGGCCAAGGACGCGGTCAGCCGGGGGGAGACGCTCGGCGATCCGCTCGCCTCGACCCGCGTGTTCCCGCCGATGGTGACGCGCATGATCGCGATCGGAGAGAAGACGGGCGCGCTGGAAAAACTGCTCTCCAAGATTTCGGACTTCTACGATTCCGAAGTCCGCGCCGCGGTGAAGTCCCTGACCTCGCTGATCGAGCCGCTCATGATCGGCACGATGGGATTGATCGTCGGCGGCATCGTGCTGGCGATCTTCATGCCGATCATCGACATCCAGAGGAAGCTGGCCGGTTCGTGATGGCGTGGTGCCCGAGAGGTCACGGAAGAAGCGGAGCGCACGGAGAAATCCCGTCACCGGAGACACGGAGCCACGGAGAAAAATTGGGGAGATGTGGAGATTGCTGGAGCCATGGAGATCGAAAGGAGTCCGATGGAGCTAACGCTCCCAAAAATATCTCCCTATCTCCCCCCTATCTCCAGCTCTCCTTGAAGAATCTTCTCCGTGCCTTCGTGCCTCCGGGGTTTGTACGCTCTCCGTGAACTCCGACTCCTCTTTGTGCTCGAACTCGGAGATTTTGCAGCAGGTTCTGAGTCGCGATGGCATCCAGGGTGTCCAGCCGCATCCTTCCTCGAGAGCCGGGGGCCGGAGGCCTCCTGACGTGGCTGCCTCTGCTGCGCCTGGCGGTCGCGGGGTTGGCCGCGTACGTCGTTTTCCGCCAGGATCCCAAGCATCCCTTCCAGCGTCCCGAGTTCCTCCTCCTCGTCGGCGCTTCGGTCATCAACCTGCCGTATCTGCTGCTTCAGACCATGACCCGCGATCGCCGCAAGCTGGTCATGGCCCAGCTCGCGATCGACATCCTGACCATCTCGGGGCTGGTCTACATGGCGGGCCCTTTGAGCCCTCACGCTTATTTCTACTTCGCCGTCGTCATCCTCGTCGCGCTGTTCATCAGTCCGCGCGCGGGATTGGGGTTCGCCGCTTTTTCCAGCGCTTTCCTGGTGCTCATCACGTCGCTGTATTTCACGGCCGCTCACTTCGCGGGCATCGAGCTGCCGTATCTCGCGTCGCTCGCCTCGGACGAGATCGTTCCGCTGTACGGGATGCCGGAGCTGATGCTCTTCTCCCTCCTGCTCTACGTGGCGGGATTGCACGCGGTCGCCTGGCTGGCGGGGCGGCTGTCGGAAGAGCTCAACCGCGTGCGCATCCTCAATACGGAGATCCTTCAGAACATGACGGGCGGCGTCATCGCGGTCGATCTTCAAGGCGCCATCGCGTTCGTGAATCCCCAGGCGGCTTCGCTGCTCCAGATTTCGGAGCCTTCCGCGCGCGTGGCCGGCAGGTCCTATGCGGAAGCATTGCCTTCCGAGATCTCCGATCTGTTCCAGCGGTCCTTGGCCCGGAACGAGCACGTCGAGCAGGAGGTGCGGATCGGTTCGATCCCGATCGGAATCTCGCTCTCGCCTCTGAGCGATGAACGCAACGTCGGAAGGATCCGGGGCGTCGTGGCCATTCTCAACGACCTGACCTTGAGGCACGAGATGGAGCGGATGGCGAAGCGGGCGGAGCGGTTTCGGGCTCTGCTCGAGATCAGCGCCAGCATCGCCCACGAGATTCGCAACCCCATCGCCTCGATCCGCGGCGCCGCCCAGGAATTGTCGGCCGTTCCGGTGTCCGGCGAGGACAATCACGCCCTGCTCAACATCGTCATCCGCGAATCCGATCGGCTCGACAAGATCGTTTCGGATTTCCTGGACTATGCCGGCGATCGACCCGAAGAGCTGAAGCTGTTGAACGTGGCCGACCTGCTCCAGGAGGTCGTCTTGCTTCTGCAAACCCGGGCCGGCGCGGGGCGCGTTCAGATCCGCCTGGAAACGCCCCGGGAAGCGACCTGCCGCGGGGCGCACGACAAACTCAAGCAGGTGTTTCTGAATCTGGGCCTCAACGCGCTCGAAGCCGGGGGGGAGAAGGGCGGGACGCTGGCCGTGCGATGCTTCCACGCCCACTCTCCGAAAGGGGACCTCCGGGAAGGCGTGCTGGTCGAGTTCGAGGACAACGGCCCGGGAATCGCGCCGGAACATCTCGCTCGGCTGTTCACCCCGTTTTTCACTACGAAGCCCCGCGGCACCGGCATGGGGCTGGCGATCGCGCGCAAGATCGTGGAGGATCACGACGGGTCGATCGTCATGGACAGCCGGGTCGGAAAGGGGACCGTCGCGAGAGTATGGCTGCCGTCCATTTGATAGGAAGTACGGAGTAAGAAGTCAGACGGTGGGCGCGCACTTCCTACTTCGTACTACCTACTCTCCATCCCACCGCTCGATCATCATCCGCAAGGTCGGCAGCGGAATTGCCCCGTGCCGCAGGACTTCGTGATGAAATCGGCGAATGTCGAACCGCGCCCCGAGCCGCACTTGCGCCTCGGCGCGCAACGCCTGGATCTCCCGCTGGCCGACCTTGTAGGCCAAAGCCTGGCCCGGCCAGATGATGTAGCGATCGATCTCGTTCAGGATCTCGACGTCCGAGAGCGCCAGATGCTCGCGGAAGAACTCGATGGCGCGCTCTCTCGACCAGTCGAACGCGTGAAGGCCCGTATCGACGACCAATCGCGCCGCCCGCCAGGCTTGGTACGTGAGCATTCCGTATCGCTCGAGATCGTTTTCGTAGACACCCATCTCGTCGGCCAAACGTTCGGTGTAGAGCGCCCAACCTTCCACGAACGCCGTGAAACCGACGTGCCGCCGGAACTTCGGCAGGCCTTCCAGCTCCATGGCGAGCGCGATTTGCAAATGGTGCCCCGGAACCGCTTCGTGCACCGCCAGGGCGGCCATCGTATAGCGGGGGCGGGTTTCGGGCCGGTAGCAATTCGCGTAGAAAATGCCGGGGCGGGATCCGTCTTCCGGCGGACTGTAATAGAAGGCCGCCACGCTGTCTTTCTCGCGATATTCTTCGATGGCCTTCACTTCGTAGCCCGTCTTCGGGAGGCGGTCGAAATACTGCGGGAGCTTTGCGTCCACGTGGCGCAGGATCCTGCGGAAGCCTTCGAGATATTCCTCCCGGGAGGTCGCGAAATTGGCCCGATCCGCGCGGAGTCGGGCCGCGAACTCCTTGAGGTCGTCCGTCTTGGCGATCGCGCGCATCTCCCGCTCGATCGCGGCGAGCTCGTCCAGGCCGATGCGATGCAGGTTCTCCGCCGTCGCGTCGAGCGACGTGTGATAGCGGATGCGGAAGCGGTAGGCCGCTTCGCCTCCGGGCAGGGCCGAGAGGCCCGGCGCCTCCCGAGGGCGGTACTCCGATTCCAGGAACGCTTTCAGCTTCTCAAACGCGGGGCGGACATGCGTCGCCGCGCCCTCCGGATCGGCGGTCGAGATCGGCCAGTCGGTCACCCGCGCCGCCAGATGGGCCTTGAGCTGATCGAGAACGCGGTCGACGGCGATCCGAGGGGCGACGCGCCCCTCTCGTAGCCCTTCTCGGAGGTTTGCGATATACTGATCCATGTAGCGGGGAAACGCCTGGAGCCGCGCGGCGAACGTGCGGCGGCCCTCCGTGTCTTTCAGGGGATGGTGATTGACGAGTTCGAAGAGCCACACGTGGGGACCTTCCATCTGATCCACGTCCCATTGATAGAACTTGTGATCGAAGGCTTCGATCGAAAGCTCCAGCCTCCGTATCAGGATGTCCGCGGTCACGCGATCGGCGTCCGTGAGCGCGGTCACGGCGCGAGCGCGGATCAGAAAGCTTTCCAGCGCGCGGCGCTCGGCCGCGCGGCCTTCGGCACTGAGGTCCGGAAGGAGGTGGTCATAGCGGCGGTCGCCCAGGTACGTCGCCCATACCGGGTCCTGGCGGAGCCGGAACTCCCAGTATTCGTCGCACAACGCGGCCAGCTCCGGCGAGCGGTCGGGGGCGGCCGCGCGGCCGCCGCAGGCGGCGCTCCCGAGCGCCCGAAGGGCCGCCGCCCCGAGGCGGATCGAAAAAAAGCGATTCAAGGGAACCTTTCTATATTTTGGCGCGCGGTATATTTAAACTAAACGAACCCCATGGACAACACTTCTTCCTTCATCGTCCTGGTGGACCCCGACCGCAAGTTGCTCCAGCAGCTTCAGATGTCCTTGAAGGAACAGGGATACGATGTGCTCGCGGTGACGGAAGCGGAGGCCGGTTTGTCCGCCATCCGCCAGCGAATGCCGGACATGGTCATCACCGAAGTGGTGCTGCCCAACCTGGACGGATGGAGCTTCATCACGCAGTTTCGGTCGCTTCCCGGAGCCGCGTTCATTCCGGTGGTCTTCCTGTCGAACCAGAACACCGTCAAGGACCGCATTCACAGCTTCCGGCTGGGAGCGGACGATTACCTGGGCAAGCCGTTCGATACCGAAGAGCTGATCATCCGGGTCGCCCGCGCGTTGGACCGCCGGCGCGGGATCGAGCACACGGCGCGGGCGCAACGGGCCGCGCGCAAGTCGCCCAGCGGCGTCGGCTTGCACGGGACGCTGGGAGAAATGGGTTTGGCCTCCCTGCTGACCATCCTGGAGATGGAGCGCAAGAGCGGCATCCTGGAAGTGCGCCATCCGCCGCGCGGCGAGACGGCGGCCGTCCTGTTCAAGAACGGGCGCATCGTCCAGGCGTGCGTGGACGGCAAGGTCTCCCTGAAAAACCACGAAGCCGTTTACTACCTGTCCGAATGGTCCGGCGGCAAATTCGAGTTCACCTCGCTTCCGGTGGACGTCGACGACGAAATCAACGCGTCCACTTCCTCCCTGCTCCTGGAGGCCGCTCGGCGTCTGGATGAGAACCGGCGTCGGGAGACCCACTATTGATGGAACGGACCCGCATCCTGGTGGTCGACGACGACGAGCTTTATCTTCGCCTGGTGAGCACGACGCTGACCGAACAGGGCTACGACGTCGTCATGGCGCAGGACGGCGTGGAAGCGTTGAACCAGATCAAGGAGCGACTGCCGGACCTGATCATCACCGACATCCTGATGCCCAAGATCGACGGCCATACCTTGATCATGCGCTTCCGCACGTTGCCGGGGTCCGCCTACGTGCCGGTCATCTTCCTTTCGGCCCGCGGCTCGACCGAGGATCGGATCTACGGGTTCCGGCTGGGCGCGGACGATTACCTGCCGAAGCCGTTTCATACCGAGGAACTGGTGCTGCGGATCGCCAAGGCGCTGGACCGCCGGCGGGGGATCGAGCGGAGCACGCGCGGCATGCGGGCGGGGCGCCGCACGCCGGGTTCGTCCGACCTGCACGGGACGCTGTCGGAGCTGGGCTTTCCCTCGGTGCTGACGCTGATGGACATGGAACGAAAAAGCGGCATCTTGGAGCTCCGGCACCCGGGGCGCGGAGAAACGGCCGCGCTGCTCATCCGGGAAGGGCAGGTGGTCCAGGCCAGCGTGGACGGGTTGGTCCCGATGAAGAACAAAGAGGCGATCTACTACTTGGCCGAATGGACCACCGGGCGCTTTGCCTTCACGGCGTTGCCGGTGAACGTTCCGGACGAGATCAAGACCCCGACGGCGGTGCTTCTGATGGAAGCGGCGCGGCGTCTGGATGAACAAAAGGGGCCGTAGCGGGCGCCCATTCGCGCGCCCGCCGCCCGAACGCGTCTGCGTCCATTGTTACAAATAATTTTCAAAAATAATCGTAACAGAATGAATCGTAGCAGAAGGTGGTCGGCGCCGAAAGTTACGATAAATTCTCAAAACTTATTGTAACGTTACGAAATATTCTCAAAATTTATTGTAACTACCAGGTGAAGAGAAGGGAGAGGTACAGCACATGGCGGCGGTAGTCCAACGTTTCGCCGGTGCCCGCGGGGGGAGCGGCGAGCGTGGCTTCCTGCTGGGCGCGCTCGTATCCCAGGCGGAGCTTCCAACGGCGTGACAGCCAGTGATCCAGCGACAGGCCGGCGATGTGCTGAATGTCCTCGCGGTCCCGGTGCTCCACATCCAGGAGCAAGTCGGAATCGTAGGCGCGCCTGCGCCACAGATACTCCAAGCCGAGCATCGTCGAGGAGCCGAGGACGTACTTCACCGTCAGGGAGACTTCATCGACCGAATGGCCGCGGTCCACCGGCGTCACGCCGCGCGCGTTGGGATCCGCGACGTCGCCGTCGCCGTTGAAGTCGATTCCCACGTCGAATTCGTTGAATATGAGGACTTCGTTCGTGACGTCGGCGTCCACCGGCGCATGCTCGAACTGAAGCGCCACCCCCAGGCTTTCATACGCGACCTCGAGACCGAGCGCGAACCCCAGCGCTTCCTCGTCGCGGCCTGCGAACGGCGGATCGTACGTGCGGTCCCGGCGTTCCACGCGCGCGATGGCCAGGATTTCCCTCAGCGATTGGCGGGGGCGATACAGGAGATGGTGGCGGTATTCCAGTTCCAGGACGATCTCCCGGTACCGTCCTGCGGAATAGACGCGTTCGTCGTCGGAAATGGCCTCGTCTCCATTCGCGTCGGAGGCGTTCGACAGGTAGTTCTTCTCGAAGAGATCGGGCAGAAAACGGAAGGCGATCCCCAGTTCTCCGCCGGAACTGATCCCCTGACGCGCGCCGAACGCCGCCGTCAAGTGGTTCATGACGGGATTCTGCGTCTGAAGGTGGAATGCCGTCTCGATCCAGAGTCCCGCGCGAAGGCCGAAGGGGCTCCTTCCGGCGGCATCCAGCCGCCAGCGGGTCGAGTTTCTGAATTCCTCCACGCTCTCCATGTCGTCGAATCGGCCCGACGCCCGGTCGTCGGCGCGGCCGTCTTCGAGTCGCGACGCGCTTCCATGGTCCAGCGCGAAAACGTTGTCCGAATAGACGAAGTCGTTGCTCAGCTCCATCTCGTAGCTCCAGCTCGACGGCGTCCGGGCGTACCAGGGCTTGTGTTGCTGGAGGTCCTGCGGCGGCGCGGCCGAGGACGCCGTCGCGACGCAGAAGACGAAGGCGATCGAGCTCATGGGTGCAGGGAAAATATGGGGGGCATGTTAAACGCGGAGCCCGGCCCCGTCGAACAATTTCTTCGATGGGGATTTTGCTTTGAGCCCTCCGGCCGCGCCATTCAAACTCCCTGCCTCCAGGTTACCCTCATAAGGACGAACCGTGAGTGCCAGAACCCTTCTCGCGTGGGCGGCGGCATGGCTGGCCTCTCCGACGCTCGCGCATTCCCAGGAGATTCTCGTGGGTCCCCGCGCCCGCGGCATGGGCGGGTTCGGCGGCCGCGCTCGCTCCCGCGGGATGCGAGCAAAGAGCGGATATCCTGTCGATTCCGATCTGGTCCATTCCTCTTCGCATCTCCGTGGCTTCCGGTTAGAAAAGTGCTTTCTTGCCCTTCTCAAGAAAGGAAGCGGTTTGACGGTTGAAACGCACCCGAGCGTCTGCCCCCTCGATTGCCCCGACGCGTGCAGCCTGGAAGTGAACGTCGATCATGGGCGTGTGACGGGCATCGACGGGAGCCGGCGCAATCCGCTGACTCAGGCGTTCATCTGCGCCAAGGTCCGCCGCTACGCGCGACATGTCTATGGTTCCGAGCGACTTCTCCATCCCGGCGTGCGTCGGGGAAAGAAGGGAGAGGGCGAGTTCTCCTCGGTTTCCTGGGATGAAGCGTTGAACCTCGTCGCGGAACGGATGCGGCGCTCCGCGGGCGAAGCGATTCTCCCCTTTTCCTATGGCGGCTCCAACGGGTTCCTCTCCCAGGACACGACCGATGCGCGGCTCTTCCGCCGATTGGGAGCGTCCCGCTTGGCTCGCACCGTCTGCGCGGCGCCTTCCTCGCGCGCGGCCGTGGGACTCTACGGCAAGATGCCCGGCGTGGTGTTGACGGACTACGTTCACGCGCGGCTCATCGTCGTCTGGGGCGCCAACCCCGCCGTGTCGGGCATCCACTTGATGCCGATCATTCAGCAGGCCCGCGCCCGCGGCGCCAGCCTGGCGGTTGTCGATCCGCGGCGGACCAAGCTGGCCCAGCAAGCGGATCTGCATCTCGCGCTTCGCCCCGGCACGGACGTGGTGGTCGCGCTGGCGGTGATCCGATGGTTGTTTGCCGAGGGCGCCGCGGACCTGAAATTCCTGGCCGCCCATGCGGACGGGGTCGAGCGGCTGCGGGAACGCGCGCAGCCGTGGACGCTGAAGCGCGCCGCCGAAGTGGCCGACGTGAGGCCCGGCGACATCGAAGCGTTCGCCCGACGGTACGCCGAAACGACGCCTGCCGTGATCCGCTCCGGCTGGGGGCTGGAACGCAACCGGAACGGCGGCTCGGCCGTCGCGGCCGTCCTGGCCCTTCCGGCCGTGGCCGGCAAGTTCGGCGTCCGGGGCGGCGGCTACACGATGAGCCAATCGGGGGCATGGAACCTGAACGCCGAAGCGGTGATCGGTGAGCCCGAGCCTCCTACGCGCGTGATCAACATGAACCGTCTGGGGCGGGGCCTTCGGACGGCCAAGCCGCCGATTGAACTGCTCTTCGTCTACAACGCCAATCCGCTGGCCACGCTGCCCGATCAGGAAAACGTTCGAGCGGGCCTCCTCCGGGAAGGCCTTTTCACCGTAGTCTTTGAACAGGTCATGACCGATACGGCGCGCTATGCCGATGTCGTGCTGCCCGCCGCCACGTTCCTGGAGCGAGCGGAGTTATGCGCCGGCTACGGCGCCATGGTCTTGCAGGCCTCGGACGCGGTCATCGCTCCCGTCGGGGAATCGCGGTCCAATCACGAGGTCTTCGCCGAACTCTGCCGCCGGACGGGCGTCGCCCGGCCGGGCGAGCCGGAAAGCGAGGAAGCGTTCGCGAGGGCGATCGTGGGAGACCGCGAGGAGTTGCGCGCGGGAGGAATCACGTATCCTACGGTCGGACCCGACCCGATCCAGTTCGTGAATAGTTTCCCGTTGACGCCCGACCGGAAGATCCATCTCTTTCCGGAGGACCTCGATCGCGAATCCCCTCAGGGATTGTACGGATACCGGGAAGATCCCGCGTCCGAGCCTTATCCGCTCGCGCTCATTTCGCCGGCGTCGGATCGGACGATCAGTTCGACCCTGGGGCAGCTCCGACGCGAGCACGTGAAGCTGGAAATTCACCCGGTCGATGCGGCGTCGCGCGGGATTCGCGACGGGGACAGGGTCCGTGTTTTCAACGCGCAGGGTGAAGTCCATTGCTTCTGCCGGATCAACGCGGATCTCCGGCCCGGCGTCGCGTATCTGCCCAAGGGCCTCTGGAGCCATAACACGCTCAACGGCACGACGGCGAACGCTCTGGTTCCCGACGCGCTGACGGATTTGGGAGGGGGAGCCTGCTTCAATGACGCGCGCGTCCAGGTTGTCGCAACAGCTCTTGATCCCGACCGCCGAATGTAACATTCATGCGCCCCTTGCGATGAACGACACCCACGGCGAGCGCCACGCTGCACTACCAGTTTGTGTTTATCACGAAGTACTGCAAGCCGGTCTTGAAGGGCGAGGTTGCGGTGAGGGCGCGCGACTTGAGAGCTATAACCGAAAGTTGTGGATGGAAGGATAAGGAAAGACGGCGTACCCTTGGTGCTGGAAACAGGCACCAGATCTCTTTTCAGAGAAAGGATACGCCGCATGGGAAACGCTACCGGTTCGAGGAGGTGGGGTCCAGAAACTTCGGCAGGTGAGGCGCTGACGGATATCCTGCGCCAGGGAGCGCAACGACTGCTGGCCACCGCCATCGAGACGGAGGTCGCGGAGTACATCGAGCGGCACACGCACCTGCGGGACGACAAAGGACATCGCCTGGTCGTTCGCAACGGCCACCTCCCGGAACGAACCCTCCAGACGAGTCTGGGAAGCATCCAGATCCACCAGCCGCGGGTGCGGGACCATCGGGTGGATTCGGACGGCCAGGTGATGAGGTTCCAAAGCAAGCTTCTGCCGCCGTACCTACGCCGGACGAAGAGCGTGGAGGCGCTGATCCCGTGGCTGTACCTGAAGGGGATCTCGACGGGGGATTTTTCGGAAGCCCTCCAGGCTCTTCTGGGTTCGGAATCTCCTGGGCTTTCGGCGACTTCCATCGTGCGGTTGAAGCAAGTCTGGGAGGAGGACTACCAGGTCTGGAGCCGGCGGTCGCTGGAAGGCAAACGATACGTGTATTTCTGGGTCGACGGGATTCACTGCAACGTGCGGCTGGAGGAAGGCCGGCCGTGCATTCTGGTCGTCATAGGGGCCACGGCGGAGGGAAAGAAGGAATTGGTGGCGATTCAAGACGGCGAGCGCGAGAGCGAACAGTCGTGGTACGAGCTTCTTTTGGATTTGAAGAAGCGAGGGTTGACGGTCGATCCCAAGTTGGCCACGGGGGACGGGGCGCTGGGGTTTTGGAAGGCGCTGCCGAAAGTGTTTCCGAAAACGCAGCAGCAGCGGTGCTGGGTCCATAAGATGGTCAACGTGTTGGACAAGCTTTCCAAGAGGGAGCAGCCGGCGGCCAAGGGTCTTTTGCACGACATCTGGATGTCGTCCACGCGAGAGAAGGCCAATAAGGCGTTTGATCATTTTGTGGCCGTGTACGCCGCCAAATATCCAAAGGCCGTGGAATGCTTGAAGAAGGATCGAGAAGAGCTGTTGAGGTTTTATGACTTCCCCGCGGAGCACTGGATCCATCTGCGCACGACGAATCCCGTCGAATCCACATTCGCGACGGTCCGCCTACGAACGACACGGACGAAGGGCTCGGGATCACGGGTCGCCTGTCTGACGATGGTCTTCAAGCTCGTACAGATGGCGGAAAAACACTGGCGGTCGCTGAACGGGGCCAAGCTGCTTCAGGACGTGGTGAAAGGAATTCCCTTTAAGGATGGCATCAAGGACGCCGCCTGACCTATGCCTTCATCCACAACATTTGACAATATCTCCCCGCCCAGCCGTCGCATTCCCTCCAAGAAGGTCACATTGTCCAGGCTCTTCAACTCCTGAATGCCCTTCAGAATCGTCGGACGAGACATTCCGGTTGCCTCTTGAACCCGTGTCACACCACCCCAACCCAGTTCGATCGCCTTCTGAGCCGCGTACCATCGACGCTGCGGTTCGTTGAGGCTTGGCAACAGTCTACACCAAAGCTCAAGTGTGCCCCCTCTCTTCACACTTCCAGTATATCATACTTTATAATTTGTATTGTTTATGTTGACGAGACCCCTTAGGATGGATCGGCTGCGGTAGGGTCACCAGCCGCGCCCGCAGGAGGAAGACGCCGCCTCGATAGACGAAGACGCGCCAGAGGTCGAAGGGAATATAGCGGACCTCGATGACGTCGCTGGCCAGTTCGGGCGTAACCTCGAATTCGTTGCCGCAGAGGCTGAAGGTGTGAACTTTGGAGACGCTGAGGTGCTCGCGCCAGAGGAAGATCGTCTCCAAAGCATAGGGATCGGCATAGCAGCGACGTCTACCGCTGGCTCGGGCGGCATCGACGCCGACGTTGCCAGATTCCGAGTCATCGTTAAACCTGCTGCTTCATGAACTTGTGGCGCGCCTGCCAGCGGGCTTCTCCCTCCAGACCGGCCTTTAACGTGGCGCGGCGCTTGCCCAGATTGAGGCATGACCATTGATATCGCTTCAGAAAGTTCCTGAAGGCCCTGTCAGGGTAGCGCGGCCGTCGTGTGAGAAGGCTCCACGCGAAACCAAGCCACATCGCGAGGCCGCCAACCAGCCAAGGACGTGTCCTCATGCGGTAAAGGGAGCTGGCCGTCATGTAGACAAGTCCGGTACCCATGAAGTACTGTCCGTAACCGTGGCGCCATCGCCCCTTCACAATTCCCTTGTCGCTTGATCCCATGGGGCGCAGATGGACAAAGCGCAGCTCCGGTTCATCCCAACTGCACGCGATCCATCCCTGCATGCGGCAGCGATGACAATCGATGCCATCCCACATCACCTCACGTACAAAGCCGCCGATTGCTTCGAAGCACTCGCGGCGGTAAAACTTCGTCATCCCGACGGACATTTCGTCGCCGCAGCGTTCGCTCACGAGCCGGCCAGACTTCGCATCGACAAAATAGTGCTTGCCGCTGCACGTCCCCAGTCGCGGATTCGCTTCCATCCGGTCCAGAAGGATCGCGAAATACCTCGGCGGCAGCTCCAGATCTAGGTCCAGCTTGCAGAGATACTCGAACTGCGATAAATCGACGGTTTGGAGGCCGGCGTAAAAGGCGTCGATCACGCCGGGGCCGACGCTTCGACGGCCCCGATTCTCACGGCGCACGATCCGGAGGTAGGGAAGTAGACGCGCATACTCGGCAAGGATCTCGGGAGTTCGGTCCGTGGAACCATCGTCGACGATGACCCAGAGCGAAGGAGGCTTGGTCTGGCTCGCCACCGACTCCAGCGTGCGGCGCATGTAATCCTCCTCGTCCCGGCACGGGCTGATCACGCAATAGCGCCGTTTGGTCCCGCTCATCGGATGCGATTCCCCGATAAGGCATGATTCAGCCGAGCGACGTTCATGTCGAGCGAAAACTCGGCGGCGACCCGAGCCCGTCCCGCGGCTGCGACTTTGGCCCGAAGCGCCGGCTTGCGCTGCAGATCTTCGATCACTGCCTCCAGCAGATCCGGACGATCCGGAGGAACGAGTCGGCCCGTGATCCCGTCTTCCACGAGCTCTCGGAGGGAAGGAAGGTCTCCCGCCACGACCGGAAGTCCGCACGCCATGGCCTCCATGAGCACCACGGGGATCCCGTCCCGGTCGCCATTTTCATCGGTGCGACAAGGCAGGACGAACAGATCGGCTTGACTCATGAGTTCATGAACTTGGGAATTCGGAACCGCCCCCAGCCATCGAAAGCGGTCGTCGCATCCGCATTGGCGCGCCAGATTCGTCAGCCGCGACCGTTCGGGGCCATCGCCGGCCACTACGACATGCCACGGCTTGCCGTGGCCGGGAGAATGGGATCCCACAGCGCGGATGAGGAGGTCGATCCCTTTCTTGGGAATGAGGCGTCCCACCGTAAGCAACGTGAAGGGACCGGCGTGTTCCTCGGCGCGGTCCGGCGGTTTCCACGCGGTGGTTTCCACACCGCAACGGATGATCGGGTAACATTCCGGATCCCGCGGGACGATCGCGCGATAGTACTCCCGATGCCACTCGCTGATGCAGGCTACGAACCGCGCCCGCTCCAATTTGCGGCGCAGCAGGGCGCGGCGCTGGAAGAGGTCATTCGCGTGTCCCGTAAAACTGAAAGGTATACCAAGCTGTAGGGCCGCGTACATGCCGACCGTGGTCGGGGCGTGCGCGAAGTGACAGTGGATATGTCCGACATGGCAGCGGCGAAGCCACGATGCCAATCCGATGCCAGCGGCAGCTTGGAGAGGAACCTTGAGTCGCTGAACGAACGGCGTGGGCTCCCCCGGCATGACCGTATCGCAGAACGCGCGCCAAAAAGTGCAGGTCGATCGCGCCGGACGGAACACGAATTCACGGAGCGTCGCGCGCAGGAGACGGAATCGACTTTCGTAGACCACGAACGCGGTTCGTATCGGGTTTCCGTCTTCGTCCAGCACCGACTCGTCAGATCGATGTAGACCTCCAGCGAAAACCCGCCAGCCTCGTGATTTCAGAGCCTGGACCTCCCGCGAGACGAATGTCTCGCTCAGCGCGGGAAAAGTGCTGGAGAGGAATGCAATCTTTTGTTTGCTGGAATGCTCTCCAATCGTGTCGAAAGCCGCTGCGCCTTTCATCCGAGCGCCTCCCGCCGCGTCAGCGCCTTCAAGGTCGCGATGCGGCGAAAGCCCGCCTTCTCGATCGCCCGCATCGAGGCCGAGTTGTAGACCCGGCAATCCGCGTACGCCCGTCCCCCGGCCCGGAGCTCCCGCCGAACAATCTCTCTCATCAGCGCCGGAAAAAGCCCCCGGCCCCGCAAAGCCGGCAGCGTGCGGCCTCGGATGATGACCAGATCCGAGGGCTCCAACGGCACGAACCATCGCCGGAACTGAATCCCCCGGCGGGACATGCAGGTGCAGGCGACTTCGCCTTCATCATAACCCACCCAATACACGGCCCCCATCCGGAGTTCTTCAACATCGCCTTCCCATGGAGAACGGCGAGCATAGTTCCGTAGCGCCTCGGGGACCCGCGACGGCACGTCTTCGACGTCCACGTACCGCTCCACGTGAAGTTCCACGGGTGCCGGAGCGGGCGCGAGCGCGTCAAACACGTAGACATGATTGCGCTTCCGGAACGTCTGATTGAAGACGTTGGCCAACCGGCGCCAAGCCCGACTCAAGAGGGCGCGTTTTCCGTTCCCCTTCATGACTAGCTCACCGGTAGCGACTCCGGAACTCCAGTCCCTTGACGAGACGTCCGGGAATCCTGAGAACCGGGAGCAGAGGCGTGCGCCGCACCCAGGACTCCAGACCGTCGCGCCAGCGCTTCACGGAAAGGACGAGAGAAGGGATCTCGATGCGCCCCGCCGCCACCGGGATGAAGCCGCTGCGAAGGCGCCGCTTGAACTCCTCATCGCCGTAACCAAGGTCGATCCGTCTCACGCCCAGGCGTGGAGCATGCTCGATCGCGAGATAGAGCAGAAGGAGGCCCGGGAAGTATTTCTCGAATTTCTCCGCGTGCCGCGGAAACCACCAGTGCCAGGCGTCGCGCGATCGCATTCCCATGTGGGCGGCCGCGAGTTCGCCGTCGAAATAGAGCGCCGACAGCATTCCCGCGAAGTCGTCGCCCTGCGCGGCGTGAATCCTGTAGATGAGCTCGCGCATCCAAGGGAAGGACCAATTGTCGATCGCCCCGACGGAACGATATTGTCTGGACTTCCAAGCCAGCAGCGTATCCAGGACTCGGACGTCCGACACGTGAGCCACGAACTCCACTTTCTTGAAGGCCTCGTTCGCTTTGCGGCGGAAGACGCGCAATTTCCGCGGCTGGGAGGATCCGGCTTGACGAAGCCCGGCTTCGTATCCCTCCAGGCCGGTGGCGGTGTCCAGATAGTGCGACTCGGTCGTCCGCGCATGATACGGGGCGAACGCGGCCTGCGAGGCGAGCAGCGCGTGGAACTCCCACGACACGAGGCGGCAGGCCCGCATGAGCTCGGGAACGTCGCAATACAGGTCTCGGCGCGCGATCAGGCCGTGAAAATCGGACAGTCTGCTTCCGGCGGGGTCTCCGAAGCCGAACCGGCGGCGCTGGTACGGAAAGAAGCCCTGAGGTTCGGCCCGGGGTCCCAGCACGGCGACAAACAGGCCGTCGCGCACGGCGGCGACGATGCGAGCGAAATCGGCGTTGAAATACGGGCTGTTCAATTCTTCGTTCTCGTTCTGCAACGACCGCCATCGGGCCCAGAGCGAGGAAGTCATGTCGCAGGCGTTCAGCACCGTGATTCTCATTTTGTCATACCGAGGGATCGGGCCGCCTGAACAGGGGAGCCCTTAGCCGTTTCCTGAGTTCATCTTTCGGAGACCTTAGGAACAAGATTCGCAACAGGTCGCGAGCTCCTTTGACCACGAGTTCGCCGAACTCGGCGGCGGCCGCCGCCACGCGGCCGTAATGCTTGCCCAAGTAATAGTATCGGCTCCTGAAGTAATGGTCGCTCAGGCAGTCTCCCTCTCCAAGCGACGGATCGAAATGGCGGGCGCTCGATCCGACGAAATGAGTCGCCGAAGCCGCCCCGACCGCCCAGAGCTCCCATCCCGCGGCCCGCAAGCGCCTGCACAGATCGGTCTCCTCGAAGTAGAGGAAGAAGCGCGGGTCGAATCCGCCCACGCCGCGGAAGGCCTCGCTGCGCACGAGAATCACCGCGCCGCACAGCCAGTCGGTGCGGAAGGGGGGCGCGCCAGGACGTACGCACGTCAACTTCGGCTGAAGGCGCCGGATTCCGGTCGCCGTCGCGACGACCGACCAAGGAGTAAAACTTCCTCCCGCGTGCTGCAATCGATCGCCGCGGCCCCACCGCGTGGCCGGCGCGGCGATCCCGACCACCGCTTTGGCCTCCAGGAACCGCAGCAGCTCGCGGATCGCGTCTTTTCCGATGACGACGTCCGGATTCATGAAGAGCACGTACGGAGTCCGGACCCGACCGAAACCAAGGTTGCAGCCGCGCCCGTAACCGAGATTGCGCGGACTTCTCAGTAGCTCCACCCAGGGATGCTCGCGGGCCACACGATCGGCGGTATCGTCTGGGCTGGCGTTGTCTACCACGATGCATTGAAGCAGGCGGTCCTCGTACGCCGGGTACAGCGCCGTCAGCGCGTTTCCCACCGTTTGAGACGAAGCATAGGTCACGATCACGACGGTCGCCGGAACATTCTCGTACGCCTCTTTCATGCTCGCCCCGTCAGCAACCGCGACAGCCCCGGGTACGCTCCGCTCGTTACGAAGGCGAACCTGGCACCAAGATTCTGCGCGTCGATGCGTGGGAGCGCAAACCGGTCACTGCGAATGGTCACGAGGTAGTCGCTCCCCGAACCGAGCGCGGAATGGAATCCGCACCGCCGGACCTCTTCCTGTGCCTGCGGCGTCCACCGGTCGTAGGGATACGAAAAATGGCGAGGATCATGCCCGAGCTCGCGCCGGAGGTCCTCCGCGCAACTCGAAATGTCCCGCGCGGCGGTTTCCCTCGCGTGCGCGCTCAAGTCGATGTGGTCGCGGGAATGGCCTCCGATTTCAAAGCCGGGCGAAAGGCTCAAAAGGTTTCGAAGGTCGTTCCAGTCCATGACGAGTCGCGGCGAGGATCCGGCCGGAACGAGTTGCTCTTCCACGATCCGGAGCCCCGCCTCGCGATCTCGGGGCGAGCCATCCAGAAGCCGCATTTCGAGGCGCCGGAAGGCTTCAAGTTCCTCCTGAGGAACGGCCAAGTTAAATGTTTGCGGTTTGTGCCCGTCGAGAAACAACACGTTTCGAGTCCGGTGCCGAAAGGCGTGATACAGTTGATCCACCCAGGGATTCTGGACGCGCGTCACGTAACCTGTGGAGACGAAGAACGTCGCGGGGATTTCGTACTTCTTGAGGATCGGGCCGGCGATGGTGAGCTGGTCAAGGTATCCGTCGTCGAACGTGACGACGACGGTTCGCGGCGGAAGGTCGCGGCCTTGTTCCAGAGAGCGGACGAGGTGGCTCAAGGAGACGGGCGTACGTCGAATCGAGAGGAAGCGCATCTGCTGCTCGAACGGTTCCGGCTCCATTTGATTGCGGGGATCGATCCATCGGCCCCGTTCCCGATCGGCCACGCTGTGGTAGGTGAGGATCGTCGTTCCCGTCACGTTTCGCTGGCGGACGTAGAGCGACGACACCTTCGCGGCCTCCAAGCAGACTTGGAAGGCGCCGAGACTTTCCCGCTTGAGGCGCCTCCAGAGATTCAACCGCGGCTTCGGCGGAACGGCCGAATGGTAGAACGATCCATTGCGCGAGCGCCCGCTCGCTTCCGACTCACCGGACCTGTTCATGGGGCCTGCTTTCGAGCTGATGAAGGTCGTCATTCAGCGAGTCTGACCGGCGGTCTGCGGTCGAGGCTGAGACGTCATGGGAGTCCATCCCGTCAGGGCCAACACGCCGCTGCCGCCCAATAGGTAGATCGGGTTCACCATCGCGTTGGGAATACAATCGATCAGGTACAACACCATGACCATCGCCAAGGCGGCGGCCGGTCCCGCCGCGGGCCGCGACCATTCCCGAAGCGGAACGGATCGGATCAGGGTCGCCGCCGGAGACAAGAACACGACCAGCATCGCGCCCAGTCCGACCAGTCCGCGAGTGCCCAGTTCGATGATCCACCTCCCGTCGGTCACGGAGATGTCGTTCCCCCTCTCGTCATAGACCCGCGAGCGTCCCCAGCCGCCCCATCCGAATACCGGCCGTCGCCGCGCCTTGGCGGACAGCATATCTTCGTTGTGAAGTCGCGTCTGCAAGGAGCCGGCGCGTTCCGTGCTCAGGACGCTCGTCCCCGCAACCAGTTCCTCGCCTGACCAGAATCCCCCGGCGCGAAGCGCCATGTAGAGAGGGGCCGCCGCAGCGGCCGCGACCAGAACGGCGCGCGTCGGGACGGATCGAACCGACCATAGAACGATTAACCCCACCGCCAGAAGCACCAGGGCGCCGCTCGATTTGCATAGAACGGCGGTGGCCAGCAGGGGAATGAGAAACCAGGGCAAGGGAATCCCCCGCAGGGAGCGAAGGGCGCCGCTCATCCAAAGCCACGCCCCCGCCAGCGCCGCCATGGACATCCACATGCCGACCATCAGGCCGTGTTCCATGAAAACGGTCGGACGCCACCCCGCGAAGCGATGCGTCTGGGCGAAGGAATGCTGGTGAAAGCCGTACACCATGCGATGGAGCTGGGGGCTCATGCGGATCTCGTAAAGACAGAATGGAATGTACACCAGACCCCCGATGAAAATGCCGATCGCCAGCTCGCGCAAGCCTTCCAGATCGCTGAAGTAGATCCGGCCGATCAGGTAAGGCAAGCCCCACATTACGATTTGGTTCAGAATGGCTGTCATGCCGTCGTAGAAGCCCAGTCCATTCGACAGCGATGAACCCAGGGGGCATAAACACCAAACCCCCATGGGAACGTCAACCCATCGAAACCTGAAGGAGAGCAGCCGATCGAGGTCGAAGATCACGACTCCTAAGAAGAGACTCAGGGACGTCGCCGACATTTTCGTCCAGTCCGGAAAGCCAGCAATCGGATACTTGGCCACCGGCAGGAACAACCACGCGGTCAAGAACGCCGCGATCACCGCCCGCCGCGGCGAACGCGTGGCGCACAGCAAGATCACGACCAGCGGCCACCCGAAAAGCGCGATGGGAACCGTGATGTTCATGCGGTTCCGGTCTCAAACGCGATTGTTCCGATCACTTGGTCCAGCGGCATAAGTCCTGGCCCGAAGCGCCCACAGGACCATCGGCAGCCATATCAGGACGAAGCAGCCCAGCGCTACGCCGATCTTGATTCCCGGGTCCCCGAGGACAAAGGCCTCACGATGCAGCGCCAGCGCCGCAAGACCGCTCGTGAGGATTGCCGACGACATGGCCAGGTCGATCGTCCAGCCCTTCAACCCGGATCGGTGAAGAGCCACGGTTCCGATAAGGTATCTCAAGATTTCCACAAGCGATAGCGCGACCAGGGCGCCCGGGAATCCCCACGTTACGAACGCCGGGGGCACGAAAAGCAGCATGGCGGCGATCTTTGCGACATTCTCAACGGCGAGCCATTTGGTTTGTCCCAGCGCCAACAACGCCACGCCATTGGAACCCTCGAGAATTTGAAACCAGGCTCCGATGGCGATGATTTGAAGGATCCAGCCCGCGTCCCAGTAACGCGGGTCGTAAAGCAATTGGATGACGTACGGCCCGCAGAGGATGAGGAACGCCAAGCCCGCGCCTCCACCGACGAGCAATCCCAGGCGAAGCCGGAGGAAAGCGCCGTGGGTTTTCCCCGCTCGACTGAAGGCGGGCAGCGCGACCGACATGGCGAACTTCAGGACGGTTTCCGTGGGGAGTCGGGCGAAATTGGCGCCGATCGCGTACACGCCCAGCAATCCGATCGGAATCATCTTGGCGAAGATCAGCTTGTCCGCCTGCATCGCCACGAACGTCGCGAGGCTCGAGACGAACACCCATTTGCCAAAGTGGAACAGTTCGCGCCGGGCCTCGCGATCCCAGTGCAAGCGGTTGCCGGGGCCGGGCAGCGCTGAATGGCTCAGGATCGCCTTGATCGCCGACGTCGCCAACCCTCCCACGATCAGGGCCCAGATGGATCGATACGCCAAAGCCAGGCCGATCATCACCAGGACGCCCAGCACCGAAGAGGCCAGAGTCAACACGATCGGCCGTCCCAGCGCGAGGTGGCGTTCGCGGCTGAAAAACTTGGTGGATTGCAGCCCCTCCAGCACAAGGGTCAATCCGGCCACTGGCAGGAGCTGAACGAAGAGAGGCTCGCCATAAAAACGGGCCACAGGCCAGGAAATGAGGCATGCGGCGACTCCCAGCGTCGCGCCCCGCAGTAGTCGTACGGTCCAAATGGTATTGAGAAACGCCGGATCGTCACCGCGCGCGTGTTGGATGATGAGCGGGCGAATGCCGACGTCCGAGAACATGCTCAGGCCTTGTATGAAGACCTGGACCACGGCCATGATCCCGAACGCTTCCGGAAAGAGCAGGCGGGTCAGGATCAGATTAGAGACGAGGCGGATGGCGTTGGACGCGCCTTCGCTTCCCAGCGTCCAAAGCGACGCGCGGATCGTGAGCTTTTTCAGCGGCGAACGCTCCGCTGTCGCCTGCTCCGGATGTGGCGCGGCAAGGGGACCGGTGGCCTGCGTATCGGGTCGGACCATCAACTTCTCACTGCGTGACATTTCGTGGCTCGGCTGATGGCGTTATCCTCGCCGGGCGTTCCCGGGTCTGGATCCGTTACGAAATTCCCGATCTTTTTTTTGTATGAACCGCTAAAACGCCAAAGCGCCAAAAGAGCTCCAAAAAGTGCGTTCGATGGCGTTTTAGCGCTTTGGCGGTCTACGGCTTCATTCCTTTGGAAAGACGAGCGCGGTCTGTTCCGCCGATGCGTTCTCCCACCGGAAGCGCTTCCGGCGGTCCAGTCGAACGTGGTTCACCCTCTCGCGGTGAAGAATCTTCATCAGCGGCTCCCCGAATCCGCGCAGCCACATCCCGCGATCCGGCCGATCCGCCAAGCGGCCCGTCTCGGAAATGAAGAGCACTCCCGCGCTGTCGAGGTACGTCGTCCGGCTGGCGTCGATCACGAGCTCGCGGATCGAGCCGCTGCCCCAGTGGCGATGGACCTCCCGCTGCGCTGGCGGCGCCACGTCCCTTCCGAATTCCTCCGGCAGGAGGACCTGCAGGCGATGGCCGGTCCGGTTCACGCGCACGGCGAAGTGTTCCGCGGAGCGCAGGCGCTCCAAGCCGCGCTCCAGCTTGTCCATCGTCGGCGCCAGCTCGACATACCGATTCAACTGATAGAGCAAAATCAGCTCGCGGACGCGCGGAATCGCGGAAAAGAGATAGAGGCGGCGGTTCCGCCGGCGGCATACCCGTCCTAACCGGACCAAGGCTCCCAATTCCAGGCTGTTGAGCCAGCGCGTCCGCGACAAGTCCAGAACCAGCGAGCGTTCCTGCGTGACCGGTTCGTAAGTTCGGAAAAAGTCCTCCGCATCCGCCGCGCGGCGCAGGGGAGAGAACACCGCCCAGACGGCGCCCAAGGCCGCGATGCGCGCCGGGTCCGGCGGCTTCACGCGGCGCGCCTCGGCCGGTTTGAGCCGCAGCCACGCGAGCCGCGCCAGCATGCGCGCGAGGAAAAGAAGGTCTTCTGCGTAGCGCTTCGCCAACCGCCGCGGTTCCCGGGCCATGCGCCAGAACCATTCCATCCCGGCGTTCTGGATCCATTGAGGCGCGCGAACTTGCTCGCCCGCCAGGAAGTCTAGCGAAGCCCCCACCCCGATCGCCACCGGCGCGTTCATGTCGCGCAGGTGCAGCCGGATCCATTTCTCCTGCTTGGGCGCTCCGAACGCCACCAGCACGATGTCGGGCTTGGCCTCCTGGATGCGCCGCGCTATGCCCCGATGATCCATGTCCAGGAAAGGGGTGAGCGGCGGCGATTCCCAGCCGGCCACGCGCAGGCCGGGGTATTGCTCTTGCAGAAGCCGCATCACCTTTTCCGCTACGCCGGGCGCCGATCCCACCGCGTACAGCGACAAGCCGTTGTCCCGGGCGGCTTCGGCGAGGCGGGGAACCAGATCGCTGCCGGCCACTCGATCCTTCAGCGCCGGCCCGAACCAGCGGGACAGCCAGACGAGCGGCATCCCGTCGGGCACGACCAGATCCCCTTCGAGCTGAATCCGGTGCATCTCCGGGTCGCGACGCGCCTGAAGCGCGAAATCCAGGTTCGCCGTCACGACTTGCCCCGGAACCCCGGATCGCGCCCGATCCACGATCCACGCGACGGTTTCCTCCTGAGTCATGTTTTGGAGGGGAATGCCGAAGAGGACCAGAGGAGATACGCCGCCGTTATTTTTCGAGGTCATGTCGATTCAAATTCCACTTGATTGAACCGCCAAAACGCCAAAGCGCCAAAAGAACTCCAAAAAGTGAATCCGATGGCGTTTTAGCGTTTTGGCGGTTCATGCAAAAAGTGTGCGCTTATTTTCCAAGGGATTCTAATTTTGATGGCCGGTTCTGCCGGCCGCTTTTTTTTGCCGCGCCGCGCGCTCGTGTTCCCGCATCAGCTTCGCGAACGACCCGGCCTCGCTCCAGATCCGGACGCGGTTCACCACGGTCATGAGCACGTTCGCGCCCGCCTGGCGCAGAACCTTGTTCGCCCGCTCCACGTCGGCGAGCGAGGTCCTGGCGGCTTCCACGATCAACACCACCCCGCCGGCCCAACTGGCCAGATATTCCGCGTCCGCGGAAAGCAGGAGGGGAGGCGCGTCGATCAGGATCATGTCGTACCGATCCGCCACCTGGCGGAGTTGGGCGTCCAGATTCCCGCAATGAGCGAGGTTGGTCCGGTCCGCCGCCGCGCCCGTTGCGACGCGGTCCGGGAAGCGATCGTCGGCGGGGACGACGACGCTCGACATGGGCGCGGCGCCCGCCAGCGCGTCGGCCAGGCCGTGTTGCCCGTTGGGTCCCGCGAACCGGCGATCCGGCTTGAGCGCGTTGACCTCGACCGCCAGCGCGCGCACGCCCAGCGTCCCCAGCTCGCGCGCCACGTCCAGGACCAGTTGCGACGTCCCGCCGCCGGAGCGCGCGGACGTGAACACCACCCGCGTTCGCTGGTTGAGGCGCCGTTCCCGCTCCAGCAGGAGGGCGAGCCGCCGCACTTGGTCCTCGACGAACGTACCGCCGCGGCGCTTCCAATCGGGCAGCGAAAGGACGGCACCTTCGATGTCCGCCGAGTTCTGGACGCGCCGGTCGGAGATTTCCAGGAGCACGGGAACGGCGAACGCCAGGAAGAGTGCGAGGGCCGCGAACGCCCCGGCCCATTTGAGGAGCCGCCTCCACGGCGGCGTCTCGGCAAGGGACGCGGGCGCCACCACGTGGACATAGCCGGGGGACTGCGTCTCCAGACGCATGGAGTCGATCCGGTCCTGGACCGCGGCGAGCTGGCGCCGCAGGCGATCCACGTCCTGCCGCAACCCCTGGACTTCCGGATAGACCCGAACGGTCCTTTCGATCAGCGCGCCGGCTTTTTCGGTGACGCTCTGCTCGTAGCGTTTCGCCTGATCCAGCTCGGCTTGGAGCGCCAGGCGCTCCTCCTTCATGCGCGCCTCATGTCGATGCACGATGCCGTCCCGGAGGCGTTCCAGCGTCTCTTTTTCGGCCCGCTCCAGCTCGATGTCGATCTCGGCCATCGCGGCCTCGATCGCCCGGCGCCCTTCGTGCTCGTTCGTCAAGCCTAGAAGCTTTCCTTTCAATTCGGCCTTGCGGGCGAGCAAGACCGTCCGGATCCCGGTCAACTCGACGTCCGCTGCGAGCTGATTGCGCGCCTCGAAGCCGGGATCGACGGTCTCGAGGATCTCCTGCCGGGCCGCCAGACCCGCCAGGCTCGCTTCCGCCCGGATCGTGCGCGCCTGAGCTTCTCGCATCGCCAGTTCCGCTTCCTGGAGCACGGGGGGAATGGTTTCGGATTCCAGGCCTGCGATGCCTAGATCCTTCGCCCATCGCGCGAGTCGATCCGTTTTGGCGCGGATTTCCTCCTTGAGCTCCGCCACGCGTCGCTGAAGCACGTCTGTCCGCCCTTCGGCGCCGTACAGACCCGGCCCGCGGTTCCGCTCCAAGTAAGCATCGACCACGGCGTTGACAATCTCGATCAGGCCTTCCGGCCGGTCGCCTTCCAACGCCACCGTAATGTAGAGGGTTTCCGGAACCCGAGCCGTGACCAAGCTCGCGCTGAGACGGCCCGCGGCGTCGCGCAGGCTTTCCCCGGGTCGCTGCCAGACGGACCGCCGGTCGCCCAGGCGATCCAACGCCTCGAGGGCTACGTCCTCGCGGGCGAGCATCAGAAGTTGCTGGTTGAGGAATTCTTGGTAGCGCGGCAATTGGGACTCCCGATCCGCCGCGAGGTTCTTGGCGGTGGGCGAGACCAGCAGGAGCGCTTCGGCGGTGTAGGTAGGCCGGTTCATGTGAAGCAACAGGGGGGCGGCGGCCGCGGCGACCAGAACGACCATCAGGAACGCGGCGAGCTTGTGACGCCGGAGGCTGGCGAAAACCCCTACGCGCCGGTGAGCTTCCGAAGCAGAGGCAGCGGATCCGTTCAAGGCCGGGTACGGCTCGGACATATCACTTCCTGTTGGAGTTCGCGGAGGAGTCGGAGTCCACGGATAAGGATTTAACACGGAGACACGGCGAAAAGTTCTCGGGAAACGCCCCTCGAAATGTTTCTCCGTGTCGCCGTGCCTCCGTGGTAATTCTTCTCGGTGATCTCCGACTCTTCCGTGAACTCGAAATCAGCGCACGATGCTGCTTCGAACCGTGGCGCCCACGAAAAGCCACCCGTAAAGGTTTAGTTTCTCAAGAACATAGCCGATATCGGCCAGGCCGTTAGTAGGCACGTACAGGATGTCGCCTTTCTGAAGTCTCAAACCCTGGTTGCCCACCGCCATGACCTCGTCCAGCGAAATTTGGCTCTGAATGCCCAGGCTGGGGCGGATCAGATACATGCTCGAGGGGGCGGCGTCCCGCGTCGTCCCTCCCGCCAACGCCAGCGCATCCAATAGCGACATGTCGGACGTCCAGCGGAAGAGACCGGGTTTCTGCACCTCGCCCAGCACATAGACCGGCGTGTCTCCTCGGTCGGGAACGAAGACCAGATCGTCCGGCTTGAGGCGCAGATTGAACGCCAGGTCGGCGTCCTCCATGAGTCGCCGCAGGTCGATCCACGCCACGCGCTCCCGACCCCGAACGACGGCGCAGTGCGTCAGGTTGTGATTCGGTTCGGCGGCGAGACCACCGGCGCGCGCCAGCGCTTCCAGGAGCGTCGGAGGCGTGTCGAATTGCAGGACCCCGGGCGCGTTCACGCGGCCTAGAACCACGACCCGGTTGGAGACGTAGCGGTCGACCCGCACCGTGACGGTCAGATTGGCGTAGAATCGGGAGAGCGATTCCTTGATCGCCTTGGCCGCCTCGTCCCGCGTCATTCCGGCCACGCGGAGCGTTCCGGCGACCGGGAGCGTGATCGCCCCGTCCGGGCCGACGATTTGGGGGCCGGAAAGATCCGGACGGTCCCAAACTTGAACCGTGACGGCATCGCCTTCGCCGAGGCGATATTCCTTTTCGGGTACGGCGTCGAACTCTTTCAAGGCGTCGCCCGCCGTGAAGGGGAGAGGCGGCTCAGCAGGCCGCCTGAATTCAGGATGCAACGGTTCGCGTCCCTGACATCCGGCGGCCAGGACCGCGGTTCCCATGAAGAGTAAACAAAAGAATGAACGCGGCCCGTGTTTTTCGGAGGCGCCCGCCGGAGAGAGTACGCCCTTTATGACAATCATGGGGGTGATGACCTTTGCATATATTCAATTTTTTTGCTGAATTCGTCAAGGAAAGTCTTGATGGCGTAACCCAGACATGGGTTCGTCGCCGCCTCGGCGATCGGGAGGGGCCAGGACCGCTTGGAATGACGCAAGGAAGTTTTCCAGCGCGCCGTCCCCCGATCCGGAGATGACCCGGAATATGAACCAGTCCGTGCGCCGTCCCGCCAGGCGCCGCAGGGTATCCCGCAGCAGCATATCCGCGAATGTCGCGTGGACTTCCGAGCCGTCGGTGAACCAGAAACAGAGGGTCGTTTCGGCGACGCCTTTGCGAAGGCGCATCAACGTCATCGGGACGGTCCGGCCGTTCCCCAGGGAACGCGCTTCCACGCCCGTCCGTATCGGTTCCCATCCGTCGCCCGTCAAGCAGTAAGCCGGAGGATGGGCCCGGTGGCGATCTCCACCCGTCGAACTCACAAGCACGTCCACCACGTCACCGGCTAGCGTGTATCGCCGGGCCCACACGCGTCCCCGACCGAAGTGCTCCTCCTCGCTGCTCGGAATCTCGCGGTCGCGGCCGACCCACTCACCCTGGAGATAGCTCATCTCCAACCTGGTTTCATCGAATCCTTCCCACGAAATTCCGTAGTAATAAGTCTGAAACGCCGCGAGGAGGGCGGTCAGAACCGCTTGAACGGGAAGGAGACGGGGAGCCCGCGGGGCAGGCGGGGCGGGCGTCAGCCTGAAATAGGGGATCCTCAGGGCGGCCAGGAGTCCCGCGGCCAGCGCGGCCTTGATCATCAGGCTCGCTTTCAAGGTCATGCCGACTCCCAAGCTCACCAAGCCGAGCTGGTACGACGTGGTGGGGAAACCCAGATACGCGACGAGAGCTAGAAGCGCCGCCGATCGAGCGAAACGAATTCCTTTGATCGATAGGCCGAGAGACAGCAACGCGCCCATCAGTGAGATCCCCTTGAGGATGTTCACGTCGATGAGCGTCGCGAGGAGCAGGGCCGCCAAGGACAGACCGAATCCAACCGTGCCCGCTCGCTCCCACGAGGCGTCGGAGGGCGCGCAGCGCCAGATCCATCCCGCCGCCACCGCCGCGATCGCCACGAACACGTAGCTGAACCGATCCAGAGGACTCCGTCCCCACGCGTCCAAGCACCACATGATGAAGGGCGCGCCGAGAAAACCCAGCAGGAGCAGCAGCGCGACCGATATCCATGCGTTACCGGCGGCCTGCCGCACCGAAGACCTCGCGAGGCGGCCGGCGATGGCGAAGCATCCCAGCATCGCCAGCGCGAACGCGACGAGACCGACGGCGACATGAAACGCGCCGCCGGGTTCGCCTCCGATCGCATGGCCCGCGACCACCAGGACAGACACGCGCAACGCGTTGGCGAGAATCGCCAGTGGCAAGGCCAGCGCTACCGCTGCCGCGCGGCGCACGGGCGTCAGGCCGGGCTGGACTCCGCACCATGTGATCGCCACGAACAGGAGCGCTTGAAGCGTCGTGGAGCCGCTGCACGCTGGGACCACATCGAACGTCATGCGGGGCGTCGAGAGGATCGTCCCGTTGCGAGTCACGGCGAGCCCGCCTGCTCCGAGAAGAAAATGGGCGACGGCGGAGGAAATTTCCCGAAGCGGGAGGGCGATGAAGGGTTCCGCGAGTTCCAAGACGAGGAACACGCCGCCCGCCACCAGGCCGGCCAGGAGCCAGCGTCGTCCCTTCTCGGAAGACTTCATAATTGGTCACCGCAAAAGCGCCAAAACGCCCCCCGACGCCCCTTCTTGGTTTCTCCTGGCGCTTTGGCGCTTTGGCGGTTCAAGTTCGTTCTTGGCGAATACCGGCGCTCATCGAGCTTGCAGCTCCGCGCGCAGCCGCTCGATCCGCCGCTCGATCGCCGGCCGCGCCAGATCTCCTTCCCGAACTCCGGCGGTATCGGGGTGGTTCCGGCACGCCTCGTACGACGTCACGGCTTGGGCCAGACGGCCTGCCTTCTCATAGGCCGAGGCCAAAGCGTACAGCAGCTTCGCGGAGCGCTGCGTCAGCGCGGCGGAAGTCTTCAGCAGGTTGATGCATTCCCGTTCCCTTCCGCAGCGAAGTAGCGCCGTGGCGTACGTGTGGAGCACAGAGGGATGATCCGGAATCAGCGCGCACGCCTTCTTGGCGGCCGCCAGCACCGCGGGCTCGTCGAACGTGTCGAGCTGGAGCGAGGCGTAGGCGAAATTGTTCAGAAGCTGCGGATTGTCCGGATCGGAGCAGAGCGCTCCGCGGTAACACGCCGCCGCGACGGCGATGAATCCTTGCTGTCGGGCGAGCTCCCCGAGCCGGCCCCAGCGGGCCGCGTTCAAGGAGTGGCGCTCCAAGGCCTCGATGACCCCGTCGGGACGGCCGTTCAGAAGGGTCAGCTCCGCCCAGTACACGGCCGCGTCGGGGTCGTCCAGCCGGCTCGCCAAACGCTCCATCGCCTCCGCCGGCCGGTCCTCTGTCAGCAGCATCCACGCCTCGCACACGATGACGCGGGCCGGTGAAAGTCGATCGGAGATTCGCTCCAGAGCGGCCTTCGCCTCGGCGATTCTTCCCAAACGCGCCAGGAGCACCATGCGCATGCTCTGGAACGAGACGTCGCCCGGATCGCCGCGGGTCAAGGCGGAATCGACGACCTCGAGAGCCTCCGCGATCGCGCCGCGCGCCATCTTGGCTCGCGCGAGCTGCCAGCGGACAGGCGTCGCTTCAGGTTGCGCCGCCGCGCAGCGCTTCAGAATCGCCTCGGCTTCTTCCGCACGGCCGAGCTCCAGCATGGCCACGCCGTGGAGAAAGCGCGCGTGGTCGTTGTCGGGAGCGAGGCCGAGAGCGCGATCGCTGGATGACAGGGCGCGGTCCGGCCGGCCCTCCTCCAGGTCCAGTTCCGCGAGGAGGATGTACGTGTAGGCGTGCGGCGGCCCGGCCGCGGCCGCCTGGGCATGCTCGCGCGCTGTTTTCCAGTCGCGGCGGCGCAACGCCAAGGTTGCGAGTCCCAGCCGCGCCACCTGATTCTCGGGCTGCGCCCGGAGCGCCTCGGCGTACCATGTCGCGGCGTCGTCGGACCGGTCCAGGGACAGGAGAAGGTTGGCGTAGGCGACCATGGTTCCCGGCTCGCGGCGCTCGGAGAGCGTTCGTTCGTACAACGCCAGCGCTTCGGAGGCGCGGTCGAGCTTCACCAGCGCCGCGGCCTGGAAGGGCGCCAGCACGCCGGGGGAAGCCCGGCTCGCGGCCGCCGCCGCGAGGACGCTTTCGTATTCCTCGCTGGCGAAAAGGACGGAGAGACGCGCGACCTCGACATCATTCCGATCCGGAAATTGGCGCGCGAGGCCGTCGAGAACGCTCGCGGCTTCGGCGAGGTTTCCCGCGCGAAAAGCCAGGAGACCGCCGGCAAGGAGGATCGCGGGGTCGTCTCCGTAACGCCGCTCCAGAAATTTCTGGGCCTCCGCCGCCTCGCGCGACAGCTTTTTCTCCACCGCGATGTCCCGGTAGAGTTCGAGGGAAACTTTGGAATAGAAGCGCCGCGCGTGCAACCGCTCGAGCACCGCGAAGGCTTCATCGGACTTTCCCGCGCGGCGCAGCGTTTGGGCGAGTTCGATCTGAACGGCGGGCGCCCGGCCGATCAAGCCGGGGATCGCCCGGTAGGCCGTGGCGGCGTCGGCCCATGCTTTCGCGCGCGCCAACTCCCGGGCCGTGGCCCATCCCAGCGCCGGGTGCGGGCCGATCAGCGCTCCCGCGCGCCGGAGCCATTCCGCGGACCTTTCACCCAGGCCGCGGAAATAGAGTCGCTCTCCCTCCAGCCACGGCCCGTCGCCTTGCGCCAGCTCGGCCAGCGCGTCGAGCGCCGCGAAGTCTCCTTGGGCAGCGCGGATGAAGCCGAGGGTAATGCGCGCCTGGCTGTGAAGCGCCTCCTTGTTCGTGTCGCCGGCGCGGTCCTTGAGGCTGTCCAGAAGGGTCGCCGCCTGTGGCATGCGATCTTGCGCCAGCAGGAACATCGCCTCGTTGAACCGCAAATCCTCGCTGTCGCCATGCCGCGCGCGTCCTTCCGCGAAAACCGCTTTCGCCTCGTTCGCGTGGTCTCGGGACGCGGCCAAGGATGCCAGAAGGCCGTATCCTTCCGCGTCCAGAAAGTCTTTTTCCCGGCATGATTTCAGAAACGCTTCGGCGCGATCCGGCGTTCCCGCCGAGAGGTAGGCGACGGCGATCTTGTTGGCCAGGCCGGCGGATGGCGACCCTTCGAACAACTTGTTCCAGAGGCGAAGGCTTTCCGGAAAATCCGCCACCGCGTAGTGGAGATCTCCTTCGAGCTCCCGCCGCGCGGGATCGTCCGGAAGCTCGCGAAGCCGGTCGAGGTTGGGCCGAAGCCGCTCCGCTCGGTTTCCGGACGACGCGCGAACCAGGGCGAGGAGCACCTCCGCGTTCTTCAGGCCGTTCGCCCAGGCGCTTTTGATGTAAGGCAGCGCAACCGTACTCTGTCCCAGGCGAAGGGCGGCGTTTCCCGCGGCCCACTGGTAGTGAGGATCTTCGGGCCTCGCCTTCGCGGCGCGCTCGAAATACGAGAACGCCTCTCGAAAGCGGCGCGCTTCGAATCGTTCCTCGCCCTGCGCAAAGGCTTGCTCCGCAGTCATGGGGGAAGAGGACCGTTTGCCGAGCAGAAGGTAGGCCGCGCCGGCCGCTCCCGCGAGGGCGAAACCTCCCAGAGACAGGCCGAGGATGAGTCTGAATTGGGGAGGACTCATGAAGGCGACCGGTTCTCTTTCGATAATAAAAGCCTCCCGAAGGAGGCTTTTATTGAAACTCTATTTCACATCCGGCGCACGGCTTCACGACTATGTGCGGGAGGCCTTTCGGTTTCGAATGTAAAGGCCCGCCAAACCAAGCCCCAAGAGAGCGAACGCCGCCGGTTCAGGAACGCCCGGGAAGCGGGGTTCGCTCAGGCTCGTCCCGTACTGGAAATAGACGTCGGCGATTTGAGACAGGTCCCACGAGGGATCCCAGCCGCTCAACGTGAAGACGACCGAGTTCGAGATGATCGGCTCGTCGATCAGTCCGCCGTTGGCGGTGGCGGGATTGTCGCCCGCCGTCGTGATGCCGTAATTGACGCCATCGGGCGAAGCCGGCGGATCGAGATCATCGCTTGAGAAGCGATCGCCCGGGCCGAACGTGTCGTCCGCTCCAGTCGAGCTGATACCGGAGTTCGAGCCGAAATCCATCGCCAGGCTTCCGCTATAAGCCCACTCGCCGCTCACGTCGGGGAAAGCGGCGTCGCCGGCCGCCGTCGCGTTGTAGACGGTCGATCCCGCGGCGACGACCGCGCTGACCGGGGTCAGCACGCCCGGTGCGCTGAAGAAAACGGCCGTCAGAATCTGGGAGCTGGTCGTCGGATCGCCGAGGGATGTGTTGGTCAAGGTAACGATCAGATTGGTTCCCGATGTCTCGAACGTGACGCTGGCCGACAATCCGCCCGGTCCGGTTCCCGTGTACGTGACGAAGTCCGCCCACGCGGCGGGCGCGGCCGAAAGATACGTTGCACCGACGATGAACGCCGTGACGACCGAAGCGACATGTCGCGACATACGCGCCTCTCCAAAGTTCAGGTTTAACTTTTTTACGTAAAAGCCGGGCGTCTTGTCAATAGAAATATGATGAAAACATCACCTAAGGCTTGGCCCGCGGACACCGGTACCGCTCAGATCAGGAACAACTCCGCGCGGACGCCAAGCCGCTCCAGGTCCGCTTGGATTTCTTCCTTGTAGATCGGGTTCATGACGATGACCGCGTCGGGACGATATCGCCGCAGAAACTCCGGCGAGACAATTTCGTGGCCCGAGCCCGCCAAGTACTTTCCATGTTTGTGGGGATTGATATCCACGACGTACTCCAGCTCGTCTCGAATCTCGAGCGTGGTGAGGTAGGAGACCGCCTTCGATCCCGAACCCCAAACGACGGCGCGCCGGCCCGCCGATCGAAAGCGGTCCAGTTGCCCCCGAAGGCCATCCAGCCTGTCCGCCACCCACGACTTGAAAAGCTCGATGTCCACGCGCGTCTTCTCGACGGGTTCTTCAATTTCAAAACGCTTTCCATCCGTTCCAGGCCGTGCCTCGATCACGAGATATTGGTCGTCGAAGACCTTGTGCAGATCCAGGATCTGGAAGCCGCAGGCGCGGAAAAGACGCGCCAGCGAACCGAGCGTGAAGTACGAGCAGTGCTCGTAATAGATGTCCCAGAAGGCGTGCTCGGTCAAGACTCTTCCAACATCGGGAACCTCGAAGAAGACGATCGTATCGGGACGGCGATCCAAGGATCGGCGGATCATCCCGACGAATTCCCGCACGTCGGGAATATGCTCGAGCGTGTGCCGGCAGCAGACGTAGTCGGCCTTCAGATCGCCGAATTTTTCGGAATACAGTTCCTGGATAAACTGGATCCGCGCGGCCGTTTCGGCATCGGTGCGCTCCGGCCGGTAACTTGGGTCGATGCCGATTCCGCGATTGTTTCCCATGGCGCACATTTGGGACAGGAACTCTCCCTTCCCGCAGCCGATTTCCAGAAGGACCTTGCCGCGGAGGCCATACTTTTCAATCTGGTCGGCGCACAAATCCGTGGCAAACCGGCGGAACCGCTCGGAAAAGCCCTGCGTTTCTTCGTACTCTGGGGTGTAGCTCAACCGGGCGGGGTCGAAGCGCGTGTTCATGATGAACCCGCAATCGCCACAGAATCCGAGGGCCAGGGAACCCCGAGGGAACTTCAGCGCGGCCTCCCGTGTGGAGACCATGAGGCAACTATGAACGGGAACCGGCCCGGTTTCGTAGAAGAGCTCTACGGCGTTCGAGCCGCAGCTCCGGCATGGCGTCATGGCGCGAGCGTGACCTTAAACGATTTCAGGAGAGGGGATGGGAATAATGAACTTTCCGCCCCGTTTTCGATAATCCTCCTGCTGCTTGATGATCTCGTCCTTGAAGTTCCAGGTGAGCAGCAGCACGTAATCCGGAGCGTCTTCCAGCAGGCGCTTCGGATGGGCGATGGGCAGGTGCACTCCGGGCATGAGGAGGCCCTGCTTGTGCACATTGCGATCCACGACATAGTCGAGAAGGTCACGCCCGATGCCCACATAATTGAGAAGGATTGCCCCCTTGGCGGCCGCTCCATAGCCGGCCAGCCTCGCCCCTTTCGCCTTGAGTTCGCGGAGCAGCGACCCCAGCTTTTCCTTGATGGAGGCGACCCGCCCGGAAAACCCGGCGTAATAATCCAGCGACGTGAGTCCCTGCTCCGTTTCACGACGCACGTAGGCGTCCACGGACTCCCGGCGGCCGGGAAGCCGTTCCACGAACAACCTCAGCGATCCCCCATGAATGGACAAGGGTTCCACGTGGTTCAAATGGAGATCGTGCCGCCGGAACAACGCCCTCAAGGAGCTCACGGAGAAGTAGCACAGATGCTCGTGGTAGATGGTGTCGAACTGGCACTGATCGATCAGGTTGGCGACGTACGGAACCTCGAGGACGGCGAAACCGTGATCCTTCAGAAGGATACGGATCCCGTCGACGAAGCCGCCCGTATCGGCCACGTGCGCCAAGACATTGTTCGCGTGGATCACGTCCGCGCGCTTGCCTTCCTCGCTCAACCGGACGGCCAGATCGCGGCCGAAGAACTCCAGGAGGGTCGGAACCCCTCGGGCGCGGGCCGCTCGGACCGGGCCTTCGCAGGGATCGATGCCCAGGACGGGGATCCCGCGTTCCACGTAATACTGAAGAAGATACCCGTCGTTGCTGGCCAACTCGACGACGAGGCTTCTCGAATCCAATCCGCGCTCGGCGATGCGCGCTTCGACGTTCTTTTTCGAGTGGGCCAGCAGCGCGTCCGAAAAGGAGGAGAAATAGGGATAATCGGCATTGAAGAGTTCCTCCGGCGGAACCGTTCTGCGGATCTGGACGAGCGTACAATCCGTGCAGAACGCCACGTCGAGAGGATGCCTCGGTTCCGGACGGCCCTCTTCCTCCGGACGGATGAGGCGGTCCGCGATCGGCAAATCCCCCAACCGTAGAAACGTCGTCAGCCGGGAGGAGTCGCAGCCGCGGCAACGGTTTCGATCGTTCGAGTTCAAGGAGGAGGATCATATCGTGCGGGGGAGCGAAGTTCCACAAGTTTTGTGACGTTCCCTCAATGCTTGAAAAAAAAATGGAACCTGGTATGCTTGGCGGCCTGGGGCCGGGACGGCGGAATGCATCGAATCCTGAAGGGCGGGGAATGAAAGTCGGAATTCTGGCGGGTGGAGTCGGAACGCGTCTGTCGGAAGAGACCGAGGTCAAGCCCAAGCCGATGGTGGAGATCGGTGGGAAACCGATCTTATGGCACATCATGAAGATCTATGCGGCGCAGGGGTACAAGGATTTCGTCATCGCGCTGGGCTACAGAGGCGAGTACATCAAACGTTACATGCTCGACTTCTGCTCCTTGAGCTCGAATCTCACCGTCAACGTTCGCACGGGTGTCGTGGAGAAGGAGACGAATGACGGCATCGACGATTGGAGCGTCCGCCTGATCGACACGGGTCTGGAGACGGCCACGGGCGGCCGGATCAAGCGTTTGGCGCCGTACCTGCAAGGGGAGGGGACGTTCCTGCTCACCTGGGGAGACGGCGTCTTCGACATCGATCTCGGGAAGCTGCTCGCCTTCCATCGTGACCACGGGAAGCTGGCGACGATCGCCGCCGTTCGCCCTCCAGCGCGCTTCGGCATGATGGAACTGGACGAGGAACGGGTCGTCCGGTACACCGAGAAACCGCAGATCGGAGAGGGTTGGATCAGCGGGGGGGTTTTCGCCCTCGAACCCGGCATCTTCTCCTACATAGAGGACGACCGTACCCAATGGGAAAAGCAACCGCTGGAGCGGCTCGCAGAAGAGGGGGAACTGATGGCCTTTAAGCACTACGGCTTCTGGCAATGCATGGACACCCTCCGGGACAAGAAGCATCTCGAGCAGATGTGGGAGTCCAATCCGCCCTGGAAAATCTGGAGGTAGCTTGTGAAAGTTCTCGTTACCGGCCATGAGGGTTATATCGGGAGTGTCTTGGTGCCGATGCTCCACAGCCACGGCCATGAGGTCGTGGGGTTGGACAGCGGACTCTTCCGTGTCTGTCTGTTCAACGAACCTCTGCTGAAGGTGAAGAGCCTCACGCTCGACATTCGCGACGTGCGCGAAGAGGATCTTCGCGGGTTCGATGCGATCATTCACCTGGCGGGGATCTCCAACGATCCGTTGGGCGATCTCAACCCTAAATGCACCTACGACATCAATCACCGCGCGTCGGTGCGATTGGCGGAGGTGGCCAAGAAGGCCGGTGTGCCGCGGTTCCTTTATTCCTCTTCGTGCAGTTTGTATGGATCGGCCGGTCGCGATTTCGTGGATGAGAACGCTCCGTTCCATCCCGTGACCCCGTATGGGGAATCAAAGGTGAAAGTCGAACTCGACGTCGTCGCGATGGCGGACGACACGTTCTGTCCCACGTATCTGCGCAACGCCACCGCCTATGGGGTCTCGCCGCGGCTTCGGGGAGACCTCGTAGTGAACAACCTGAGCGGGTACGCGTACACGATCGGAACCGTGCTCCTCAAGAGCGACGGGACCCCGTGGCGCCCTCTGGTCCACATCGAAGACATCTCCCGCGCATTCCTCGCCGTGCTCCACGCTCCGTGGGATGCCGTGTACAACGCCGCCTTCAACGTCGGCTCCACCGAAGAGAACTATCAGATTCGCGACGTGGCACGGATGGTGCAAGAGGTCTTCCCGGGCAGCGTCATCGCCTTCGGGCCGGGCGCCGGCCCCGACAAGCGGGACTACCGGGTGAACTGCGACAGGATCCAAACGGTCCTGCCGGAATTCAAACCTCAGTGGACGGTGCGCCGGGGGATCGAGGAACTCTGCGAGGCCTTCAAGAAGAAGCGGCTTACGCGGGAGGAATTTGAGAGCTCCCGCTATCTGCGGATCAAACACGTGCTCGACCTGCGGCAACGTGGCGAGTTGGATGAAAACTTGCGGTGGACGAAGGCGGTCGCGGCGGGGGCTTCCGCGGGGCCGGCGGATCCTTCCCCGGGCGTGACCCCCGCGGGTACAAGACGGGATTAAGAACCTATCTTCGCAGGCATCGTGGCCGCGGCGGTGAAGAAACCGGCCCAATGGATCGCTACGACCTGATCATTATCGGCGGCGGGGTGATCGGCGTCGCCGCGGCGCGCGCCGCGGCGAAGAAGCGGTCGGGTTTGTCCATCTGCCTCTTGGAAAAAGAATCGGAGCTCGCCGCGCATCAGAGCGGCCGCAATAGCGGCGTGGCGCACGCCGGATACATCCCCAAACCCGGAACGCTGAAAGCAAAATTCGTCGTCGAGGGCTCCCGCCGGTTGCGCGCATTCTGCCGGGACCGGGCGGTTCCTCTCGTCGAGGACGGCATTTTGGTGGTGGGGCGGCGCGACCAGGAGCGGACGTTGCGCGAACTGATCGACCGCGGCACGCGGAACGGCGCTCAGGTGGAGTGGGTGGAGGGTACGCGGCTGCGGGAACTGGAATCTCACGCGCGGGCCGAGTGCGGCGTCTTCGCGCGCGAAGGGGCGAGCTTCGACGCGCGCGCCTACGTCCGCGCGTTGTCCCGGGAGGCCGGCGCCGACATCGCGCTTTCGGAACCGGCGCTCCGATGCCGCGAAACGTCCCGCGGGGTCGAAATCCAGACGCCACGCCGCACGCTGTCGGCCCGTGCGTTGCTCAATGCCGCGGGCCTTCACGCCGACCGGATCGCGCATCAATTTGGGGTAGGCCGGCAGTACGCGATCGTTCCGTTCCGCGGGGAGTATTGGGAGCTGACCGGTCCGTCCCGAGACCTGGTGCGGTCTCACCTATATCCATGTCCCGATCTCCGCTTTCCATTCCTCGGCGTTCATCTATCACGCAAGACGAATGGCCGCGTCGTGGCCGGCCCCGGCGCGGTATTGGCGCCGGGTCGGGAGGCCTATCGCCGATTTGAATTCGGCGGTCGCGATGTTCTCGACATGGTCCGCTGGCGGGGTTTGAGACGGATGGCGCAGTCAAGCGTGTTCCGGGAGCTGGTCCGGCGCGAATGGCGCAAGAGCCTGTTCCCATCCGCGGTGCTCGCCGAGATCCGGCGTCTGGTGCCTGAGGTTCGGGGCGCCGACCTGACTCCTTATCCCTCGGGGATTCGGGCGCAACTCGTCTCCCGCGAAGGCGATCTCGTGGACGATCTGGTCGTCTTGGAAACGGCGCGTACCGTCCATGTGTTGAACGCCGTCAGTCCGGCGCTGACCTGCTCGCTTCCATTCGCGGACTACCTGGAGCGGATGCTTCAGGACAAATAGATCGTCGGCGGATGCTACCGGTTTGTGACATTCCGGGAAGGATTCGAATCCCGTGCCGCCGGCGAGGCCTCGGATGGAATGCTCGCGCTGCCGTCGTTCGGAGGGTTGATGAGGCGAACGAGCCGCCGCCTCAGGAATCCGAGACCCCGCCGCATGAAGCGGAATAGGCTCTCAAAGACGAAGTGACAGACAATCGTTGCTTGGCAGCACAGCTTGAGCCCGGGCCCGAAGGACTGCTTTCGCACCAGAGACGCGAATCCAAGGTACATGTCGGTTCGGGAGTAGGTCATGTCTCTGGTAAAGCTGCTGTGGTATCGAGGGAGGAGGATTTCGGGCCCTTCTCCCGCCCGGCGCCTAGTTACAAGACATTCATGGACGTGGCAGAAGGGGCCCAGGAGGCAGAGCTCAATGGCGAGGTGGCGGTCGGTCCAGGGATCGATGGGAAGCAGATTGGTCCTGTGCAGGCTAGAGCTTCGCAACATGCTGTAGATCGGGTCGAAAAAGAGCCGATCCGCCCGCATGAACCACAACGCCCGCGAGAGACGCCTCCAGACATAGGGGGAATCCACCCGTCTGCCCGTGTATTCTCGGAAGTGGACGGTATTGTCGTCATCCACTAGGCGCCAGAGCGTCGTGACTCCGACCGCTTCTGTGTGGGCGTCCAAACTCGCGACGCACTTCCGCAGATAGGAAGGTTCCAGCCGGTCATCCACCCCGAGCCACCGGAAATACTCCCCGCGGGAGAGTCCGAAGACCCGGTTGAAGTTTCCGATCTGACCGAGATCTGCGTCGTTCCGGTGATAGCAGAAGTGGCGATCCCGGGCGGTGAATTCCCTGGCGATCGCCTCCGTCTTGTCAGTCGAGGCGTTGTCGGAGATGATGGCCTCATAATCGTCGTAGTCCTGGCACGCGATGGACTCCAGGGCCGCCCTCAAGAATCGTTCGCCATTTCGGACGGGAATCCCGATGCTGACTTTCGGCCGGCATCCGGCATCCTTGCTCAAGGTGTGTTCTCCTCTGCGGTTGGTGGACTTCAGGGTGTGATCAAAATCGGTTTCCTCTCTAACGCGGAGGCTATCATAGCTTCAACGCTGCTTCGGGCCAATCGCCGGATGTCGCGCAAGGCAGCGAAGCTGGGATCTCATCTGGCATTCCGGCTTGCTTTCTTCATGGACATCCCCTCGAATCGGCTCATATTACCCATAGCGAAACTTGGTGTACTGTGCCATTCGCAAGCATCCTGGCTTGAGCGGGTTACGACAGCTCCCCCCATGAGATATCCAACACGATGGTCAATAAGGCGTTGTAGCATTTGTAAGTACCGAGCAAATCAGGACAGTGGACATCTCCAAGGAGAGGCGGTAGAAATGGCCAAGGTAGCGTCCCCTATTCCCCATGCAGCGGGAAAGATCATGGTTGGCGTCGGTATTGAATGCCGAGGCCAGCGTCCTTCTCGTGTCGGCGCGAAGCTGAAAGGAGTCCTTAACGTGGCTGCCTGCCCGTTGTGCGCGTCCGGCGACGTATCGTTTTTTTTCGAAATGAAGGATGTGCCGACTGGCATCAATTTCCCGTGCGCGAGCGCGAGAGAAGCGTTGGACGGTCCCCGCGGGGACATCCGTCTGGCCTTCTGCCCGCGATGCGGACTCATCAGCAACATCGATTTCGATTCGACGCGACTCCGGTATGGAGTCGGCTACGAGAACACACTTCACTTTTCCGAAGTCTTTCGGAGGTATGCTGAAGCCACCGCGGACCGACTGATCGCCCAGTTCGAGCTTCGCGGCAAGGACATAATCGAGATCGGTTGTGGGCGCGGCGATTTTCTGCGCTTGCTGTGCGAGCGGGGCGGGAACCGCGGGGTCGGTTTCGATCCAAGCCATGCTGGATCGTCCGAGGGCCCTCCTCCCTTGGATCGGATTCGATTCGTCCCCGACGCCTACTCGGAGCGTTACGTCGATTACGCCGCCGATTTTGTCGTGAGCCGGCACACCCTTGAGCACGTCCAGCAGCCGGCGGATCTGCTGGGGCCGCTTCGGCGGTCGATCGGGGACCGTCTCGATACCGCGGTCTTCTTCGAGGTACCTAACACAACTTTCATCCTTAGAAATCGATACGTCTGGGACATCATCTACGAACACCCCTGCTACTTCACGGGGCCCTCGCTCAGGGCTGCCTTTGAACGTTCGGGTTTCCGGGTTCTCGAAACCTACGATGCGTTTGAGGGGCAATATCTGTGCGTCGAGGCGTATCCGTCAGAAGGCGATGAGCGTACCGAGACCGGGGTCGAAGGGCTCGACCAGGTCCGTTCGGACATCGAATCGTTCGAGATGGCTTATCAGCGCTATGTGGCCGAATGGAAGGACAATCTGCGCTCCCTCGCGACGGCGCGAAACCGGGTCGTCTTGTGGGGGGCCGGATCGAAGGGCATCACCTTCTTGAACCTCTTTCGCGGCGCCGCCCCGATTCGCCACGTCGTCGATATCAATCCCTTGAAACACGGCAGCTTTGTCGCCGGCAGCGGGCAAGAGATCGTGCCGCCCGAATTTTTGGTCGATCATCCCGTCGACACCGTCATTGTGGCGAACCCGATTTATGGACGGGAAGTGACGGCGGCGACTCATCGGCTCGGTCTGAGCCCCGAGTTCCTATATCTTTGAAGTTGAAACCATCGGGAATTCGAGCCGCCGTCTCGACTCGATGACGCGCGTTCAGCCCATGGCGAAACACTTCCGCCGGTTCGAATGAAACTTTATTTAACTTACCCGGGCGCATGATACGCTCTTCCTTCCCGTTGCGAGGAAAAGTCTCTGGAAGGGCGAATCGAGCGGAGCACGTCGGCTGGGCGCCTCCTTTTTGTCGTCTGGATCCGGAAGTTCTTCGGTCGTAGGGCAATGAGGAGAACTTGACGTGGCAAGGGTGGATTATATAAAATTGAACTTTATGGATCAGGGGCGGGAAACCGGCTTGACGACCAAGCCACCAAGGATCCGGGCATGTTGAAGCAATATGCCAAAGTTGTTCAAGCCGTGTTGTTCCTGAGCGATCTTGCGATCACCGGCGTCGCGTTTTTCGGCGCGTACGTACTTTTTCAATCTCACATCGCCTCGTTGCCCTACTTCGGCCGCCTGGGCGACTTGAATGAATATCTGTGGCTGTTGCTCCTGATCCTGCCCGTATGGGCGCTGTTGCTTCAGGCGGGCGGGGTGTACCACCGCTCGCAGCGGATCGCGCCGCTGGCGGGGGAGCTGTGGAGAACGGCGCGGGCGGTTCTCTTGGGCGGCCTGGTTCTGTTCGCGTTCATCGCGCTGGCGAAGTTGAGCCACATCTCTCGCCCGTTCATCCTCTTCTTCATGGTCCTGGACATCGGTTTTCTGTTGTTTTTCAAGACGGCCGTTCGGGTGTTCGCCAGGTCGATGCGGGCTCGCGATCTCAACGTCCGGACCGTCCTGATCGTGGGCACGGGGAAGACCGCGCTGGAGATCGCGAACCGGATCGCCGCCAACCGCCAGTGGGGATTCAGGCTGCTGGGGTATGTCGCCGAGGACACGGGGCCGTCCGATCTGATCGGCGATCGACGCCCCGTGCTGGGCGCCCTGGCGGACATTTCACGGCTGCTGCGCGAGCACGTGGTGGACGAGGTCATCGTGGCGGTGGAGCGGGAGCAGATTCCCGAGATGGAAGGGCTGTTCCTCCTGTGCGAGACGCTGGGGGTGAACGCGCGGCTGGCGGTGGAGTTCTTTCCGCATCGAATCGCGCGCGTGGATCTCGAGGATCTGGACGGGATCCCCATGCTGACGTTTTCGACCACGCCCAAGAACGTCTGGGCGCTGGCGACCAAGCGGGCGGTCGACATCGCGGCGGCGTCGATATTCCTGGCGGCCTTCTCCTGGCTTTACCTGTTGATCGCGCTCCTGGTGCGGGCGACGTCGCCGGGGCCGATCTTCTTCCGCCAGCAGCGCGTGGGCCTCAACGGACGGCGGTTCACGTTCTACAAGTTCCGCTCCATGATCGCGGATGCGGAACAGCGGCGCACCCAGGTGGCCCACCTCAACGAAATGGACGGACCCGTATTCAAGATACACAACGATCCGCGAGTCACTCCCGTGGGGCGCTTTTTGCGGAAATTCAGCCTCGACGAGTTCCCCCAGATGTGGAACGTGCTTCGGGGGGACATGAGCCTGGTGGGACCGCGTCCGCCTCTGCCGTCCGAAGTGGACCTGTACGAGCTGTGGGAGCGCCGCCGGCTGAGCGTCCGGCCGGGACTCACCTGCCTCTGGCAAGTGGAGGGGCGCAACGGGATCGGGTTCAAGGAATGGATGAAACTCGATCTGGCGTACATCGACAACTGGTCGCTGGCGCTGGACCTGAAGATCCTCTTGAAGACCGTTCCGGTGATCCTGACGGGGCGGGGGGCGAGTTAGCCGTGATTCGTTCCGTGATGATTTCCGTTACGGCCACTCTCCTGTGTTACGATTAATTCTCAAAATTATTTGTAACAGTCCCTCCAGCGGGCCATGCCTCCGGTGAGGACGCGGACGTTGGCGTGACCGGCCCCCAGCAGGATCTGCGCCGCCACCGCCGCTCGCATGCCTACCTTGCAGATCGTGATCACCTCGCGATCCTTGAATGGGGCGAGCTCGCCGACGCGCTCCTCCAGCGAGCCGAGCGGGATGTGCGTGATTCCGTTCAGGTGGCCGAGCTCCCCCTCGAGCTCCTCGGGCTCGCGGACATCGAGAAGGATCAATCCCGCCGGACGTTCCAGCCGCGCTCGCAACTCCTCGGCGGTGATCGAGGGCGCCGGAAAAGCGGCGGTATCCGCAGCGACCTCGCAGGCGCACCCCTCCTGGGGGATCCAGACGGCCTTGGGATCGCGGGTTCCCTCGTGGTTGGCCTTGAGCACCGCCTTCATCCAATCGGCGGGTCCGAGGCGCAGGGTCTCGAGGTACCGGATGAACTCCGCCTTCTCGCGGCGACTGAGGTGGGGGTTCCGCTTGCCCTGGACGGCGAGCGTCGTGGGACGCCGGCCGCGATACTCGTGACCCGGATAAACCACGAGATGATCGGGAAGGCCGAGGATCCGCTGCAAGCTGTCCCAGTGCTCGCCGGGATCGCCGCCGGGAAGGTCGTCACGGCCCGCTCCTCCGTCGTCCAGAAAGAGCGTATCTCCGG
Organism: Planctomycetota bacterium; assembly: GCA_016209705.1. GTDB lineage: Bacteria > Planctomycetota > MHYJ01 > MHYJ01 > JACPRB01 > JACQVR01. Next base: position 107,319 of record JACQVR010000134.1, read on the forward strand.
TGAGGATCCGATCGGGAAAGACGAGGCAGATGGAGTCCTTCGTATGGCCCGGCGTGTGCAGGACCGTGACGTCCAGATCTCCCAACGGCGAGGCCGATCCTTCGACGATGCGGGACGTCACCGACCGGGGAGAACCGCGGACGTGCATCACGTACGCGCAGCCGGTCGCCTCCTTCAGCGCGGTGCCGGCGGATAGATGATCCGCGTGGGTGTGGGTGTCGATGACGTGCGTCAACTTCAGGCGCTCGTTCTCGATCAGCGCGAGATAGTCTTCCAAGGCGTCCAACACGGGATCCACGAGGACTGCGTCGGCGGCTCCCTCCGGGCGGATCAGATACGTCTGGCAACCCCGGGAATTGAAAGCCTGGAATCGCATTCCCATGACACTACCAATACCAGATCCGGTCGTGGCGTGCGAATAGATCGGGGATGGCGCTTTTCTTCACGACCTCCACGCCGCTCATCAGCCGATCCTTCGGCACGCCCCGGGAGGCGAGATCTTCCTCGACGGCGTAGAGGTCGATGCCTTTGCCCTTCAGCATCTCGAGGTCGTCGAGGATCCGAGGCGGCGGATCGAGCGCGAGGTCGCCGATTCGGAGTCCGCCGGCGTCCTGGCCCCGGACCAGATAGTTGACCGCGTTGCCGCGGAGGAGGATCGATTGTTCCAGGTTTCCCTGCACCTTCATCGCCAGCGAGAACCAAAGGGCGACGTCGTCTTGTTCTTCCAGCGTCGCGTGATAGGCCCGCTCCACGACGTTCAGAGTTTTTCCCATGGCTCACCTCGTCGGAATGACCAGGACATTCGTGCTCGCGGCGGCCGCTTTCACGAAGTCGCCCGGCGTGCCGCGCTTGGCGCCCGCAACCATGTTTCCCTCGCTGCCGCGCTCGTCCGCGCACAGGCCGCAGTAGGTCCATTCGAGCTGGCCCTGCGCCAGAAGCCCTTCGACCCACGCCTTCGTCGTGGGATGGTTCTGCACCTTGACGTCCGCGCATCCCTTCGGCGCGTTGGCGTGCGGCTTCTGCGTCGCGACGGTCAGCGACACGGCTCCTTCGTACGCGAAGACGCTGACCTTGATCCCTTTCTTCTGCGCCTCGCTGATGATCCGAAACGCGGTCGTGGTCGTCTCCGACTCGTACGGCGGATCCATCAGCAGGAGCGTGAGCTGTTTTTGCATCGCACCCTCCCGAATCAATGCCAGAGCGTCCGGACGTCCGGCTGCGCCAGCAGGTCCACGAAGTCGCCCATTCCCGCGACCTTGACGTCCGGCACGAGGTCGCCGTCGACGATGCCTCGCTGGCGAAGCGAGAAATCGTCCGCGAGAACCGAGACCCCGGCGAGCTGCGGGACCCGGCCGCCCGAGAAGCCGCGGCGCGCGGCGAAGACGCCGTTCTGCACCAGGACGAGCGTGACGTCGTGCCCCGCTCCCTTCAGATCCCGTGCCAGATCGTAGAACTCGTTCACCGCGGTCGCTTCCTGCGGATCGCGGGATTCCCACAGCAGATAGCGGGTCATAGATCCTCCTCCTCGAAGCGCGTGATGGGAGGAGTGTACCGCGGCAACCCAAGCATGGGTAAAGAAATTCGCCGCCTCGCCAGGAAAGGTTACCGCGGTGGCGCGCCGCTTTCGTCGGGCGGGCGATTCAGGAATCCGCGGCACGCGCGGGCGCCGCAGCGGCAGGCGAGGAGCGGGGTATCCCCGGTGATGCGGTAGTCGAGAAGAAGTTCCTCACCGGCCTCGATGGGGCGCAGGCTGACGAGCAGGACGCGTCCCTTGCGGACGCGCGCGACGAGGTTGGGTTCGCAGCCATGGTTGATGAATTCGGCGCCGCTTCCCCGGATGGCTCCATCGATGGCCCGCCGCCGGCTGACCCAGAAGACATACATTCGGGGACGCAGGCGTCTCCGGTACACCTCGTCCCGGCCGATCCGCTCCCCCGTATATTCGATCACCCGCCGTCGCGCGGGAATCGGTTCGGCCGCGAAGAGGCCCCAGCGATCGATGCGCGACCGGCCGAACTTCAGCTTGTAGCGGCACGCGGCGGGATCCAGGCGCGGCACCACCTCGGGTCCGCCGGGGAGGAGCACCTCGCGGACGAAGGCGGTCCGTTCGGCCATGGCGCATCAGAACCAACTTTTGCCCCCGGCCGGCGCGCCGGGGGTCTTGCCGGCTCCGATCTTGCCCCAGGGATCGGTGGAGGTTTTGCCGCCGGCGGCCTTTCCGGATGGGCCGGCGCCCCACTTCCCGGGCGCGGACTTCGCGGCCCCAGCCGCAAGCGGGAATTGTGGGTAGGGGTCGAAAGCTTGGAGCGCTTTGAGTGATTTCCCGCCGGCGTCGACCCTTCCATCGCTCCAATTGAAGGACGCCTTCTGGAATCTGTGGATGGCGTTGATGGTTTTGGGGCCCACGATGCCGTCGACGGCCAATTCGGGAGAGGGTCCGCCCTGGGTGGCGGGCACGCAGTTGAGAAGATACTGGACCGTCATGACGTCGGAAGGGTGGTTCAATCCTCCCTGTCCGACCGACCCCGTGATGTGTTTCGCCATGTCATGCTCCCTGTTCTATAGGGCGAAGGCGAGTGCCGGGAGACGGATTCGAACCGTCAGCCTACGGCTTATGAAACCGCCGCTCTAACCGTTGAGCTATCCCGGCGCCTTCGGACGTCACACGTTACCTTGACGTGCTTCGTTCGGCAAGTTCATCCGGACGCGGGCGTTCCCGCGCTTTCCTTTTCCCCGGCTTTCGCGTAGAAGAACATAGCGCCGGACGTCCCGATCGCGAAAGGAGCTCAAGAACGTGCCGCACTCCTGTCCGCGGAACTGGACCCTGGGGCTCGGACTCCTGTGTCTCGCCGCCATCCGCTTGGAGTGCGCCTCCCCCGCGCTCCAGGCTCCTGAAGCGCTCCACCTCCAGCAAGAACCGCGTTCCGTCGCCCGCGATAGGCTGGGCGATCCGCTGCCTCCCGGCGCGATAGCCCGCTTGGGTACCACTCGCCTCCGCCACCTGGGCCCGGTGTACCGCGTCGCGTTCGCGCCCGACGGCCGGACGTTCGCGTCGGCCAGCGGCGATCGCACCGTGCGCCTCTGGGACGCCGTCACCGGAGAGGAGCGGTTGAAGCTCACGGGACACGAAGATTTCGTCTCGGCGCTCGCGTTTTCCCGGGACGGGAAGAGGCTCGCGTCGGGGGGCTTGGACGCGTTCGTGCGCGTCTGGGATCTCGCCGGCGGAAAGGAACTTTTCAAGCTGCCGGGACACAACCGTCCGGTGCAAACCGTCGCCTTTTCGGCGGACGGCAAGAAACTGGCCGTGGGAATGGAAGGGGCGGTGTTCTTGTGGGACGCCCACTCCGGCAAGGAAATCGTGAAGCCGGAGGAATTCGCCGATGAGCGCGTTTCCAGCCTGGCGCTTTCGGCGGACTGCGCCACGGTCGCGTTGGGCGCGTGGTCGGGCGACGTGCGCCTGAACGACGTCGTCTCCGGCGACGAGCGGATGCGGTTGCTCGGGCACGACAAGCCGATCCGCGGCATCGCGTTTTCCCTGGACGGCACGCTCCTCGCGACGGCCAGCAGCGATCGCACGGTTCGCCTGTGGAACGCGCAGACGGGTCGGGAGATCCGAGCGCTGGAGGACGCCGACGAGGCGTATTCCGTCGCCTTCTCTCCGGACGGAGCGACCGTGGCGGCCGGAACCAAGCAGGGCCGAATCACGCTGTGGGATCACGGCACGGGCCGGGAAGCGCGGAGATTCTCCGCGCACGAGGGCGCGATCTTTTCGCTCGCCTTTTCTCCCAATGGGAGCGCGCTGCTTTCCGGCGGTCTCGATCAGGTCGTCCATCTGTGGCGCGTGGCGTCCGGAGAAGAAGGGATCCCGCGGCCCGGCCACGCGGGCGCGGTGTCGGGCATCGCGGTCCATCCGCAGACGAATCGCCTGGCGTCGGCGGGCCACGATCAGACGGTTCGTCTCTGGGACGCGGGAACGGGAAAGCAACTCTGGAAGGGGATGGGCCATGAGGGGCGCGTTCATGCCGTCGCCTTCTCCCCGCGGGGAGTGACGCTCGCGTCGGGCGGAGAGGACCGGACGATTCGCCTGTGGGACGTGTCCTCCGGAAAGGAGCGGCGGGCGCTCGAGGGGCACGAGGCGCCCGTCGGATGCGTGGCGTTTTCCCCGTACGGCGCCACGCTGGCGTCCGGCTCCGCGGACCAGACCGTTCGCCTGTGGGAGGTGGAGACGGGCCGGGAACTGCGCGTCCTGAAGGCTCGATCGAGCATGGTCATCGTTCATTCGGTGGCCTTCTCTCCCGACGGCAAATGGTTGGCGTCGGCAAGCCTGGACCGGGTGGTCCGCGTATGGAATGTGGAAACGGGGGAGGAGGCGCGCGCGCTCAAAGGACACGAAGGCAACGTGACGTGCGTGGTTTTTTCTCCCGACGGGATGACGCTCGCCTCCGCCGCGGACGGCGCGATCCGCCTGTGGGAATCCGCGACGGACCGCCTGCTGCTCACGATGCGGGGGCATGAGGGGGCGATCGCGTCGGTGTCATTTTCCTCCGACGGGAAGTGGATCGCTTCCGCCGGTTACGATCGCACCGTCCGGCTGTGGGACGTGGCGACGGGAAAGCAACTGTGGCAACGCGAAGGCCACGCGAAGGAAATCACCGGCGTCTGCGTGTGGGGAACGGAACACGTCGCCTCCGCGAGCGCCGACACGACGATCCTGATTTGGGATCTGGCGCCGGAGTCCGTTGCGCCCGGTCGCCTGCCGGCCGAAGACGCGGAGCGGTTGTGGAAAGACCTCGCCGGGGAAGACGGTCCGCGGGCTTATAAGGCGATGTGGCGCCTGGCCGCCGCCGCGGACCAGGCGATCGATCTGATCCGAGGACGGCTGGACCAGGAGCGCCCGTCGGCGGAGGAAGTGGAGCGGCTACTGGAGGAACTGGATCACGAAGATGTGGCGGTGCGGGATCGCGCCGCCCGGCGCTTGGTGGAGTTCGAAGCGGAAGAAGCGCTGCGCGGGCGGCTTGAGCGAGACCCCGGGCCCGAGCTGCGCGCGCGCATCGAGACGCTGCTGGAAGATCTGAGGCAGCGGCGGGAGACTCCGATCGCCGCCGACGCGCCGTCGCTCCAGCGGATCCGGGCTATCCAGGTTTTGGAACGGGTCGGAACGCCGGAAGCGCTCGAAGCGCTGGAGCGGCTGGCCGGTCACGCGCCCTGGGCGGGGGTGCGGCGGGACGCGAAAGCCGCGTCGGCCCGGCTCAAGGCACGCCGTTAGCTCGGATGCCCGATCTATGGCAGCATCCCTTCCCAGTGGTAGGGAAGATCCCGCATCCGGCCGGGACGGTCGGAGGTCCTCAACGCGGCGACCATGTCGTTTACGATGCTGCGCTGAAGCGCGATCGCGTGGGCCGGTCCCAGGGTGCGGCCGAAGGGGAAGTTGATGAAGAGCGGGCGGGGGACCCGAATCTGGGCCGCGATTTCCTTGACGGTCACGAGCGTGACCGTCGAGAGCCCGGAGCGCTCGAGTTCGCGCGATATTTCCGCCGCCGTTTGATTGCAGGCGAAGTTCGCCGGCACGATGAAGACGACGTCGATGGCGTAGTCTTCGCGCATTTTCCGGCCGACCTCGCGGGCATTGTCCCGCAGCGCGTTCACGTCGTCGCACAGCCCGTAGAAGGAGAAGAACGTTTCGCTCACGCCCGCGAGCACGCGCTCTTCCGCCAGTTCCTTGATTCGATCCACCGGCGCGACGACGTTGAGGTCTTCCTCCGCTTCCCGAGGATCGAAGTTGGTGAAATCGAATGTCAGCGTCGCTCGGGAGACGTACATCGAGATCTCGCGGAAGTCGGGGCTTCCGTGCAGGCGGTCCGCCGCGTATTCCACCTGGGTCTTCAGGCGCAGGCCGGCCGTCGTGACCAGGGCGCCCTGGCACATGGGGAGCGAGCGGTGCAGCGGCGTCCAGGGCGTGGGTTCCGTCTGAAAGAAGCCGAACTCGGCGGCGCGGCGCTCCAGAGCGTGACGGCGGTCGGCGGGATAGAAGGCGAACTCGGTCATGGCGGCGGACTCCAAAGAGAAGCCCCAACAAAAGAACGCAAGACGCGTGCGGAGCTTATGAAGGCCGCCTGAAGCCGGCAGGAAAACTCCGAACTGCGCCCTCTCTCTCCCTTCCACAATAAATCTAACATGAGATGGCGCGGAAGCAAGGCCGAATCGAGAAAAAAATCGTTGGCGCGCCGGACGGCGGCTTATAATTTCATGCCGGGCACCGGAGCGATGGTTCGGCTGGCATGGCTGTCGATTTTGACCGGATGCGCGGCGGCAAGCTCACGGCCGTCCGGGCCTTTTGACATTCCCCGGGAATCGTTGGGGGAGGACGCGGTCGCGGTTCTGGATGAGCCGTCCGCGGTGGTCGATCTGCCGCTCACGCGCGTCGAGAGCCGGCCGGACATCTACGAGTTCCTCCTCGAAGAGCTGCCGTTCACCGCCGGCGTGCTTCGTGAACTGGGACGGGCGACGTACCGGATCCGGCGGGAAGCGCGGCCGGAGGGCGAGCCGGAGACGATCGTCTTCGACGACGGCGAAGGCATCGAGGTGCGCGCCGAACTGGTGCTTCGAGAGCGGACGCGGTGGATCTACGTCACCGACGGGCGATACGATCTGGGCCTCTTTTCCGTATGGAGCCGCGGCGTCGTCATCGTCGTGTATGAAGCGCGGGACGGAGCGCTCTGGACTCGGGCGCGCGTATATGCCAGATTGAAGGGGAAAGTCTTCGAACTGGGCGCGCTGGTCCTGGGCCTGCTTGAAAGCACGATCCGTTCGAAGGCGCTCGTGTTCGTCGATGCGGCGCGGGAAGTGGCGGAGCTGACGGCCGCCGATCCGGAGCGGCTCTATCGGAACGTGAAGGGTTCGCGCGAAGTGGACGCCGGCGTGCTCGAGGAGTATCGGCGGCGTTTCTTGAAATAATTGTTCTTTCAAAATCTGGCGGCGCCGTGACGGCGGCCGAGACGATCGCCCCCGCCCTTTCTCAAGCATTTTGCTGCTTCAATGCGTCTGGACCCCAAAGGAGGGTTGAGCTGTGCGGGAGATAAGTGCTCAAGAAAGGGCGGGGGAGGAAAGTCCGGGCTCCACAGGGCGGGATGGTTCCTAACGGGAACCGGCTTCGCGCGGAAGCGCGAAGTCAGGGAAAGTGCCACAGAAAACAAACCGCCCCGCCCTTTCTTCAGCGTTTGCTTCTTCCGACGGGACCCCTCCGGAAGGGTGTATTTCCGTTCCGGAGAAAAAAAATGCTCAAGAAAGGGCGGGGCAAGGGTGAAACGGTGCGGTAAGAGCGCACCGCGCCTCCGGCGACGGAGGCGGCACGGCAAACCCCATCCGGAGAAAGTCCAAATAGGTGCGCGGATGAAGGCCGGCCCGGCCGAGAGCGCACGGGTAGGACGTTGGAGGCCGCGCGCGAGCGCGGTCCTAGACGGATGATCGTCACCCCGCCCTTTCTTCAGCGAAACGCTTAGAGGAGAGCGCGCCCTTTCGGAGGGATGTCGCTTCGACGAAGTTTTCGCGTTGGAGAAAGGGCGGGGAACAGGACCCGGCTTATGAAGCCGCCGTCACCGCGCCGCTCATCATGCAAGGTCCCGGAACGTATATAAGGGTGAGGCGGCATTGCATCTGGAGGAAACCATGAAGCGGCTGATCGGTTGGATGGCGCCGGCGGCGGCGCTCCTGGCGCTCGCTCTCTCGGCGAACGCTCAGGACGATAAAGAGGCGCTCAAGAAGAAGATTTTGGAGTCCGTCGAGAAGAAGCTGAAGGAGGAAGAGGAGCGCATTCTCAAAGAGGTCGCGAAGCTCATCGACGATGAGCTGGGCAAGGGGATGGGCAAGAAGTCCGACGACAAGCCCAAGGAAGATCCCCCTCCGGCCAAGAAGGCGGGTTACCTCGGCATCCAGGCGGAAGAAGTTTCCCGCGAGGAGTGCGAGGAGCTGAAGATCGAAGGCGGGGTCCGCGTCTACGCGGTGCATCCCGACAGCCCGGCCCAGAAGGGAGGGGTGGAGGAAGGCGACATCATCGTCGAGATCGACGGCGAGAAGATTCTCGATTTCGCGACGCTGCGGCCCGTGCTGCTCAAGAAGGGAGCCGGCGCCGGCGTGACGATGAAGGTGCTGAGAAGCAAGAAGTCGCGCGAGATCAAAGTGACGCTGGGCGTCCATCCGGAGGAGCAGTCGCGCGGCGTTCCGGAACAGCGCCCGAAGTCGGACCGGAAGGCCGAAGCCAAGAAGACCGAGGAGCCCTCCAAGGACGAATCCTCGAAAACCTCGAAAGGCGACCAGGATCTCCGCGAACGCCTGCGGAAGTTCCTGGAGAAGCAGAAGTAGCGGCGGAAACGAATCGCGGATTCGGCCTCCCGCCCGAATCCCCCTGGCTTTTTTCACGCGAACCTTTCGCGCCGGTGTGTTACTCTATCCGCTAGACGTTCGGGGCGATCCGACGTCAAATAATCGTTGGCCGAGTGACCCGTGATCGCCTGCTCTGGGGTGGAGAACGCCGTTCGATGCCGGATCCCGCGGAAGTCGATCTGATCCAACGCTGCCAGAAGGGCCATGAAGGCGCGTTCCGCGAATTGATGGAACGCTACCAACGTCGGACCTACTGGATCGCGCACAACATGCTCAACAATTACGATCTCGCCCAGGACATTTCTCAGGAAGCGTTCATCCGCGTCTTCCGCAATCTGCGCAACTTCGACGTAAAGAAAAACTTCTACACGTGGCTCTACCAGATCGTCGTGAATCTGTGCATCGACCATCTGCGCAAGATGTCGCACGGGCGGACGGTGGATCTGGACGAGGTGGGAGGGTTGCCGGACGACGAGAAGCGGAACCCGCATGAAGAGTCCGGTCGCGCCGAGTTGCGCGGCCGGGTCCAGAAGACGCTGGATCGCCTTCCGCCGAAGTACAAGGCGGTCATCATGCTGCGCGACATCCAGGGCTTTTCCTGCGAGGAGATCAGCGAGATCGTCGGCTGCACGAACGCGACGACGCGGTGGCGCCTGCACCGGGCGCGCAAGCTCTTCAAGGCGTTGTGGACGGGCAAGCGCGTCGAAGCGGCCCGCGACGACGACGGCGACGCCGACCTGTTACAATAAGTTTTGAGAATATATTGTAACGGGCGGCTTCCCCGGGAGCGGGGTCCGCGAGGTTTCCAACATTTCGGGTGGAGTTCCGTACCACCTACAGAGCCGGAGACTTATTTCATGGGTTGCGAGGACATGAAGGACCTGCTGGCGCTGGAAGCCGGCGGGGATGCTCAGCCGGATGAACGGATCGCCGTCGAATCTCATATTGCGGTGTGTCCCGAGTGCGCGCGCGAATTGACGGATTATCGCCAACTGCGCGCCGCCCTGGCTGAATTGCGCGAAGGCGCGGTGCCGTCCAGAACGTTCGAGCGGATCCGCGGGCAGGTCGGCAGCGCCATGAAGTTCACCATCGTCCAGCGCTCCACCGCCTCATGGTTCGTGCGCGCCGCCGCCGTGCTCGTCGTGGGCGTATCGGTGGGCTTCTCCAGCGCTTCGATCTATCGCCAGGTCACCCAGCTTCGGCCCGCGGTGGAAGCGGAGGATGGCGTCGCGGACCAGGACCTGGAAATGGAAAAGGGCGCCAGCAACGTTTCCGGCAGGCCCTATCGGACCGCCGCCGGAGCGCGCGGTTTCGGCATCATTTCGCCGCCCTCGGTACTGGATCCGCTCCGCGGCGGCTTCACGTTCCGCATCGACCGGACGCCGGAAGCCAAGGTGAATGATTCTTCTAAAGACGGCGTCTACTACCTCCCGCGCGTCGAAAGCTTCCCCGATCCTCATGAGGTGGATTTCTAAAGCGGGTCCTGGAACCAGCATGAACGCGCTCCTGTGGATGGCGCTGTCGGCCGGCGTCGCGTCGGCCGCGCAAGAGCCCCCCCCCTCCCAGGAGGAACCCAGCGCGCTCGAAAGGATCGAACGCGACGTCGCCGCCGTCGTCGAGCGCGCGCGCAAATCCGTCGTTCAAGTCACGGTCCGTTGCGCCGCCATGGTCGACCGCATGCCGGTCTCCGAGACGGTGAAGCTTTCGGGCGTCGTCTATTCGGAGGACGGCGTCATCCTTACTGACGCTGGCGGCCTGGATTCGGCCGTCGAAGTGCGGGTGACGCTGCCGGAAGGACACGAGACGTTCGCGACGGTCGTGGCGGTGGATCCCCAGACCTCGATCGGCGTCTTGCGCATCAAGGCCACGGGACTGACGCCGGCCGAATTTACGGACTCCCCGGAAATCCGGCAGGGCAGTTTCGCCGTGGTCGTCGGAAATCCCATGGGTCTGCGCGGATCCTCCTCGGTTGGCTTCCTGAGCGGCACGGGACGCTCCATTGTGTGCCGCGGCCGCCGCTTCGACGACATGCTTCAACTCACGACTTCCGTCCAGCCGGGCGACTGCGGCGGCTTCGTCGCCGACGCGCGCGGCCGTCTGATCGGCATGGTGCATTCCAACCACGTCAGCCGCGCGCTCGATCCCGCGAGCATGAGCATCCTGATGCTCCTGGGCAAGAACGGGGCCAATTTCATGCAAGCCGGAATCCAGATGACGGCGTTCGCCACGCCTTCCAGCGTCGTGCGGATGGTCGCCGAACGGATCCTGAAATACGGCCGCATGGTTCGCGGTTGGGCCGGGCTGTCGGTGCGGCCGATCGATCTGTCGAAGCGGGAGCAGCTCGATCTTCCGCCGGGCCACGGCGGAGAAATCTTCTCGGTCGACAAGTCCGGTCCGGCCCGCAAAGCGGGCCTCAAGCGCGGCGACATCCTCCTGTCGTTCGACGGCGAACCGGTGAGCGATCTTCAGGCGCTTCGGTGGAAGGTCCAGCGGATCGAGGAGCCGCGCGACGTGAAAGTCGTCATCCTGCGCGGCGACGAACGCCTCGAAAAGAACCTTCGAGTGGAGCTTGAACCCCAGCCGTGAACCGGGTTGCGTCGGCTTTGGCGTTTCTGGTGCTGCTGGCGGCCGGGATCGCGGGCGGAGTAGGCCTGAGCCAACGCTTGGAGCCGCCCCCGTTTCATCCCTCCGCCGCGGACACCGCCGCGGCGCTTCAGGCGGCCTTCAACCGCGCGGCCGAAACGGCCATGCGCTCCGTCGTTCACATTTCCACCAAGGTCCAATTCGCGTCCCGGGAGAACGTCGGCTCGGGCATCATCGTCAGCGATCAGGGTCACATCGTGACCAACGAGCACGTCATCCGGCTGGTCAAGGAGATCGTCGTGAGGTTCGTCGACGGCGCCGAATATGAAGCCACTCTGGTGGGACGGGATCCAGAATCCGATCTGGCCGTCGTGAAGATCGATCCCGAAGGCCGCCCGCTGACGCCGATCGCCTTCGCCGATTCCGAGGCCGTGCGGGTGGGGGACGTCGTGTTCGCGATCGGCAGCCCGTTCGGATACAACCACACGGTCACCGGCGGCATCGTCAGCGCCAAGCATCGCCGGACCGAGCTCAATCAGCCGTACGAAGATTTCATCCAGACCGACGCGGCCATCAATCCCGGGAATTCCGGCGGCGCGCTCGTGAACCTGAACGGCGAGCTGGTGGGACTCAATACCGCGATCGTCTCCCAGACGCGCGCCAGCGAGGGTATCGGATTGGCGATCGCTTCGGACCTCGTGAAATGGGTGCAGCAACGGCTGATCCGCGACGGGCGGGTGAAGCGTGGGTATCTGGGCATCGATTCCCTGGACGTCAATCCGAAAATCGTTCGCCAGGACGACCGGGTCCGCGGCCACCGCCGGTTCAAGGGCATTCAGGACATGAAGGACCTCCTGGAGGAGCTTGGGTTATCGGAAGCCCGCGGCGTGATCATCACGCGCGTGGAGGACCGCTCTCCAGCGGCCTCGGTGCCGCTGCAACCTCTGGATGTGCTGACGGAGATCGACGGCAAGCCGATCCGCAATCGCCATCAACTCTTCTTCCAAGTGGCCGAACTCGAGCCCGGCAAGAGAGTCAAATTGAAATACGTCCGCGATCGCCGCTTGCTGGAAGCGGAAGTCGAGCTGGCCGAGCGCCGTCCCGTCGACCCGTGGGGCGGCCCGCAGCGATAGATGGAAGGGTCAGTTTCCTCCCTTCGTTTCCTCCACGACCAGGCGCCGGTAGCGCTCCATCAGAAGCCGCGTCAGCGCGCCCGGGCGCCCGGCGCCGATCTTCCGCGATTCCACGCGCGTCACGGGAACCAATTCGATCAGCGCGTTCGTGATGAACGCTTCCTCGGCGCGGTCAAGCTCCTTCAGATCCAGGCGGCGCTCGACCGTGCGAAGGCCCAATGAGCGGGCGATCTCGATGACGGCGGCGCGCGTCACGCCGGGCAGAATGGGCCCGAGCGACGGCGTATGGAGCGCGCCGTCTTGAACGAGAAAGAGGTTGCTGGCGCATCCCTCCAGCAGCTCGCCGGAAAGCCCGATCAGGATCGTATCCGCGAAGCCGCCTTTCCAGGCCGCCTCGTGCCCGCGCACGTGTTCGAGATAGTTGAGCGTCTTGTGGCCGTGGAGCGGGACGCGGGGGTCGCGCCGCCATTCCGCGATCCGGACGCGCGCGCCGCGCGTGAGCCACGAGGGGGGAAGCGGTCGAAGCGGCCGCGCGCGGATCATGAAACGCGACGCGGCGGCCTCTTCGCCGCCCGTCAGGACCAGGCGCAGGGACGCGTCCGGCCGGCGGCTCCGGACCAGGAGCTGCCGTGCCGCGCGCTCGATCGCGTCGTCGCCAAGGGGAAGCTTCAAGTCGAAGCGGCGCGCCGAACGTCGCATCCGGGCGAGATGCCGATCGATCCGGAACGGAACGCCTCCGTAAGCGCGCGTGACTTCGAAAAGGCCGTAGCCGTACTGGACCGCGCGGTCAAGGGCGGGAACGAACGCGCGGTCGGCCCGCACGATGCGCCCGTCCAGCCAGACGAATTCGATGCTCATGCGAACTCGATCACCCGAAGGCCCTCCGCGCGCGCCGCTTTGGCCTGCGGGCCGTCTCCCGTGACGAAGCGGATCTTGCGGGCGGACTCCCTGGCGAGGACCATGGCGGAAGCGATGTGGACGGCGTCGATCCCCTTGAGCGCATGGTGCCGTACGAGCCGGACGGCCAGATCGATCTGTCCGATGTCCACGGGCACCAGATTGAAGTTTCTCAGATCCGTCCGGATCCGCTCCAGAAGCGCTTCCCGCATGCGGCGGTCGGATCCGGCCCGGCGCGTCACCGCCCCGGCGACTTCCGGCAGGAGCAGGACGGAGGCGAGGTGCGTTCGAGTTCGCGTCAGGAAATTATGGGCGCGTTCATGATCGGGTTCCCGCTCGACATAGGCCCGGACGAGAGCGCTCGTGTCCCAGAAGATCATTCTCGGTCCGCGATGACCTGGTCCGACAACCCTTCGAGGGGAAAACCCTTGAAGGGCCGGATGCGCCCGCCTTGGCCGAGAATGAGCTTTCCTTCCGATGCGAGACGGCGAAGTTTCCACTCCAGCGCGGATTCACCGCGGATCCGGGTCGTGGCTTTTACGAGAACGGCTACGGGTTTGCCCCGGGATGTGACCAGCACCCGCTGGCCTTCCTCTACGGCCCTCAGCGCGCCGCCGAGGTTGGCTTGCAGTTCCCGAACGCCGTACGTCACGTAGCTCATGCATATGCAGTATATGCAACTCGACGCGCGAATCCAAGAAAATGCGATCGAGCTTAAGGATCCGTCGGCAGATCCAGCCCCAGGGCCCGCACGATGCCGGTCGCCTTGACCAGAGTCTCGTGGAACTCCTGCTCGGGATCGCTGTCGGCGACGATCCCCCCTCCGACCTGAAACCAGAGGTCCTCGCCGTGCCGCTCCACGATGCGGATGGCGATCGACAGCGCGACCCGTCCGTCGAATCCGATCCACCCGATCGCCCCCGTGTAGGCCGCGCGGCGCGTGGGCTCGATCTCGTCGATGATCTCCATGGCGCGGATCTTGGGCGCGCCGGTGATCGATCCTCCCGGAAACGTGGCGCGCAGCAGGTCGATCGCGTCCGCGTCGCGCCGGAGGCGGCCCTCGACGGTCGCCACGAGGTGATGGACGGTCGGATGCGTTTCGAGCGCTTTGGGCTGCGTCACCTTCACGCTGCCGAATTCGCACACGCGGCCGAGGTCGTTGCGCTCCAAGTCGACAATCATGGCCAGCTCAGCGTCGTCTTTGGGACTGGAAAGCAGCTCGGCCCGCAGGCGCTCGTCCTCCGCGGGATCCGCGCCGCGGGAGCGCGTTCCCTTGATCGGACGCGTCACGACGTGCCGCTCCCGCGCGTGCAGGAAGAGCTCGGGAGAGGAACTGACCACGGCCCGCGCGCCCATCGATAGAAGGGCGGAGTAGGGGGCCGGGCTGGACGATCGGAGCCGCGCGTAGATGTCGAACGGGTCGAGCCGCATTCGGGCGTGAAAGCGTTGAGACAGGTTGACTTGATAAATATCGCCGGCGGCGATGTATTCCCGGGCGCGCCGGACGGCGGCCAGGTACCCCTCGCGGGTGAAGTTGGACGCGACGGGCCGGTCACAGGCCCGCGGCGAGAGGGGCGGCCACGATCCGAAATGCTCGTCGTACGCCCGCGGATCGATCGCGCGCGGTGGATCCCGCGGCGCCAGCTCGACCAGTCGTGCCCGGTTCGCGGCCCGGTCCAGCACGAGCGCCCGATCATAGAAGGCCAGAAACAGGTCCGGGAAACCGCGATCATCCACGGCCTGGCGAGGGAGGGACTCGATCCTTCCGCCGAGATCATAGCCGAGATATCCCACCGCGCCGCCGGCGAAGGGCAGTCCCGTGTCGTCGTCCGAGACGGCGTGTTCCGCCAGCGCGGCGCGCAGAACCTCGAAGGGATCGCCCCGAAGCGTCCGCTTCCGGCCCGCGCGCCATTCCTCGATTCGATCGCCCTTGGCGATCCAGACCCGCGCCGGATTGGAGCCGAGAATCGTCCACGGCCGATCCGGCTGCGTCGGGTCGGTGTAGTCCAGGATGAACGGAAACGGTTGCCGCGCGAGGGTGGGCCAGATCGAAAGCGCGTCGCTCGGCAGCGTGACTCCCGCGGCGACGGGCCGGAACCGGAACGCAGAGGCCATGTTACAATAAGTTTTGAAAATTATTTGTAACGTTACGATTAATTCTCAAAACTTATTGTAACTACTTCTTGCCGGCCCTGGCCGCGGATTTCCTGGCGGGGGAGAAGCGGGGGGACGGCGACTCGGGCGGCGGGCCGGCGACTTTCTGGCTGATCGTCTTGGCCTGCATGAACAGCAGCAGGTAATCGCGGCCGCCGGCCTTGGAGTCCGTGCCGCTCATGTTGAATCCGCCGAACGGATGGACGCCGACCATGGCGCCGGTGCACTTGCGGTTGATGTACAGGTTGCCGCAGTGGAACTCGCGCATCGCCCGCTCGATCCGCTCCGGGCGGTTGGAGTAAACGGCGCCGGTCAGCCCGTACTCGGTGGCGTTGGCGATGCGCAGCGCGTCGCCGAAATCCTTCGCCTTGATCACGGAGAGCAGCGGGCCGAAGATTTCTTCGGTCGCGATGCGGGCCTTTTCGGACACGTTGGCGACGACGGTCGGGGGGATGAAATACCCGTCCCCTTTCTCCTTCGATGGCCGGCCGCCGAGGACGATTTTGCCTTCCTTCTTGGCGATGTCGATGTAGCCGAGGACCTTCCGATACTGGCTCTCGTCCGCCACGGGTCCCATCTGGCAGTCCAAACTGCGAACGTCGCCGACCTTGAGTTGCCCGGCCTTCTTGACGACCAGATCCAGCAGTTTCTCGTAGTTCCGTTCGGTGACGATGAGGCGCGAACACGCCGAACACTTCTGGCCCTGGAAGCCGAACGCCGATTGCACCGCGCCGTCCGCGGCCGCTTCGAGATCCGCGTCGTCGTCCACGACGATGGCGTCCTTGCCGCCCATCTCGGCCACGACGCGCTTGAGCCACTTCTGGCCCGACTGCACTTTCGCGGCCCGTTCGTAGATGCGCACTCCGACGTCGCGGGACCCGGTGAAGGCGACGAAGCGGGTCAGCGGCGAGTCGACGAGATAATCGCCCACCTCGGAGCCGGCGCAGGGCACGTAATGGAGCACGCCGTCGGGGATTCCACCGCTGATCAGCACCTCGAACACCTTGTAGGCCGTGAGCGGCGTGACGCTCGCGGGTTTCATGAGCACGGTGTTTCCCGTGACCAGGGCCGCGGAGGTCATGCCGGTCAGGATGGCGTTGGGAAAGTTCCACGGCGCGATCACCACGCCGACGCCCAGCGGGATGTACTCCAGGCGGTTCTTTTCACCGGGGAGGCGAGCCAGCGGCTGCTCTTCGGCATACCGCAGCATCTCGCGCCCGTAGAACTCGAGGAAGTCGATCGCCTCGGCGGTGTCCCCGTCCGCTTCCGCCCACGACTTCCCGACTTCGAGCACCATGGTGGCGTTGAACTCGTATCGCCGCCGGCGCATGCCCTCGGCGGCCTTGAACAGGCATTCCGCGCGCTTCGCCGCGGGCACCTGCTTCCACGATTCGAACGCCTGCGTGGCGACTTTCAGGGCGCGTTCCGCCAGCGACTTGTCCGCCCGGCTCACCACCGCCAGGACTTCCTTCGGCGCCGAGGGGTTCGTGGACTGGATCTGATGCTTCGTCTTGATGCGGTCGCCGCCGATGACGACCGGGATTTCACGCCCTCCCTCGCGCTGCACGGCGGCGATCGCGGCCTCCATGGAACGGCGCACATCCGGCTTGGCAAAGTCGAGGAGCGGCTCGTTTTTGAACTCGGAGACCATGATGCCTCCCGGGGGAAGGGCCTTAGGGTACAATGAAATTTTCCAGGGTCAAGGAGAATGAAAAAGTCGCTTTCCAGGGCGCCGGGACGCCCCTACAATGCGCCGGCGATGAGCTTTCAGGCCGCCCGCGCAACGCCGCGGAACCGCCCGGTGATCACGCTCGACGGACCGGCCGGAGCGGGGAAAACCACGGTCGCCAAGCGCCTGGCTCAAGCACTGGGATTCCGATTTCTCGATACCGGCTCCATGTATCGCGCCTGTACGTGGAAGGCGCTGGAAGAGGGCGTGGATGTGCGCGATCCGGCCGCGCTCGTCGATATGATCCGCCGCTCCCGACTGGAGCTCGACGGCGACCGCATTCGGATAGACGGTCGCGACATCACCGAGGCCGTCCGATCCGAGCGGATCACCCGCGCCGCCGCTTTCCTCGCGGATCCGCCGGAAGTTCGGACGGAACTCGTTCGCCGCCAGCGCGACTTCGGACAGGCGGGCGGACTCGTGACCGAAGGGCGGGATCAGGGTTCGGTCGTCTTTCCGGACGCCGAGCACAAGTTCTACCTGGATGCCTCCATCGACGTCCGGGCGCGGCGCCGCCATCGGGAGTTGACGGAACGGGGCGAACGCGTCGATTATGAGGAAGTCCGCCGCGGGATCGCCGAACGGGACGAGAAGGACCGCACGCGTTCCGTGGGAGCCTTGCGAAAACCCGCGGACGCGGTCGTGATCGATACGTCGTCGCTTTCCATCGATGAAGTCGTGTCGAACCTGCTCGCGCGCCTTGGGACCGGAAGGGCGGGTTCCAACGCATGAAGGGAGTTCGCTTTCGCCACATACGCTGGCTCCTCGCGGGCGTGGGTCTCCTGGTCGCGGTTTCGGCCGGGGCCTACGCCGGGCGCTGGGCGCTCCTGGAATCCAAAGTGCGCCGGGAGCTTCGAACGCTGGCGACCGACCTCTTCCAGGCGGACGATGTTCAAGCCCGCGTCCTCCAGGGGACGCTCGTTTCCTCGCTCGAAGCGCGAGACGTGGTGATCCGTCCGGGACGCGAGTCGTTTTTCCGCGAGTTCACCGTCCGAGAGCTTCGCGTCCGGTACGGACCTTTCGGAACGTCCGCGCTGGAGGTCTTCATTTCCGGCGCGCGTCTTGCGCTGGCTCCCTCCGAAGGTCCTTCTCCTCCCGTTCACGAGATCGTCCGGTCCTTTCTCTCCGGCGCGCGCGACGCTCGATTTCCGGGCCGGCTGGAAGCGCGAGATTCCGTCGTGACGTTGGCCGACGGCGCCCGCATCGATTTGATTCACGCGGTGTGGGCGGCGGAATCGGGCGCGGCGCACGTTCGGACCGAGGCGTTCGGAGACGTTCACGTCTCGGTGACGTTCGACCGGAACGAGCGGTTGGACGTGTTCGCCACGGCGAGCGGAGGCCCGGTTCGCTCCGCGAGCGTTTATCTCGGGGGCGGCCCGACGTCCGCGCGTCCGTTGAGGATCGACGCCGAGACGTCCCACGGCAGGATCTCATGGTCCGGCGAGGCGATCGTGGATGCGCGGGGGTTCCTGGATCGCGTCACGGGACGCCTGCGATGGAAGGGCATCACGGCGCGCACGGACGCCGAACTGATCTCGGGAGACGTTTCCTGCGACGTCGAGGGTGAATTTCAAATTCGCGAGGAGGATGTCTCGGCGGCCGTCTCGGTCCGGGCGCGGGCGCGAGGTCCGCTCGGCGGTCCTCCGGAGGATTGGATGATTCAAGAGGCGGCTCTCCGCTCCACCGACGGCGTCTTTCGCGGCATGCCGTTCGACGAAGTCGCGGTGTCCGCCGAATCCGGCCCCGCATCGAGGTTTCCCGTTCGCCTGCGGGTGAAGCGGAACGGCGACCGCGTGGAGGCGGAGGGACAGGCGGGCTGGCGCAAAGATCTGGAATTCGACCTCGATGTGGAGGCCGCCATCAAAGACGGACATCCCTACGTCGCCTTGTGGGACACGGATCTCGACGTGCGCGGAACGGATGTGAGACTGGAGGGTTGGCTGCGGCGGCGCGGCGGCCGGTTTGAAGGCGGCGCGTCGATCCTCGGAGGGGCGGGTGAGGCGTTCGGCCTTGCATGGGACGCGCTTCGAGTGGAGGGAGCGTTCTCCTCGGACCACGCGGAAATCGTCCGGCTGGATCTCTCGGGCCGTCAATGGCCGGACCCCGTGATCGTCTGGGCCAAGGGAGATTTCCGGGACGGGCGCCTCCGGAACGCGGAGGCTCGGCTCGAAGTCGGTGGGGATCGGCTCCATGGAGCCGCCTTATTATCGGCCGCGGACGAGTTCGAAGCCCGCTTCCGTTTTGATGGAGGTCTGACGTGGCTCGGACTCCCCACATCGGAACGCCCGATGCGAATTGAAGGCACGGCCTCGGGATCGAGGGAGCGTTTTCGCGTGCGGGCGGACACGACGTTCGGACGGCTCGACGCGGCGGTTCAACGGCACGCCGAAGCGTGGAACGTGGAGGTCGAACCGTCGACGCTGTCGGTTTCGGAGCATGAGCGCCTCGATCTGGGACGGGTGCGTCTTGAATGGCGGCCGGGCTCGTTCCGGCTGGACGAGGTCGAACTCTCTTCGAAACGCCGCGAGGCCGCCTTGAAGCTGCGCGGGGGCGCGACGTGGACGGAGCGTGAAGTTCAAGCGCGTCTCGAAGGACTCGAGGCGCGCGTTCGGAGTCGGGAGATCGATGGATTCACCCTGGACGTTTCCATGATCCGGAGCTCCGGGCTCTTCACGGTGAACTTTCAATGGGGGCGTGACGAAGGAGACTTCGCGCGGTTTTCCGGAACGTGGGGAGATTCGGTGGATCTCCGCTTCCAGGCCAGGGTCCGCAACGTCGATTCGCCGGTGGTGTGCGAGTTCGTTCCGGAATGGCCGGCGCGGGGGTCATTGAATGTGGATGCGCGGGTGAGCGGCGCTCCGGGAGGGCCTGACGTGACCGGCGCGCTGGACCTCGGCGATGTTGAGATATCGGGGACGCCGATCGGAAGCCTTCACATACCGATCTCCTCGGAAAGCGGCGCGCTCGTGATTCCGGAGCGAACGCACCAGACTTTGAAAGGGCCGCTGACGTTCGCCGCCCGGATCCCCTGGAGCCGGGCGGACTCCGCGCCGGCGGGGGCCCATGTGGAGGGGCCGATGTCCAGCGCATGGATCTCATTGCTCCCGGAGGACGTTCGTCCCTGGGTACCCCCGGGGCATGCGCGCGTGGTCGCCTCGGCAAAAGCCGACTTCTCGGACTGGAAGGTGGCGCTTTCGTACGCCGGCGATCGCCACGAGTTCCCCGCGCCGCTGGGATCCTTGGCGGAGTTTCGCCTGGAGGCGGAGCTCGACGCGACCCGCCTGCGGATCGCCTCGCTGACGGCGAAGTTGGGGCAAGGACCGTTGAAGGCGGAGGGATGGATCGGCGTGTGGGGCGAGGGGCTGCCCCTCATGATTTCAATCAAGGGGCGAGATCTTTTGGTCGTGCAGGGCGATTTGGTCCGGGTCCGGATCGATCCCGACGTGGTGCTCACCCACGTCGAAGGGGGCCCGTTCAAGGTGGCCGGGAAAGTGGAGATCCCGCTGGTGCTTTACTATGCGGAATTCGCGCCCGCGGCGGCCACCGGAAGAAAGACGTCGGAAAGACTGCTGCCGCCGGGACTGCGCTTGATGGGCGCGGAGACGGGCGGGTTCGTGATCACGGGCCTCGAGGGAATGGAGCGGGTGGAACTCGATCTGGAGGCCGTGAGCACGGGTGAAGTCCGCATCCAGAACAGCGTCGTCGGCGCCCTGTTGAAAGCGCGCCTTCGCTGCCGCGGCACGGGGGCGGAACCCATCGTCAGCGGGACGATCGAGGCGCGGCGAGGCGAAGTGCGCCTGACGACCGGGCTTTTCATTCGCATCGTGTCGGGCCAGGTGGACCTTCCGAGTGAACCGTCGAAGGAACCCTCGGTGCTCTTCGAAGGTCAGGTCGGACGGGGCGCCGAATCCATCACGATTCTGATGACCGGATCGCTGGAGCGGCCCAACCTAACGTTGCATTCCGATCCGCCCAAAAGCCAGGAAGAGCTGCTCGCGCATTTGGCGTTCGGCATGGGGCCGGGAGGCGTCCAAGGGCGGGGCGTGTTGGGCGCGGTGACGCGCCGGTTGATCAAGGAGTACACGAGTCCCTGGCCGGATCCCGAGGCGGAGGAAGGCCTGTTCGATCGCGTCCAGGTGGGCGTGGTCGAGCCGGCCAGCGGCGGGCGACCCGCAGCTCCCTGGGAGCTGCCGGCGCGCGGAAGTTCCCGCGGAACGCTGGTGCGCACCGAGTATCTGATGAATTCGTATCTTTCCATCGTGGTCGAGACCGATCGCGAGACCAACCTCGGCGGGGATCTCAAGCTGCGACTCAGGTTCCGTTAGCCTGAATTCTTCGCGTCTCTCAGGGTGGCGCGCGAAGAATCCAGGCTAAAATCCGAAACCTTCGGTTTCGGAGAAAGATCAAAGATAGGCCTTCGCGAATTCAGAGTCCTAAAACCACCGAAAGATTCGTGATAAACATTTCCAGTGGCGCTTTGGCGTTTTGGCGGTTCAACCCTTTAATGGGAATCGCCATCGTCCTGCTCGGGGCCTGCGCCGCGGGAACGACGTCGGATCAGGACCGCCAGGATGTGGAGTTGATTTTCGAGGGGGCGGAAGAGATCGGACATTCGGAACTGGCCGAGGTGATCGAGCGGGACGTCGAGCGGTACCGCGAGGATCCGCGCCCTTCGGTGCTGGACGACGCGGTATTCCGCCTGCTCCAGCATTATCGCTCTCGCGGTTTCGTGTGGGCGGCCGTCGAGGCGCGAGCGTCGGGCCGGCGCCTCACCTTCACGATTCGCGAGGGGCCCGGCGCGGAGCTGGGACGCGTCCGCTTCGAAGGGAATCAGGCGTTGAGTCGGGACGACCTGGAGGAGGTCGTCGAGCGCGTGCGCTCGGGAACCGATCCCGCTTACTCGCCCAAGCTTCTTTCCCGCGTCGTCGAAGCGCTTCTGGCCGCGTACGGGGAGAAGGGATACGTGGAAGCGGTCGTGTCCGATCCGCAGACGAGCTATGTGGAAGACCAGCGCGCGATGAACGTGACGTTCCGGATCACGGAAGGGAAATCCTACACGCTCCGGTCGATCGAGGGGTTGCCGGAGCAGCCGGAGGTGAGGAAGCGTCTGGGCGCGCGCATCGGGGCGACGTACACGCCGCACACCGGGCGGGAAGTGGAAGCGGCGATCGTCGACTATTACCGGGAGCGAGGCCATCCGTTCGTCCGGGTTCGCGTCGAAACCCGTCTCGATCGGGATCAGGGTCTGGCGACCTTGCTGCTGGACATGCGACTGGGCCCTTTCGGCGTGGTCGGAGAGATCCAGGTCGTGGGAAACCAGCGGGCTCGGGAAAGCTTTGTCCGCAGCCGATCAGGGCTGGAGCCGGGAATCGAGTACCGGCTGTCGGATCTCGTGCGTGCCCAGAAGCGGATCATGGACACGGGGCTGTTTCGACAGGTGACGGTGACGCCGGTCGGATTTCAAGAGGGGTCCAAGGAGTTTCCCATCGAGATCCGCGTCGAGGAAGTGCCCCCGGGCGAAGTCTCCCTGCGCGGCGGCTTCGGGTCGCTGGAAGGCCCTCGGGTGGGCGCGGACGTCGCCTATCACGACCTCTTCGGCGGAGCGGAGTATGTGAGGCTCGGGGGCACGTTCGGGAGTCTGGGCTCTCGCGCCGACATCGAGACGGGGTTTCCCTACATTTTAGGAACCGAATTTCGGCCGAGCGTGTCCGTCTACTTCGAAGAGCAGAAGCTGCCCAGCTTCGACGCGACGTCGTTCGGCGCGGTGCCGTCGGTTCTTTATCCCCTGACGGAGCATCTGAAATGGACCGTCGGAGCGCGGGCCGCGTTCATCCGGACCAGCAACGTGGAACCGGACGTGCCTCCGGGAGACCGCCTCGATTTCGATTACCTGGCGGTCTTTACCAGCGCGGAGTGGGACTGGCGCAACAACGCGACGCTTCCGTCCCGCGGATTTCGCCTGCATGGACTGGTGGAGACGTCGCGGCGGGCGCTGGCGTCGGATGTCCAATTCATCAAGGGCAGCGGTGGAGGAGACGGGTACGTGCCGCTCCCGTGGGACCTGGTGCTGGCGGCTTCGTTGGACGCGGGGATGATCCGGCCCATCGAGCGCACTGAAGAAATCCCCATTTCCATCCGATATTTCGCCGGTGGGACGACCACGGTGCGGGGTTTCGAATATGGCACGTTGGGGCCGAAGGTGGACGGAGAGCCCACCGGCGGCGAAGTCTTCGCATCGCTGCAAGTCGAGCTGCGCTTTCCGATCTGGGGGGAGCTGCACGGCGCCCTGTTCACGGATCGCGGCGGCGTGTGGGCGGATCGCCGCGACGTGGACCTCGACGAGACGCGTTACTCCGTGGGTTTGGGATTGCGATATTACACGCCCGCGGGAGCGCTCGTCGCCGACGTCGCGTGGAACGTGGCGCGCAAAGAAGACGAGGACCCCGTGGAATTTCACGTCAGCGTCGGGTTTCCTTTCTGAGCGGAAGATATGTAGGCGCAATGACTTGGCTTTCAGCGGGTAATCCGCTTATTGGCGAAGCATACATTTGTTATTGAATAAGTCCGGCGCGCCGACGGAGTTCGGATCCAGATAGATGGTCTACAAGGCAACGCTACCTGGAGTTTGGTGCCCGAAATGGGTGACCTGCCTCCGGGGATCACCTTGACGACGGCGACTGACGATTCAGGCGAGGGTGTGCTGAGCGGCGTAACTTCCAGTCCACCCGCGGATTCACCATACACCTTCACGGTTCAGGTCACGGATGACATAGAACCCGACCGATTCGCTACCCAGCAATACACCATCATGGTGGAACCTGCCGCGGGCCCGTGATTGGAAATCGCGACTCCGCGCCCCGTCCCATCCGGTCACAAGATTGCGGGGCGCGGCACTTAGACCCTATCTCAGTAGGCCTCGTGAGCCGCGGCGGGCCGGAAAGCGAGGCGCGCAAAGCCCACCTCCCTCCGGGCCCGCCGGAGGTCCGTCCGCTGCCCTATTTCCTCATTCAGTTCCGCTGCCCCAGAGCTTCCGCCTTCTATTGCGCTTCG
>JACQVR010000015.1 GCA_016209705.1 Planctomycetota bacterium
AATTATTCGTAACGTTACAATAAGTTTTGAAAATATTTTGTAACACTTGAATGATTCGGGAGCTCCGACTACACTGAACGCGCGAGGCGAGGCAAGATCATCTCACCGCCATCTCCGGGTCTACGTACCTAATGTCAGATTTATGAGCCGCTTCAAGTCGCTGTGGATTTCGGCGACCGCCCACGCGGCGGTCGCGGCGGGTGCCTGGATCTCCGCGCCCGCGAATCCGGGCGTGCCTCAAGGGGTTCCGGACGCGCCTGCCGCCCTCGTGGCCGGCCTGCGGGATCATGCCCAGGAAGCGTCCGTTGAGTTTCGGGAACGGGTCTGGCTGGCCGCCACGGAATTCCCGGACGCCTCGGATACCCCCGAAGTCGCGCGTCGGCACGTGGAACCCGAATGCGAACCGATCGAGATTCCCACTTTTGCGGCGCGACCGTCGGAACCGACGCTGAAGATTCATGTCGATCCGCGCGTCCTCGTCGTGGTGCCGACGGAGGCGTCTTCACCCGTGAGCGCTCCCGGGCCGGAGCTCTTGAGCATGCCCCATCCCAAGTATCCGACGTCGTCGCGACGCCGGGGAGAGGAAGGGGAGGTGGTGATCACGTTCGAGGTGACGGCAGCCGGGGCCGTACGGAATCCCGTCGTGGCCAAATCCTCCGGATATCGCTCCCTCGACGAAGCGGCGCTGGACGCCGTGCGAGCCGCGCGGTATAAGGTTTCCGCCCCCGCCCGCGACTCGATCACCGTCGTCTTCCGCCTGCAATGAAGCGGGCGCCGCCGGTATAATCCTCTCATGGCGCGGTTGACACATCTCGATGCCGCCGGTTCCGCCCGCATGGTCGACGTGGGCGACAAGCCGGTGACGCGCCGCACCGCGGTCGCCGCCTGCCGCATCCGCATGAAGCCGGGTACGCTCTCGCTCCTCATCCAGGGGACGTTGCCCAAGGGCGACGCCCTGGCCGTCGCGCGGGTCGCCGGCATCCAAGCGGCCAAGAAGGCGGCGGAGCTGATCCCTCTCTGTCATCCGGTGGCCACGACCAAGGTGGAAATCGAACTGACGCCGGCGGGAAGGGCGGCTTTGGACGTCAGGGCGCGCGTGGACGCGCTCGATCGCACCGGCGTGGAGATGGAAGCGTTGACGGCGGCGGCTGTCGCGGCCCTGGCGCTCTACGACATGTGCAAGGCCGTTGATCGCGGAATGGAAATTGATACACTTCGCCTTCTCCGGAAGGCCGGCGGCCGGAGCGGCGAATGGGTTCGACCGCCCCTCACCAACGGCCCCACGCGAAGGAATACCTCATGACGCGGGGATGTCGAGTCGCCGTGGTCGGCGCCACGGGCCTCGTGGGCCGAAACTTCGTCGCGTGCCTCGAGAAGCGGCGTTTCCCGATCTCCACCTTGACGCTGTACGCCTCCGCCCAGTCGCTGGGGAAAGTCCTTCATTTCCAAGAGGAGCCCCATCGCGTGGTCGAGCTTTCCCCTGATCGCGTCGATTCGTTCGACGTCGCGTTCTTCAGCGCGGGCTCCGGCGTCAGCAAGGAATATGCTCCTCGATTCGCTCTGAAGGGGGCGCTGGTCATCGACAACTCCAGCGCGTGGCGGATGGATCCGGACACGCCCCTCGTGGTGCCCGAAGTGAATCCGCAGGATATCCGGAAGCATCGCGGGATCATCGCCAACCCCAACTGCTCGACGATCCAGCTCGTCGTGGCGCTCAAGCCCCTGCATGACGCGGCGGTCGTTCGGCGCGTGATCGTTTCGACGTATCAAGCCGTCAGCGGCGCCGGCGGCCGCGCGCTGGCGGAGTTCGAGGACGAGGTCCGCGCCGACCTGCTGAAAGACGGCCTGGCGCGGCGAACCGTATTTCCCCGGCCGATGGCGTTCAATTGCATTCCGCAGGTCCCCCAAAAAGACGCCTATCTTCCGACCG
The DNA here is from genome assembly GCA_016209705.1 of Planctomycetota bacterium. Classification (GTDB taxonomy): domain Bacteria; phylum Planctomycetota; class MHYJ01; order MHYJ01; family JACPRB01; genus JACQVR01. The sequence continues at coordinate 1,931 of JACQVR010000015.1, forward strand.
GCTATACGGTGGAAGAGACGAAGATGATCCAGGAAACCCAGAAGATCATGGGCGACCCGTCGATCCGCGTCGCGGCCACGTGCGTCCGCGTTCCGGTTCGGAACGCCCACAGCGAATCCGTCAACCTCGAAACGGAGCGGAAACTGACCGCGGCCGAGGCCGTCGCGATCCTCAAGAAGGCTCCCGGCGTCGCGGTGAGCGAAGCTCCGGAAACGTTTCCGACGCCTCTGGAAGCCAGCGGCCGCGACGAGACCTTCGTCGGCCGGATCCGCGAAGACGGGACGGTTCCGAACGGCCTTCACCTGTGGATCGTGGCGGACAACATCCTGAAGGGCGCCGCGCTCAACGCCGTCCAGATCGCCGAAGCGGCATTGTTACAATAAGTTTTGAGAATATTTCGTAACGTTACGATAAGTTTTGAGAATTTATTGTAACATGCCCCGAAGACCCCCCCTCCGCAATCTCAAGTTGACCATCGAATACGATGGCACGCGCTACTTCGGTTGGCAGGTGCAGGACGGAAAGCCCACGATCCAGGGAGAACTTCAGCGGGCCGTCGAGGAGATCACCGGGCGGCGGATCACGGTGATCGGTTCGGGCCGGACCGACGCCGGGGTTCACGCGTGCGGTCAGATCGCCAATTTCAAGACGTCCAGCCGGCTGCCGAGTTCCAAGTGGGTCCTCGCGCTGAATGCCCACTTGCCGGAGGACATCCGCGTGCTCCATGCCGAGGACGCGCCGGCCGATTTTCACGCGCAGTTCCACGCCACGCGCAAGACCTACGCCTACACCGTCCTGAACCGCGAGGCCGGGACGGCCCTCGATCGCCATCGCGTTCAGTGGGTCCGGCCGCCGCTGGACGCGGAGGCCATGTCCCAGGCGGCGACGTTCCTCCAGGGCACCCATGACTTCCGCGCCTTCGGCTCGGAGATGTCCAAGAAGGAACGCACCGTTCGCACGATCCACGTCGCCCGCGTCGAACGCCGCGGCGATCGAATCCTCTTCACGTTCACGGCGGACGGGTTCCTGTACAATCAGGTCCGCGCCATGGTGGGAACGCTGCTCGACGTGGGGCGGGGCAAGCGCCCGCCCGCGTGGGTCCGGCAGGTGCTCGAATCGAAGGACCGCCGTCAAGCCGGCGCCAACGTCTCCGCCAAAGGGCTTTGTCTCAGGAGCGTCGAATACGCCGGCGTTGCAATGTCTTCTGAAAATTCATCGTAACCGTGCGGATCATCCATGTCATCACCCGCCTGATCGTGGGAGGAGCGCAGGAAAACACGGTGCTCTCATGCCGGGGGCTGTGCAATCTGGGTCACGACGTCACCCTGGTCACCGGCGCGGAGACGGGCCCGGAAGGGAGCCTGCTGGAGGAGGCGCGAAAGACGGGCTGTCGCGTCGTGGTCCTCGACTCGCTCTGCCGAGCGCCGCACCCCGTGCGCGATGCGCGCGCGCTCATCGAACTCCGGCGTCTGTTCCGGAGGGATCGTCCCCACGTCGTTCACACGCATTCGAGCAAGGCCGGCATCCTGGGCCGTGCCGCCGCCCGTTGGGCCGGCGTTCCGGCCGTCGTTCACACCAACCACGGGCTTCCATTCCACGCGTTTCAGGCCGCTCCCGTCCGATGGCTGTGGCGGCTGATCGAGATGGCCGCGGGTCCCTTAGCCGATCGGATCGTCTGCGTCGGAGAAACCATGCGCCGGCAATCGCTCCAGACGAGGATCGCTCCGCCCGAGAAACACGTGGTGATTCCAAGCGGCATGGAAGTCGCGCCGTTCCTGTCTTCTTCTGGGGATGCCGACGTGCGCCGGCGCCACGGCATCCCGCCGGACGTCCCCGTCATCGGTTGCGTCGGGCGGATCGCGCCTCAGAAGTCGCCCGAAGATTTCGTCGAGGCCGCCACGCTCGTGATGGCGGTCCGCGCGGACGTTCGAGCCCTGTGGGTCGGCGACGGACCCCGGCGCCAGGCGTTGGAACGGCGCGTCCGGACGGCCGGCCTTCACGACCGCTTCACGTGGGCCGGGCTCGTTTCTCCGGCGGCCGTTCCACCGTACTTTCAAGCCATCGACGTATTCCTCCTGCCTTCCTTGTGGGAAGGGCTTCCCCGAGTCGCCGTGCAAGCCGCGCTTTCGGGCCGTCCCGTCGTGGCGTACGCCTCGGACGGCACGTCGGAGGTCGTTCAGGACGGCGTCACGGGGTACCTCGTGACGCCCGGCGACAGCCGGCGCATGGCCGATCGCGTCCTCGAGCTGCTTGCACGTCCCGACCGCGGCCGCGCGATGGGCTCCGCGGGCCGCGCGCTTCTCGCCGCCCGTTTCGACCACCGGCGCATGGTGGAAGCTTTGGACACGCTGTACCGCGAGATCTTCCAGCGTCGCGCCGCGCGATCCCCATCCGACGGGCGAACGGACGATTCGCCTTTTTCTGATTCTTGAACAAATCTAGACGATCATGATATACTGGCAGTGCATGGCGTCCGCCCGAGTTTGTTCGTCGTCATTCCGCAACGCGCCCACCCTCCAAGGTACTTCACTCCGGAATCCGCGCGAACCGAAGGCCCTTGAGCCCCCTGGGCGGGAGGCACGGTGAAGATCACGGTGACCGGCCGGCACATGGTAGTGACGGACCGTCTCCGCGATTTCTCCATCGAAAAGACGTCCCGACTGCTGAAATATTTCGACAACCTACAGCGGGCAGAGATCGTCTTCATTCCGGAAAAAGACGGACGCTACGCGGCGGAGGTGATCGTCCACGCCCCGCGCGGGTCGGTTCTGGTCGTCCACGCGAAAGACCCATCCGCCACGGCGGCGTTCGACACAGCCCTCGCAAAGTTAGAGCGCCAACTGGTCAAGCTGAAGGACAAGCTCCGGAAGGAGTCGCGCCGGACGGTCCACGGCGCCGCGTTTCGCTCCGCCGGAATCACGACCGGTGGCGAGGAGGCGGAGCCGTCCGAAGCGGAAATCATCGGAACATGGAATGAACAGGGCAGGGATGAGCAGCCATGAAAATCACTGAGTTTATCTCGCGAAAGGCCGTGGTGGCGAATCTGAAATCGGTCGACAAGAAAGGCGTCATTCAGGAACTGGTCGCCGCCATGAAAAAGGCCTACCCCGGCGAACGGTTCGCGACCGGCGACGTGGTCCACGCCATTCTGGACCGGGAGCACCGGCTGGGCAGCACGGGGTTGGGAAGCGGCGTCGCCATTCCTCACGCCTACATCGAGTCCCTCAAGGGCATCGTCGGAGCCTTCGGCCGTTCCGACCACACGATCGACTTCAACGCCGTGGACGGACAGCCCGTCCGGCTTTTCTTTCTCATCGCCTCTCCCACCATCCACAAGGCCGAATACATGGAAGCTCTGAAAGCGACTTCGACCGCGATTCGAACGCAGAACTTCTGCAAATTCCTTCTGGCGGCCAAAACGGTCAAGGAGATCGAAGAGGTCTTTCGCGACGCCGAAGAGCTCGCGAAAGTATAGGCGCCCTGGATCTCCGCCGCTCCTCCTCCGTACGCCCCGGGCCCGATCGGATCCGAGGAGAGCCCTCGAACGATTCAACGTCATGATCCACATGATCCACGAAAGATTCATCACAATCCTGAATCGCAAGGGGTTGCATGTGCGGCCCGCGGCGGCCTTCGCGCAGGCCGCCGCGCGCTTCAAATCCCGGATCCGGCTGCTTCGCGACGGGCGCGCCTTCGACGGCAAGAGCAGCCTCGAACTGCTCATGATCGCCGCCGTTCCCGGAACATCGCTGACCCTCCAAGCGGAAGGCGAGGACGCGGCGGAAGCGGTCGAAACGCTGGCCCGATTCGCCGCGAATCGATTTGGAATGGAAGAGGACGACTGATCTTGCTCGAATCCAGGAGTCCGTACGGCCGTAGGCGGTGCGGACGGGTGCCTTCGAGCGCCGAGGCGTGACGCGGAACCATTCGCATGGAAATTCGCAAGGGAATCGGGGTCTCTCCCGGCTTCGCCATCGGAGAGGTGCATGTCCTGACGGACGAGGAGTTCGTCATCTCCCGCAAGTCCGTCACGGACGCCGAGGTGGCGGCGGAGATCGCGCGGCTCGAACGGGCCTCCCGAAACGCCGTCGCGGAGCTTTCGAGCCAGCTTCAGAAAATGTCCCGGCGCGTCGGGCAGAGCGTGGTCCGCATTCTCCAGGCGCACATCGAGCTGCTCTCCGACATCCGCGGCAAGATCGCCGAAGAGATCCGGCGCAACCGCTACAGCGCCGAGTACGCGACGTCCCGCACCCTCAAGGGCGAAATGAAGAAGCTGGACTCTGCGCCGCGGGAATGGGTGCAACCGATCCTCCAGGATCTGGCGCAGATCGGAAAGGCGCTGCTGCGCGCCCTGCTGGGGAACCGGCACGAGGACGCCGGCCGGCTTTCCCGCAAAGTCGTCATCGTCGCCCATGATCTGAGCCCGGCCCAGACGCTGGCGCTCGACCGGGACAAGGTGCTCGGCATCGTCACCGAGGTCGGCGGCGCCACGTCCCACACCGCCATCGTGGCCGCCTCGCTGGGCATCCCCGCGACGGTGGGCATCGAAGGCATCACCCGCGACATGACCTCCGGCGACCGCGTGATCCTCGACGGCGGCGCCGGCACCATCATCATCGATCCCGACGAGCCGACGCTCAAACGCTACCAGGCCATGGAGCGGAACTTCCAGGTGATGGAGCAGAAACTGTCGCGCGAGCTTCGCGAGCTTCCCGCCGTCACGCGCGACGGAACCGAGATCGAGCTGTTCGCCAACATCGAGACGCCCGAGGAGATTCCCGCCGCGCTGGCGCACGGAGCGGAAGGGATCGGATTGTACCGCACGGAGTTCCTGTACTTGCGGGGCTCCGGCCTGCCTTCGGAACAGACGCACGTCGAAGCGTACCGGAGGGCCGTGGCGCTGCTGGGGCCGCGCCGGAGATTGGTGATCCGGACGCTCGACCTGGGCGCCGACAAGATGCCGATCAACGGGATCGAAGCGGAAACGAACCCTCACCTCGGGACGCGGGCGATCCGGCTTTGCTTCGAGCGCCCCGACATCTTCAAGACGCAGCTTCGAGCGATCCTGAAGGTCTCCGCCCTCGGAAACGTGGAGTTGATGATTCCGATGATCTCGTCCCTGGACGAGATCGACCGGGTGAAGGAGATCCTGGACGGCGTGAGGCTCGACCTGCTTCGGGAAGGCGAGGCCATCGGCGAGATGCCGAAGCTCGGCATCATGGTGGAAGTCCCTTCCGCCGCCCTGATGGCCGACGTCCTGGCGGACCACGTGGACTTTTTCAGCGTGGGGACCAACGACCTGATCGCGTACACGCTCGCGGTGGATCGAACGAACGAGCGCGTGGCTCCTTTGTATCAACCCGCCCATCCGGCCATCCTGCGCCTGCTGGCGGCCGTCATCGAGGCGGGCACCTCCAAGGGGAAAGGGGTCTCGGTCTGCGGCGAAATGTCGGGCGACGTGAATTTCACGCTGCTCCTGCTGGGCATGGGGCTGCGCACGTTCAGCGTCGTCCCGCCGGCCATTCCCGAAATCAAGAAGATCATCCGCTCGGTGACGCTCGCCGAGGCGAAGTCCCTGGCCGAACAGGCGTTCAAGCTGGGCGACGCGCGCAAGACAGCCGAATTCCTGCGTCAGGAAACCCAGAAGATCCTGCCGGATGCCTCATAAGTAGTCCGAAGTCCAAAGTCCATCAGTTATTTCTTCCCGAGCCCCCCGGTCGTATCATTGCTGGAACCACAGCGGAGCGGGCCGGAACCGGGAGGGAAAACGCATGATCGGCGCACGAGCCTTACTCGGCATCGCGGTGACGCTGTTCCTGGGCGGCCCTTTGTTCGCGCAGGACACCGTCCGGCTCCGCAACGGCAAAGTGCTCGTCGGGACGCTTTCGCTCGATGGGGATTCCCGACTCGGATTCACGCTGAAACCTTGGGATGCCGACGGGACGCTGTTCGTCCTCTGGACGCAGGTTGGCCCCGCCGAAGCCGTGCGCCTGCGGGACCGCTTGACCGGCGCCGCGGAACGCCCGACGGAAGGCGAATGGATCGACGCCGTCCGCCTCGTGACGCCGTACCGCGACATCATCGGCCTCATCCTGTCGGAAAGTGCGGATCGCATCGAGGTGAAGACGCGGGACGGCAAGCAGACCCTTCCGACGGACGCCGTCGTGCGGCGCGATTCCGTCAAAGTGCTTGAACGCGACGTCTACACCGCCGACGAAATGATCGCGCGCCGCGCCCGGGAGATTTCCGAACAGGATTCCGCCGGCTGGGTCCGCGTGGGCCGCTTCGCCGCCTCGCTGGCGGACTATGATCGGGCGAAGGACTTCTACACGAAGGCGCTCGCCGCCGCCGAAGCATCGAAGCAAGGAGAGATCCGGGCGCTCCTGGAAAGTCTGGAGCTCCGCATGCGGGAGGACGCGGCGGAAAAGGCGCTGGAGCGGATCTGGAAGCTGGCCGACGACCTGAAGTTCGACGAAGCCATCGAAGCCGCCCGGGCGTTCCTGGCGGATCATGCGGACAGCGCCACCGCGCAGGCGAATCCGGAGCTCCTGCCATCGCTCGAAAAGCAGCGCGCGGAATTCCGGGAAAACCGCGGCAAGGTGCTGGCGGAAACGCTTCCCGCTCAATGGCGGCGGATCCGCGCCGCGCTTGTGAACGAGGCCGCTTCGCTCAAAAACACGATCCAGCAAGCCCTGGAGCTCATTCCCAGACTGGACGAGGACATCGCGTCGCGCGTCGCGGAGAAGCTCGGCTGCACCAAGGAGGAGGCCGAGAAACACTGGATGGCGCGCCCCCAGGACAAGATCCGCTCCGTCAGTCTCCGCGACGGGACATGGATCTACAAGGGCGGCCAGGATGGAGGAACGGACGATGGCGGGGGCGTGGAAGACGCGCGCGATCAGGAAGGCCAGGGCGGGCGCGATCCGATCGAGGATTTCAAGCGCCGATACGGCAACCGCGGGGCGCAGGACAAGAAGAAGCCGGCCGGCAAGAAGATTCAGACCCGGCAGGAATGGTGGGAGTCCTCTTCCTTGAGCACGCGCAAGGAATGGATCGAAGCGTACTACGCCTTGACGTCCTCCCGCGTCCACAAGGAGTCCGAAGAGGAGAAGAACTGCGGGCCGTGCAAGGGGGAAGGGCGGGTCAAAGCCTTCCGGCAAGGCCAATACGTCGAAGTCTTGTGCTCCGAGTGCCACGGAGTCAAGAAGGTTTTGACGCTCAAGTACTGGTAGGCCGGCGGCTCGGATGCGAGATCTCGGAGGAGACGCCCCTCGACTTCGCTCGGGGCAGGGAGACGCGGAGCAAAATTGGGGAGATGTGGAGATTTTGGAGATCGGGAGATTCAGACGTTCGGCGAACAGGTTCACGACCCATCGACACATCTCCCTCTATCTTCCCATCTCCAAGAGAATCTTCCCCGTGCACTCCGACTCTGCCGGGTTCTCCCGGCTTCATGACATGCGTCCCATCGCTTGCCTGTTGATTTGGCCCATGCTGTCGGGGTGTTACCTCGCTCGCCAGGCGTGCGGCCAGGCGAAAATCCTGCTGGGAAGTCGAGACCTGACGGACGTCTACCGCGATCCTGAATTGGACGAGGCCTCCGCGCGAAAGTTGGATTTGATCCGTGAGGCCAAACGCTTCGCCGAGGAGAACCTGGGGCTCCGCGCGAGTCGGAATTACACCACCTACTTCGACACGGGACGGGACGCCGTAACGTATGTCGTCTCCGCCTGCCTGAAGGATCGCTTCGAACCCTACCGGTGGTGGTTTCCCATCGTGGGATCGCTTCCGTACAAGGGGTTCTTCGATCTCGAAGACGCCCAGGCGGAAGTCGAATCGTTGAAGCAAGAGGGATGGGACGTGGACCTCAGCGAGTCCGCGGCCTATTCCACGCTGGGATGGTTTCGCGATCCGGTGTTCTCCTCGATGCTGGACTTGAGCGACGCGGCGCTGGCCGCGCTCATCATCCACGAACTCGTGCACGGAACCCTGTATGTGCCGGGACGGGCGGATTTCAACGAGTCGCTGGCCACGTTCGTGGGAAACGAAGGGGCGATCCAGTTCCTGGAGCGGAGGCACGGCCGCGACAGCATGGAAGCGCGGCGGGCGCGAAGGCGGTTCGAGGACGAACAGGCATTCGACGCCGCGTTGCGGGACTTGTTCGCGCGGCTTTCCGTCGTGTACGCCTCGGATCGAGCAGGGGAAGAGAAGCTGGCGCTTCGGGAAGAAGTCTTCGCGGGAGCGCGGGAGGAGTTCCGCGCGCTCGGGTTCGTCCGTTTCGCGGAAGGCCCGCTCGACAACGCGCGGCTCGTTGCGCGCCTGCGGTATGGGCGATACAATTCGTTCCGGCGCGCCTACGAGCGCGCCCACGGATCCTGGCCGGCGTTTTTCGCCGCGGTGAGCGCCGCGGCCGCGAGCGACGAACCGCTCGAGGCCGTGGAGGCGCTGGCGAGGGATCGCTGAACCCATCTCGGGCGGATCCATGATGCTCATCGAAACGACGCCTCCGTTCGTCTCCGCCGCGTATCAAACCACCCGCCGGAAGCTCGAGGAGTTCCGCCGCCGGATCGGCCGTCCCCTGACCGCGTCCGAAAAGACGCTGTTCGGGCACCTGGACGATCCGGCGCGGCAGGAGATCGCCCCGGGGGAGGGGATCCTCGCGCTGCGCCCCGATCGCGTGGCCCTTCAGGACGCGACGGCGCAGATGGCGCTGCTTCAATTCGCGCAAAGCCGCATTCCCCGCGTGGCGGTCCCCACCACCGTGCACTGCGACCATCTCATCCAGGCGCGCACCGGAGCCGCGCCGGACACCGCCGCGGCCGTGACCGAGAATCGGGAGGTGTACGAGTTTCTCGAGACGGCGTCCCGCAAGTTCGGGATCGGTTTCTGGAAGCCCGGGGCCGGGATCATTCATCAGGTCGTGCTCGAAAACTATGCGTTTCCGGGGGGGATGATGCTCGGCACCGACTCGCACACCCCCAACGCGGGCGGCCTGGCGATGATCGCCGTAGGCGTCGGCGGCGCGGACGCGGTGGACGTGATGGCCGGACTGCCGTGGGAAGTCAAGCATCCAAAGCTCATCGGCGTGCGCCTGACGGGCCGCCTCGAAGGCTGGGCGTCGCCCAAAGACGTCATCTTGTACGTCTGCGGCGCGCTGACCGTGTCCGGCGGCACCAATCGCATCGTCGAGTATTTCGGTCCGGGGTGCCGCTCCATCAGTTGCACGGGCAAAGCCACCATCACGAACATGGGAGCCGAGCATGGCGCGACGACGTCGTTTTTCCCATATGACGAGCGGATGAGCCGCTACCTGCGCGCCACGCGGCGGGGGGAACTCGCGGATCTGGCCGAGAAGCATCCGGATCTGCTGACGAACGACGATGACGTCGAGAAGCATCCCGAAAAGTACTTCGAACGGATCATCGAAATCGACCTGTCCAAGCTCGAACCGCAGATTTGCGGACCGCACTCGCCGGACCGGACGCGTCCGATCTCCAGGTTGGCCGAAGAGGTTCGCGCGAACGGTTATCCCGACGACTTGTCGGCGGCGCTCATCGGAAGCTGCACGAACTCATCGTATGAAGACCTGGGAAGGGTGGTCCAGGTAGCCGAACAGGCCGCGAAGGCGGGGCTCAAGGTCCCCATTCCGTTTTACGTCACGCCGGGGTCGGATCAGATCTTCGCGACGGTCCGCCGGGACGGGCACGTCGCGACGTTGGAGCGGGTGGGCGCGACGATCCTGGCCAACGCCTGCGGGCCGTGCATCGGCCAGTGGAAGCGGGCGCCCGATACTCCCCAACGCAACAGCATCCTGAATTCGTTCAACCGGAACTTTCCCGGCCGCAACGACGGGAGCGCCGACACGATGTCCTTCATCGGCAGTCCGGAGATCGTGATGGCGCTCGGTTTGGCGGGGCGGCTTTCGTTCAACCCTCTGCGCGACGCGCTGACGGCGCCGGACGGCCGGTCCGTCAAGCTGGAACCGCCCCGGCCCGCGGACGAGGTTCCTCCGCGGGGCTTCGCGACGCCCATGGAAGGGTACGTCGCGCCGACGGAGGACGGGACGGGCGTCGAACTGAAAGTCGATCCTCGCAGCAAGCGGCTTCAGCTCCTCGAACCTTTTCCGGCGTGGGACGGGAAGGACTTCGTGGAGTGCCCGCTGCTTTTCAAAGCGAAGGGAAAATGCACGACGGACCATATCTCGCCGGCGGGAACGTGGCTACGATTCCGAGGTCATCTGGACAACATCAGCGACAACATGTTCGCGGGAGCCGTCAACGCGTTCAGCGGGAAGGCGGGGGTGACGGCGAACCTGCTCACCGGGGAGAAGGACCGGCCGGCGCCTGCCGTGGCGCGGGCGTATCGGGCCAAGGGGCTGCGATGGATCGTGGTAGGGGAGTCGAATTACGGCGAAGGCAGCAGTCGCGAACACGCCGCCATGTCGCCCCGCCATCTGGGCTGCGCGGCGGTGATCGTCAAGAGCTTCGCGCGGATCCACGAGACGAACCTCAAGAAGCAGGGGATTCTTCCTTTGACGTTCGCGGAGGCGGCGGACTACGATCGCGTGCGGGAGACGGATCGCGTCTCCGTCCTGGGATTGGAGGCTCTCGCGCCCGGCCGGCCCGTCTCCATCGGGTTGCATCATGAGGACGGAACCCGTGAAGCGATTCAAGGGCGGCACAGCTTGACCGCCGAGCAGATCGAATGGTTCAAGGCGGGTTCGGCGTTGAACTTGCTGAAGCGACGTCAGCCCCGGTAAGCCCAATGAGCGTGAGCCAAAGAGAGGGTTCATGAGAATCATCATCGCGCGCCATGCCGAGGCGGAAGAGGCCGGCTCGAAACCGGACGAGGAACGCGAGTTGACGGAGCAAGGTCGCGAGACGGCGAAGCTCCTGGGCCGTCTCTTGTCGGCCACGATTGACAAGATCGACGCGGTGTGGTCGAGTCCCCTGCCGCGGGCGATCCAGACGGCGCGCCTCGCTGCGGAGCCGTTTCAGGCGCCGCCGCGCCTCGAGCCGGAGCTGGCTCCCGGCGGTGACCTCGAAACGCTCTGCTGGAAGCTGAGCCGCGAAGCGGATTCGACGGTCCTGGTCGTAGGTCATCAGCCTGATTTGGGTCGCCTGGCGGCGCGGCTTTTGGGCCTTCAGAGCGCGATCGAATTGAAAAAGGGCGGGATCTGCATCGTGGATACCCGGGATCCCATGAAGCCCATCGCGCGCGCCGTGGCCACGCTCCAGCCGCGCGACTATCCGTCCATCCTGGAAGGGCGCGAGTACGCGCCGTGGTTGGTGAAGCGGCTCAAATTGTGAGGATCCAGACTTCCGTGTGGCATTCCTGCGCGACGGCCAGAAGCCGCCGAGCGAGAATTCCAGGACGTCCGATAATGTATGTTATGTTGCCTGGTGCAAGACCGTCCTGAAAAACCGTTCCGGAGCCGGCTTTCCAATGACCGCAACCATCGCGATCGCGTTTGCCATCCTGGCGACCGGGGCGGCCCCATGGCACGGTCAAAACGATAAGCAAGAACTGGGCCGGGCCGTTCGAAAGACCGAGTCCCTGGACAGCTACCTCTTCGCGGAACGCCTCGCTCTTGAAGGCGGCCCGGCGCCGGGTGCGTTCGAGGTCACCGGCCTCTTCGACCGGGAAGTCGGATGGCGTTGCGATGTGGAACGCCTCGGCCGGGTATATCGCTTCGACAAGAAAATCGTAATGAAGCATCCCGAAAAGGGCGCATGGACGCTGGTCGCGCCCGGCCGCAGCATCGACGATGGCCCCGGCGGAGTCCAGATGACGGCGGCGGCGCGAAACCTGGTTCCTCCTCACGAACAATTCCGAAGACTGGAAGAACGGTTCAGGACGATCCGCAAAAAAACGGAAACCGAGAAGATCGCCGGAAAGGATTGCGCCGTATACCATGGCGACCTTGCCGAAGACGCCGCGCGGGACTTCATTCCTCCCGGCGTCCGGCGGCTCATGAATCACGGCCGCGTCACGGGCGACGCGTCCGCCTGGGTCAATCCCGACGGTGTCGTGGTCCGCCTCCGCGTCCACATCGAGATCCAGATCGCGTCGAGCGACCCGCCGGTGCGGATTTCAGCCCCGCGAACGTGGGAACTTTCCAGCCCGGACCAAGCCAAGCTCGATATCCCCGCCGAAGTGCAAAAGCTGCTTGAAACGCCCCAGGACGACCCGACGAAGAAAAAATGAGCCCGCGCCGTAGCGGCCGCTTCGGCCGCGCAGGCGGGCTCATCCCGCCGAAGCCTTGGTTGAGTCGTCCGCAATGAAAGGACTTTTTACGGGCGACGCAAAAATAGGGCGCTCTGAGAGGCTCAGCTTGTTCTGGCGCGAGGATGCGCCTGTTCGTATACCCGCCTCAACCTCTTGACGGTGACGTGAGTGTAAATCTGCGTGGTGACGAGGTTCTCGTGTCCCAGCAGTTCCTGCACGCTGCGCAGATCCGCGCCCCGATCGAGCAGATGCGTGGCGAAGCTGTGCCGCAGCGTATGCGGCGTCACGCGCTTGGCCAGCCCCGCGGCGGCGGCTGAGGCCCCGATGATCCGCCGGATGCTGCGCACGTCCAGGCGATGCCCTTTCGCGTTCACGAATAAAGCCTTGCCCTCCGCCAACGTTTCCCGCCGGCGGACTTCAAGATAAGCCTGAATCGCCCGCCGCGCGACCGCGCCCAGGGGGGCCAGCCGGTCTTTGTTCCCCTTCCCGCCTCGAATCCGCAGCACTTCCCCGTCCCCCACGTCCGGTACGTCGAGCCCGGCCGCCTCGCTGACGCGCAATCCGCTCGAATAGATCGTTTCGAGAAGGGCGCGATCCCGCCGGCGGGTGAAGGAATCGCCGACCACGGATTCCAGGAACCGTCGAACCTCCCCCTCATCGAGCACGTTGGGGAGCTTGCGTTCCTGCTTGGGATTGCGCACCAGCCGCGCCGGATTCCGATCGACGATCCCGCGTCGTTCCAGGAAAGAATAGAACGAGCGGAGGCAGGCAAGCGTCCTGGCTGTGGAGGCTTTCGAAAAATTGGCCGCCACGCGATGGGAAAGATACCGGCGCAAAGCGGTCATATCCACCGCGGACGCCTCCGGCGGTTCCCCTTCCCCGCCCAGGAACTCGAAAAAGGCGCGAAGATCCGCCTCGTACGCCCGTATCGTGTGGGCGGATTTCCCCTGGGCGCGCAGATGGCGCAGGAAATCCTCGCGATGATCGCTCATATGGAGAGTGTGAACCGCCAAAACGCTGAAGCGCCATCGGATACCCTTCTGGAATCTTTTGGCGATTTGGCCCTTTGGCGGTTCCTATGCTTCACAGGAAAGCGCACTTGTTTTTTTACGAACCCTTATATGTATCGGCGTTTCTCTCATAACCTTGAGCCGTGAGGTGACGGTGAAATCGGAGCGCACGGAGAAGAATACCAACCACGGAGACACGAAGACACAGAGAAAAATCTGGGGAGCAGGTTCTGCATGCAGATCCGTCCGGGTGCAGGGTCCGGTTCCCTTTCGCCCCGCTTGACGCGCTCCGGAGGCGCGGTATGATTTCCCCGCATGGAATCCGCCGACGTCCGCATCCTGATGGGCAGCGATTCGGATCTGGAGCAACTCCAGGACGCCGTCCGGATCCTGAAAGAATTCAAAGTCTCGCACGAGATCCGCATCCTTTCCGCGCACCGCACGCCTCGGGAGTTGACGGCCTATCTCGAACAAGCCGAGAAGGACGGCGCCCGCGTCTACATCGCCGCGGCCGGAGGCTCCGCGCATCTGGCGGGCGTCATCGCCGCGCATACGTCCAAGCCGGTTCTGGCCGTACCCATGCCCAGCGTCCTGAACGGCTTGGACAGCTTGCTGTCCACGGTCCAGATGCCCGGCGGAGTTCCGGTGGCCACGTTTTCCATCGGAAAAGCCGGAGGGAAAAACGCGGCCCTCTTCGCGGTGCAGATCCTGGCGCTTTCGACGCCGCGCCTGGCGGCCGAATTGGCGTCCTACCGCCGAAAGATGGCCGAGCAGGTCGTCCAGAAAGACGCCGCGGTGCGGAGGCGGCGCCCTTCGGTTCAGGATTAACTCCGGCCGTAATCGCTTTGAACCAGACCCCCCATTATTTCATAATATTCGCTTACCCATGGCGACGACCTGCCTCCGTCTGCTTCTGGTCGAAGACAGCGACAGCGACGCCTTTCTGGCGGCGGAAATGATTCGCGAGGGAAGCCAGGGCGCCCCGGTGCAGGTGGACCGCGCGTCCTCCGCGGCCGAGGCCTTGGAGCGGCTCGAACGGAATTCCTACGACGTGCTCTTCTTCGACTACCGCCTCGGAGCCCAGGACGGCGTCAGTCTGCTCCGCCACGTGCGGGCCCGGCAAGTTCAAACGCCGGTCGTCTTCCTGACCGGGAAAGGAGACGATGCCACCGCCGTCGAGGCGATGAAGGCCGGCGCCGCCGACTACCTCTCCAAAGCGCGGCTCTCTCCGGATTCGATCTGGAGCTGCATCCGGCACGCGGTGGGCGTTCGCCACGAACAGGTCCGGCGCCAGGCGGCGGAGGACCGCCTCCGCCGCAGCGAAGCCAAATTGGCCGAAGCCCAGCGCATCGCGCACATGGGAAGCTGGGAATGGGACATCGCCGCCGACAAGGTGACCTGGAGCGACGAGCTGTATCGCATCTATGGATTGCGACCTCACGAGTCTCCCGCCACCTTCGAAGCGTACCTGGCGCGCCTGCATCCCGAGGATCGGGACCTGCACCAGGAAACCATCGAACGCACCCTCCGGACGCACCAGCCGTTCCAATCCGAGTACCGCATCCGGCGTCCGGACGGCGCCGGGCGCTGGGTCCACGCGCGCGGAGCGGTCGTCACCGCGGCCGACGGGACGGCGGAGCGCATGATGGGAACATGCCAGGACATCACCGAACGCAAGACCGCCGAACTGGAGTTGCGGCAATCCATGGGGCAGGTCCGCCGGGCGCAGAAAATGGAAGCGATCGGAAGACTCGCGGGCGGAATCGCGCACGACTTCAGCGACGTCATGACCGGAATCTTGGGATACGGCCAGCTCCTGCTCGGCCGGCTGGAACGCGACAGCGGGCTGCGCGCGGAGGTCGAGCAGATTCGAAAAGTCGCGCTGCGGGGCGCGTCGCTCACCCGGCAGCTACTGGCGTTCAGCCGCGAGCAGATCACCACGCCCAGGGCGATTGATTTGAACGTCGTGCTGACCGATTTGGCGCCCACCTTGCGGAGCCTGATCGGCGAGCACATCCAGCTTCGCCATGCTCTCGAGCCCGGGCTGCGGAGCATCCGAGCCGATCGAGGCCTGATCGAGCAGGCCGTCCTCAACCTGGCGCTCTTCGCCCGGGACTCCATGCCGAAGGGAGGAACGCTCACGCTGGAAACGCGCAACGCGGATCTGGACAAGGAAAGCGCCAAGAAGCACTTTCCCGCCCAGCCCGGACCCCATGTCTTGCTTTCAGTCGGCGACGACGGCTCCGGCATCGACCCCGTCGCGCTTCCACATATCTTCGAGCCGTTCTACGCGACCAAAGAACGGGATGAAGGGACAGGGCTCGATCTCGCGACGGTCTACGGAATCGTCCATCAGTGCGACGGATCCATCTCCGCATTCAGCGAACCGGGCCGCGGCACGACGTTCCTCATGCACTTTCCCCGAACGAACGAACCGCCGGACACCCGCGTGGTCTCCGCGACCCCCGTGAGCTCGCTCCACGGCACGGAAACCCTCCTTCTCGTGGAGGATGACGATGCCGTTCGCGCCGTGTGCGCCGAGGTGTTGAAGGAACACGGCTACACGGTTCTGGAGGCCGCTTCGGGAGCGGACGCGCTTCGCCTGGCCTCCGCGCACCCGGGCGCCGTCCACTTGCTGATCGCGGACGTGATCATGCCGTCGATGAACGGGCGGCAGCTCGCCAATCGTTTCGAGCAAACGCGCCCCGGAACGAAAGTCCTGTTCATTTCCGGATACGCCGGCCGCGTGACGGAATTGCTGGGCGTCCTGACGCCGACCCGAGCCGTGTTTCACAAGCCCTTCACGCCCGAGGCCCTCGCCCGAAGAACTCGCGAGTTCCTGGATCAGGCCCCCGCGTCGCCGCCCTCCGCCTGAGCGAACCGCTGAGGATCCGTTAAGAAATAATCGCTCGCTGCTTGCAAGAACCGCCAAAACGCTGAAACGCCATCGGATGGCGGAGTACTTTGGGCGGTTTGGCGCTTCCGCGGATCTTCTAATCCCGATCCAGCATCTGGGGATTCCTCATCCTCCCCCGCGCCTCGTCGTACCCGACGTCCCCCCTCAAATACAGCTCCTTCAACGCCGCGTCCATGGTCTTCATGCCGTCGCGCGCGTGTGTCTCCATGATGGCGTAAAGCTGGTGGATCCTCCCATCGCGAATCAAGTGAGCCACGGCCGAGGTATGGCGCAGCACCTCCACGGCGGGCACCCTCCCCTTCCCGTCCGCCCGAGGCAGCAACCGCTGAGCGACGACCCCCAGCAGGCACATCGAAAGCTGCCCGCGGATCTGCGCCTGCTGGGCCCCGGGGAAGACGTCGATCAACCGGTCCACTGCCTGGACCGCGTCGTTCGTGTGCACGGTCGCGATCACGAGGTGCCCCGTCTCGGCCGCCGTCAAGGCGCACGCGATCGATTCGGGATCGCGCATCTCGCCGATGAGGATGACGTCGGGGGCCTCCCGCAGGATGTGCTTCAGCCCCTCGGAAAACGAATGCGTGTCCTCCCCCACCTCGCGCTGCTCGACGATCGACAGGTGGTTGGCGTGCACGAATTCGATCGGATCCTCGATCGTGATGATGTGCGTCCGGCGGCGGGTGTTGATGAGATGGATCATCGCGGCCTGTGTGGTGGACTTGCCGTGGCCCGTGGGGCCGGTGACCAGCACCAAACCCTGCGGCGAAAGCGCGAATTCCTCCAAGACGGCCGGAAGGTTCAGCGTTCGCAATTCGGGAATCCGCTCCGAGATCAGCCGGAACGCTCCCGCGACCGAACCGCGCTGATAGAACAGGTTCCCGCGAAATCGGGCATGACCGTCCAGACTGAACGAGAAATCCAGTTCCTTTTCCTTCTCGAATCGCGCGATCTGATGATCCTTCAGGATTCCATACAGGAGCTCCCGGGTGATCTTGGGAGTCAGGATTCTCAACCCGGCGGGCGCGATCTGTCCGTCGATCCGGACGGCGGGAGGAGCTCCGGCGGAGATGATGACGTCCGAGGCGCCCGAGTCCAATGCCTGGCGGAGGATATCGACGAGGTCGATGCTCGAAGGGTTCGTCATAACGCAGCGTCTACTTCAGGCTTTGCATCTTCTTCTCCAGGTCCGCGCACTGGTTCAGCCGGGACGCCACGCCGTCAAATACCCTGCGGTCCGCCGTCACCTTCGGATGCTGGGGATGTTCGAGCTGGACCTTCTGATACAACTCCTTCGCCCGTGGCAGGTCGTGAAAACGGAACGTCGCCTCGGCCAGCCGATAGAGGGCGTTTCCGTTCTTCACCTCGGAATAGTCGGGGTACAGTTCGATCAACGCCTGATACAGGCCGCGCGCGGCGATGTAATCCCGCAGCGTCTCCCGATGCGCGGCCAGCGTCCAGAGGCGCGGCGCGTCGGCGTCGTTTCTCAACGCGTCCTCCAGCGGCTCCAGTTTCTCGCCGTATTTGGCGATCACGGCGTGGTATTCCTTGACCCACTGGTCGAATTCCGCCTTGATGCGCGTCCACCACTCGTGCTCCTTGCCGGCGTCGTCGCACAGGTGGCGGGACACTTTCTCCCGCACTTCGTTCGCCGCCTGGGTCTGGCGCGACAGGACATAGTTCCTCATCAAGCCGACGCCCGTGCCCGCCATCAGATAGGCGGCCGGGTCCGGTCCCCGACGATCGCTCGGCGGGACGCGCTTGACGGCCGTATTCAAGGCCTCGACCAGCGAAGCGGTCGAGCCCTTGAGATCCCGATGGGCGTGCAGCGCTTCGCCCAGGTGGTACCGCATTTCGACCGGGTCGCTCAGGTTCCGGATCGCCGCGGTGATGCTCTCCTCCCTCGCCTTCACGTCCGCCTGGACCGTTCCCAGGATTCCCTGGATTTTCCGGTACCGTTCCTCGCGGATCTTGCGCTCGCGTTCCTTTCCGCCGCGTTCGGAGAGGATCTTTTCGATCTCCTCGATCTTCGCGCGCTGATTGGCGTAGAGCGTCGTGTGGGCGTATCGCGTCCTCAACGCCGCCAAGGCCCGGTCCGGATCGGGCCGAATTCCGCCGGGAGGATCGGTCTCCCGCATGCCCGCCAGCAATCGATCGAAATGCTTCTGCGCCTCCACTTCGTCGCAATCGTGATATCTCTGCTCCTCCGCCAGGGGACGGTAGTCGTTCACGAACCGCTGGGCCTCCGCGTCGCCCGTCTTCTCCAAATATTTGATCTGTTCCGCCGCGCGCTCGAAGTGGCCGCATTCGAAACATAGGATCGCCAAGCCCATGTTCCACCGGACGTCCCCTCCCCGCCAGCAGATCTGGAGATATTGAAGGAAGTTGGCCAGTTCATCCGGCGGCTGGAGCAGATCCCGATAGGGGATGTCCCCGCGCCCGCCTCCGGCGAGGCGGATGGAGAGTTGCCGGTCCGTGGCCTGGACGATCGTGCCCGACATGCGGCCGTACGTGTACGCCCGATACACGCCCTGATTCTTCGAATCGTTCCACAGTCGGACCATCGTGTCCTTGAAATCCGCCAGAAGCTTCAGCTCGAACCCGCGACGCGCGGCGCGGTCCTTCCAGGCCTCGAGCCGCGGGAAGGCGTCCCCCACCGCCGCGGCGCCCAGCCGGGCCGCCTCTTCCGCCGCCGGACGCGGATCGAAGTCCAGAACGAGCTTCCGCCATTTGCGGGAATACGCTTCGAAATCGCGCGCGTCATCCGCTTCCCTGCGGCTCCGTTCCTCCGCCAGCCGCCGGGCGGCGAGCTGTTTGGCCTCGGACCAGCGGGCGGACAACGCTTCCGACCGCTGGAGCGCCTTTTTCGCCGGCTCCGCCACGGAATCACGGATCACCGGATCGAGGACTTCGATCGCCTTCGCGAAGTCGCCCGCCTCTTCGTGCTGCCGGGAGAGCCGCTCGATCTCGGCGTATCGGCGTCGCGCCATTTCCAGGATGCGCTCCTGCTCGCGGCGCGCCAGGAGATCGTACAGCAAGGTGTTGTACCGGTCCTTGGGCTCCGGCTTGACGGCGGGAGTGTCCGACACATACTTGTCATACAGTTCCCAGGCGACCTGGTACCGGCCTTCCTGGAGTAGCGCCTCGACGGCGGCGCGGGTCGCCTCGAACGACGTCCGGCGCCGGTCCAGTTCTTCCTTCCACTGGCGGATCCGCTCCGCTCGGGCGGCCGCTTTCTGCGCCGCCCCCGTTCCTTGCGCCTCTTCCTCCAGAGAGAAATTCCGGTACGCCTGCATCGATTGCTCCGCTTCCGCCAGATCTTCCTGGCCGGATTGGAACGCCTGGAGGAGACGCGACCAGGCTTCCCGGTCCGCTTGTTCCAGGGCGGCGAACCGCTGGTCGGCCGCGAATTCGCGGCGCCGCCCGCGAAGTTCCTCCAGGTCGCGCGCCGCCGCTTCGGCCCAGGGAGACCCCGGCCAGCGCTCGACGATCACTTCGAAGAGTTTGATGACTTCCAGGAAATCCTCGGGGCTCTTCGGATCGAGCTTGGCCTTCATGACGCGGGCCAGGTCGAGCTTCAGCTCGGCGGATTTTTCGTCCTCTGGACCCTCGCGGAAGGCCGCCGGCGGTCGCCCTCCGTCTGGAGCGTCCGATCGATTCCGGATCACCGCCATCGCGGCGACCGCCGCGCCCGCGACCAGGACGGCCAGAATCGCGGCGGAGACCGGAAACCGCCGGCTCTCCCGGAAGAACTTGACGGGAGCGATCTTTCTTTCGGGCTCCTGAACGGCACGCTCCAGGTCGGCGATGACTTCGGACATGGAGGAGGTGCGCTCCTCGGGCCGGCGCGCCATCATCTTGGCGCAGACCGCGCTCAGGCGCGGCGGAACGCCCGGAGTGGATCCCGCCAGCGACGGGGAATCCTCCCGCACTTTCTTGTTGACCAGTTCGCTCACCGTCGGCGCCTGGTACGGCGTGAATCCCGCGATCATCCGGAACATCGTGGCGCCCAGGGAATAGATGTCGCTGCGATAGTCGGCGGGCTTTCCCAGCACCAGCTCCGGCGCGATGTAATGAGGCGTTCCGATCACGGTTCGATCGTCGTCGGTCGAGAGTTTTTCGCCCAGCCGCTGCGCCAATCCCAGATCGCCGATCTTGATCTGCCCGGACTCGCCGATCATGAAATTGTCCGGCTTCACGTCGCGATGGATGACGTCCTTCTTGTGCGCGTACTCGAATCCGCGCGCGGCGTCGAGGATCATGCGCACCGCGTCCGGGACGGGCAGCTTGCGTTGCCTGCTCAAGAGCTCCTGGACGCTGCCTCCGGGAACGAACTCCATGGAGAAATAATAGAGATCGTTGAATTTCTTGACGTCGTAGACCTGCACGATGTTCGGATGATTCAGCTTGGCCGCGGCGCGCGCTTCCCGCACGAAGAGCTCGACGAAGTCCTTCTTCTGCACGTGCTCCGGGGAGATGATCTTGAGCGCCACGATGCGCTGGAGATCGATCTGCTCCGCCTTGTAGACGGTGCCCATCCCGCCTCGCCCCACGCGTTCCAGGATCCGGTATCCGCCGATGCGTTGCTGGATCAGCGGGTCGGCTCCGCCGTCGTCTTCCAGGAACGAGTACATCGTTTCGCCGACTCGAATCAGGTCGCCGCCCTTCAGTCGGGCTTCCCGGACGGGCTGGCCGTTCAGCAGCGTGCCGTTGAGGCTTTGCAGATCCGAGATCCAGACGCTGTCGGTGCGCGACTCGATCTTGAAATGCGTGCGGGAGGCCATCGGGTCGCGGATCTGAACCTGGGCGGACGTGTCGCGTCCGAAGACGAAGGCTCCCTTGGGGGAAAGCGGGATGGATTTCCCCTTGTCGTATCCCTTCTCGACGATCAGACGCGGCATGGCGATGCTCTAGGAGTCACGAGTCACGAGTCACGAGTCGCAAGTCACGAGTCAAGAGTCAAGAGTCAAGAATCATGAGTCACTTATTTTGACATATTAGACGCTTCTATTGTTGCGGCCATCACCACTCGCCACTCGTGACTCGGGACTCACGACTCGTGACTCGCGACTCCCTGAAAAATAGCCGTTCCCACCCGAACGCACGTCGCCCCCTCCTCCACGGCGACTTCGAAATCGCCGCTCATGCCCATCGACAGGCCCCGCGCCCCGCAGCGGCTTGCCAGCTCGCGCAAGGCGCGAAAACAGGATCGCGCGGCCTCGGGATCGCCTTCCGCAGCGATCGTCATGAGTCCCTGGATCTCCAGCGACGGATGCCGGCGCCGGATCGATTCGACCGCCGCCTCCACGTCGCCGGGCGCATAACCTCCCTTCGACGCTTCTCCGCTGACGTTGACCTGAACGAAAATGGGCATCGTCCGCCGCGCCGCGGCGCACCGTTTATCCAGCTCCGCCGCCAGCTCCGGTCGATCCACCGAATGCACGACCTGAAAATGCTCGACGACCGTGCGCGCCTTGTTGGTCTGGAGATGCCCGATGAAATGCCATCGGGCGGGGCGGCTCACGCGCGCCTTTTTGGCCGCCCCTTCCAGGGCTCGATGTTCGCCGACGTCGGCGACGCCCAGCTCCAGGAGCGCCTCGATCGCGGGCGGCGGCGCGTATTTGGTGACCGCGATCAACAGGACCTCGTCCGGCCGCCGTCCCGCGCGGCGGCACGCCGCCTCGATGCGGGATCGGACGCGGTCGAGATTCCGCTTCAGCGTCTCGAAAGGCGGAGTGAGCGTCACTGGAACAAATCGGGAGGCTCGATGAACGAGCGGCGAACGAGCTCGGCCAGCAGGGCGTTCTGGTTGTGCATGCGCTTCTCCTGCTCCAGCCGCCTCTGGATATTGATCTGCGCCTCTTCGAACGGTTCCTCTTTGCGGTCGATCTTGCGGACGACGCGGAAGATGTTGATGGTGTTCTTGTCCTCGACCGGGCCGCTGAGCTCGAAGACGTTGAGCGTTTCGAAGAGGAGCTTGTTGGTCTCCGGAAGGAAGGGGGACTCGTTCGGTTTCAATCCGCGGTACCCGGCGATCGGACGGCCCTTCGCATCGACGGGCAACTGCCGGGGATCCATGTAGTAATGAACCAGGGCTTCGAGATCCGATCCTTCCTCCAGCTTGCGCAGGATGGAGCGGGCGAGTCGGAGCGCTTCCTCGCGTTGCTCGGAGGTTTGGAATTGCAGGGCCAGCCGGATCACGTCGATTTCCTTGAACGCCTTGAATTCTTCGGGATTGTTCAGGTAGTAGGCGCGGACCTCCTCCGGCGAGACCACTTCGTCCTGAAGGACGGCGCGTAAGTTAGGATCATGGAAACTCTTGATGATGACCCGCTGAATGAGGATACGCGTCCGCAAGGCCTCGCGATAATCGGTGACGCTCATGTTTAGCGCTTGCGTGATGTAGTTGAGGAAATCCTCTTCGTTCTTGAAGGCCTTCCCTTCCCGGCGAAACGCTTCGTCGAGCTGGGCGTCGGTGACGGTCACTTGATGCTTTCGGGCTTCCTGAAGGTACAGCCGGTTGGTGGCCAGCGCTTTCAACGTGTTGCGCCGGCGTTCCGCGGTGCGTTGCTCCAAGGGGACGTCCCTGAGCATCAGGTCCACGTCGTCCCAGGTGAGGATTTCGCCGTTGATGCGGGCGGCGATGCCCGAATCGCGGGCGGCGGCGACCGGAGGCGCGTTTGCCTGTTGGGCGGCCTCCGCGCGGCCGGCGGCGGCCCCGCCCGCGAGCAACAAGAAGAAGATCCTCGCGCCGTTCATGCGTCAAATTCAGTTTAAGCGACGCCCGATGGCGGGTCAACGGCTGATCTCGGGGCTGCGGCCCACGTCCCATGTCCCACGTCCAACGTCCTATGTCCAACGTCTCATGTCGCGAGTCCCACGCGCGCGCGCCAAGCGCATCAACCGAGACTCACCGCGGTGCGGCGGCGCGGCGTCGAATGCCGATAGATAAATCGGAAGATCATGGAAGCGTCGATCGAGGAATTCTTGTCCTATCTCCGCGTCGAGTGCGGATACAGTCCGCATACGCAGGAAAATTATGGCCGGGATTTGCGCCGCTTCCTGGCGTGGGCCCAGGAGCGAGGCGCGGATGACCCTTCCCTCCTCTCGCCGCGGATGCTGGAGGACTTCCCGATCCATCTTCAGGAGTCGGGCTTGGAGTCGGCCTCCGTGGGACGGACCGTGGCGGCGGTCCGGTCGTTCCTGAAGTTCCTGGCGAAGGAGCGCCGCATCGACAAGGACCTCAGCCAAGCACTGCCCTCCCCGCGCCGGCGCCGAACGTTGCCGGAGATGCTCAGCGCCGGCGACACGGCGCGGCTGTGCGACGCGTCTCGGGCTGATGCCCGCTTTCCCCTTCGGGATCGGGCGATTCTGGAAACGTTCTACGCCTGCGGTCTGCGCGTTTCGGAGCTGGCCGCGCTGCGGGTGAGCGATGTCCACGTGGAAGCGGGTTATGTCCGCTGCTTCGGTAAAGGCTCCAAGGAACGCATCGTCCCGCTGGGTCAGCCGGCGGCGGATGCGCTGCGCGCCTACTTCGAGCGCGAGCGGCCGCTCATCGCCGGAGCCGGCGACCGCCTCTTCCTCGGCGCCCGCGGCGACGGCCTGCACCGGATCACGCTATGGAAGCTCGTCAAGAAGTACGCCGCCGCGGCCGGCATCGGCTCCAACGTCTATCCTCATGCCCTGCGACATTCGTTCGCGACGCACCTGGTGGAGGGCGGCGCCGACCTGAGGTATGTGCAGGAGATGTTGGGGCATGCCTCCATCGCCACGACGCAGGTCTACACCCACGTCGACCGCTCGCGCCTGAAAGAACTCCATCGCCGGTTTCATCCCCGCCCTTAGGTTGTTACAAACTCTTTTGAGAATATTTTGTAACTATCGGCCGGACCGGGTGAGCTTGATGATCTCGGATTCAGAGCCGCGGGTGGCGGCGCGCTGGACCAGGCCGAGTCCCAACGCGTACCAGCGCTGATCGACAAACTGCACGCCGCCCTCGGAGCCGCGCGCCTGGACCTTCAAGCAGCGGAAGCGGCCAGCCGGCACCTCCGCCTCTTCGATGGAAGTTTCGAAGGCGACGCTCCACCGCTCCCGCTCGCCGTTTTCCCGCACGGTCTCTCCCTCATACTTCCACGACTGGCCGCCGGTGGGTGGGAAGCAGAGGAACTTTATCGGAGGCACGAATTTCCGCCGGTCGGCGCCTTGAATGATCTCTTGTCGATAGGCTCCTTCTCGCGTGATCCGCACGATGTCCTGCGTCGGGAGCTCGACTCCGGTCGCCAGAATCGCGACGCACGGCACCTCCTCTCCGGGAAGCACGTCGACGATCCGCATCCGATGCGTTTCGACGCGATCCCCCGAAATGTACTGCCATTCGAGCTCCCGCCCGATTGGAAAGGGAGACCTCGCGCGGGTGCGAATCAGTTCTTCCACCGTCAAGCGCGGAATCTCCGCGGGCGGCGGCAGTTCCGGCCGCGTTCCGGTCAGCCGGCGCGCCAGGATCACTCCACCGAGCGCCAGCAAGGCCACCAGCGCCGACGCCGTCAACAGCCAGCGCCAAAGCGCAACGACCCTGGCCACTTTCCCGCGAACGGCACGATGGACCGTCTCCCGCGAGGCGTGCCGCGCGCGCTCCTCCGGCGTCAGGCCTTCATCGACGAGCGGCACCTGCATGACCACGCCGCAGGCGCGGCAGCGGACGCGCCCCCGCGGAACGTAGCGGCGCAGCTTGAAGCGCGCCTGGCAGCCGGGACATTCAAGGATGAACTTCGGCATCTTTTCTTACGCTTATCGCATTCAGCATCCAGGTGCAAGCTTCCAGTAGCGGGCCCCTGAATGCTTGCTGCTGGATGCTGGCTACCGGCTACCGTCTTTTTTCCGAATCCATGTGATAAAAACCGAATTCGGTCTTACTGTTAATAGGTGGGATCGATACTTCCTGGGTCCGTAGGCGACGACGCCGAGAGCTTGGAGTCGGGTTTTCAGAGTGTCCAGATCCAAAGCGTACTTTTGGGCGACGTCCGGAAGGTGCTCGCGCACCTCGGCGAGCGTATCCAGCGTCGTCACGAGGTCGACCTTGCCCTCGTCGATGGCGCGGAAAGCGGCGTGGCCCAGAACGGCGGACAGGAGAACGTTAGCGTCGGCGGCGAGTCGCACGACGCGCCTTTCTCCAAGCGGCGATTCGGCGAGGAGCCGTTCTTCGGTCACCCCGATTTTGCGCAGGTGGGACTGGATCTCCCGGCCGGGCTGCCTCAGGAATTCCATCCTAATGCGTGAAAGGGAATCGCATGAAAACGACGCTTCTCGGGTCGATGAGGCGGAGACTTCCTCGAGAAATACGTTTTCGTACCCCGTCGGTGAGCCGCAGCCTCATGGGCGATTCTTACGCCGGCTCCCTAACTTACGGATCAACTCGCCGATCGGCGGCGCGGGCCGGCCTTGCGCCAGCTTTTCGAATCCCCGCCCCAGGCGCTCACGCAGCATCGAGACCTTTCGGAAGACCGCGCCGGCGCCCTCCGTCCGCGAAAACGCGCAGGCCTTCCGCCTCAGGACAGCCCCCACCAAACTACCCAGCACGGCTTCCGCATTCATGCCGCCGTCGATTTCCAGCCCGAGTTCCATCAATTGCTGCGGCGTGAGACCGGGTTCGCGGCGCAACAACCAGTGAAGGTCGTACAGGTCCTTTTCGGCGCAGCGGCTCACCAGCGTGGCGGCTTTCATCTTGACGAGGGTGGGAAGGTCGGCCACGCGCACGCCGTCCGCGGCCCGGATCGAACGGCCCACGACGAAAAGGTTCGCATCAAGAACGATCTGGACGGTGAAGGGGTGGCCATCGAGACGACACGTCGTCGATTGAAAACCGGATGTCGTCCGCTGCTCTTCCACGACCGCGCGCCGTCGGCTCAGAGCCTTGACCGCAAGCGTCCCCGCCCGCCAGGAGACCGCATCGGCCGCGAAGATGTCCAAGTCGTCCGACCTGCGGTGCCCGGCGTAGTAACCGGCCAGGGCGGTTCCTCCCACGAGCATGCACCCTCTCAGACCCTCACCGAACAGGTGAGTCAGCGCCCGGTAGAGGGCGGGCGGCAACACGCGGGCGGCTAGCCGGCTGTCCGGCGCCGTCGCCAACGCCATAGGGCCTCCAGCGAACGACGACGCGCGGGATGGATGTAGCGCTTGTACTCCGGAAAATCCCTCCACGCCCGGCTTCCGATCATTCTCGCGCCGGCGTACAGGCCGTACGTTTCCACGAGCCGGGCCACGGCGCGGGGGTGCCCGGCGTTTACGGCGATCGCAAAATCGTCCAGGTCCGGATACAACCGATCCCAGAGGAGGGTGGCGCGCAACGCCGTGTGATCCTTTCCGAAGCAAGGCAGTGGTCGGTCGAGATCTTCCGCTGGGACCCCGAGCGCCTTCGCGACCCGCAGGAAAACGGGGCTTCGAAGGGCCACCCGAGGACCCTTTCGAAACCAGAGGGACACGGCCTGGCGGCTGACCCCGACTCTTCGAGCCAGCTCGGATCGGCTCCATTCTCTCGCCTTCCGCAGCGCATCCAGAGTTCTCGTGTCCATTCCTCGATCCTATGCGTCCTCTCTTCATGTCAATTATACTTGACATCGCGAAGGTTTTACACGTTCGCAGTGCATGGACCGCCCTCAAGGCTCTCAGAGCCGCGACAAAGTAGAAAGAGCGATGATGGTATTGGAGATCAGGAGACCCTCTCCAGAATCATCTCCCGCATCTCCACTATCGACCGATCCCTATTAACAATTTTTCTCCGTGCCTCCGTGTCTCCGTGGTCGGCCTTCTGCGTGATCTCCGCCTCCTCCGTGGCCTCCAGCCCCCGAAGCTCTAAGAACCACCGCCTCGTTCAGGCGGCCCGTCCGGTACCCCTGCAAGTCGAGCGCGACGTACGTGAAGCCGATCTCCCGCAGCTTGGCCGCGACCCGCTCCCGCACCTCCGCCGGCCGCAGCCGCTCGAACCCCGCCGCGTCGGTCTCGATGCGCGCGACGGCGTCATGATGACGGACCCGAACCTGCCTGAGGCCGAGCGCCCGAAGCACTTCTTCCGCCCGCTCGACCATCGTCAATTTCGCCGGCGTGACGTCGCGGCCGTACGGAATGCGCGACGACAAGCACGCCATCGAGGGCTTGTCCCACGTCGGCAACCCGATCTCGCGGGACAGCTCGCGGATCTCCGCCTTGGTCAAGCCGACCTCCGCCAGCGGCGCGCGAATGCGCCGCTCCCGAGCCGCGCGAATGCCCGGCCGGTGATCGCCGGCGTCGTCGGCGATCTCGCCGTACACCACGGCCTCCAGCCCTTCCCGCTCCGCCAGCGGCAGCAATTTCTCGAACAGCTCGGACTTGCAGAAGTAACACCGCTGCGGCGTGTTCCGGCGATACTGCTCGCGATCCAGCTCGCGCGTTTCGACGAAGATGTGCCGGGTTCCGATCTGCCGGGCGAGACGCTTCGCTTCCGCCTGCTCGCGAGCCGGAAACGATTCGCTGAGCGCCGTGACGGCCACGGCGCGCTTGCCGAGCACGTCATGCGCCACGCGCAGGAGGAACGTGCTGTCCACACCGCCCGAGAAGGCGACCAGCGCGCCGCCCATCCGGGAAAGCAGCTCCTTGAGCGCCTCCAGCTTGTCCGCGGCGGTCATTCTCGGATCAGCTCCGGAGGAACGGGCGGGCGGCGCTTCATCCAGGCGAGGGCGGCCGCGACGGCCAGCGCCGCCTCCGCCGCGAAAAACACAACCAGCGGAAAGACTTCGCCGGACCCGAAGCCGTACGTGTGGAGTCCCTTGCCGAAGAGGAAGTTCACCCCGTAATAGCAGAGGACGAGCAGCGCGAACGCGCCCAGCGATCCCAGCGCCGTCCCCAAGCCGCGCACGTATCCCGTGAAGCGCCCGTGCAACATGGCCAGGTAGGCAAGGAACGTGATCAGCGCCCACACCTCCTTCATGTCCCATCCCCACGGCCGCCCCCACGCCTCCCCCGCCCACACCGCGCCCAGGATGATGCCGGCGAGGAGGAACAGGACCGTCACTTGAAGCGCGCGATACATCACGCCGTCCAGCGATTCCAGCGCCGCCTGCTTGTCCGGGGATTCCTTGCGGAAGAGATACGAGAAGAGGTACACATGCCCCAGGACCCAGATGATCGCCCCGCCCGCGTATCCGGTCAAAATCACGGGCACATGGATGGTCATCCAGAACGTCTGAAGGGCCGGCATGATCGTGGAAATCGCCGCCTGGCTCGCGAACGCCGGAACGGTATTCCCCAGCACGATCATCAGGCACGCCACGGTCGCTCCGGACAGACCGAAGGCGTGCTTGCGCAGGATCAGTTCGGCGATCAACGAAATCAACGCGGCCCCGAACGCCACCGCGATCATGGACTCGTAATGATTCGCGAGCGGATATCGATCGGCGATCAACCAACGCAGGCCGTACCCGTACGCGGTCAATCCCATCGCCAGAACGTGAATCGCCAGCGCCGCGCCCCAGAGCGCCCGCGAGCCGAACACGTACGATCCGATGAAAAGCAGCGCGGCGAGAAAGAAGACGGCCGACGCCCACCCGAACGGGTGAAACGAGTTGTACCACAGCTCGCGTTCGATCTCGGCGTCGCTGGGGACTTCACCCGAATTGATCGTCTTCAACAGCGCCGACAATTCGATGACCGCTTCGTTGAACGCGGCGGCCCGATTCTCGACGAGCGCCTCCTTCATGCGTTCATAGGCGCCGACGAGCTCCCGCAACTTCGCCTCTTTCCCCGGCTCCGCCGCGATGAACGCATCCAGCGCCATCTTGACGGATTGGAACCGTGGATCGGTGGGATGCGCGCCCGACAGATACAGCTTCACGTCGGTCGGCGTCATCCAGGCGTGCAGCTCGCCCCCGAACGGAATGGGGACGATCGAAAGGATCTGCTCCTCCATCACGAGCTGAACGGCGTGCTGCTTCTCCACCAGCTCCAGGACGGCGCGCTGGGCGGACGTGGCCTCGTCGGGGTCGATGCGCCGCCGCTCGGCCTCCAGTCGTCCCCGCGCGGGCTCGAAATCCCCGATGCTGAAGAAAACGCGGTCGATCGGCAGTCCGTAGGCCTTCTTCATCTCGGGATGGTCGACGCGGATGAATCGAAGCGTGCGGAAGGTTTGCGGCTGAGCGACGAGGTGAAGGATGGCCGCGACCGGCTCGCGGTGCCGGAAGACCTCCGCGCGCCGGCCCGTCTCGGGGTCGCGATACCCGCGGAATGAGGCGCTTCCGGTGACCCGCTGGAGGAACTCGCGCGCGAAGCTGTCGAGCGGCTTGACGCGCCCGCGGTGCTGGATCGCGATGCGCCCCGCGGAAGCATAATCAAAATCGCCCGCGGCCAGCAACGCGACGAGGAGTGAGCCGCACAATAGTTTCATCATCCGAGAATGTATCCTTAAGCCGCGACCTTTTCGAGCACTTCCACTTTGTATCCACCCTTGCCGTCGTCCACGATCCGTCCCATGGCGATGTTCGGATCGTGCTCGAAGACGTTGACCCATCGCTCCCGAACCGCCTGCGCGAGCCATTGCTGCTTGAGCGCGGCCACGTCGGCGGGAAAAA
The DNA here is from genome assembly GCA_016209705.1 of Planctomycetota bacterium. Lineage (GTDB taxonomy): Bacteria > Planctomycetota > MHYJ01 > MHYJ01 > JACPRB01 > JACQVR01. The sequence goes on from JACQVR010000015.1 coordinate 31,675, forward strand.
GATCGTAGCCCATCACCCATGCAGGCTTCACATGGTGAGAGGTGGGCATCATGTCCGCCCAGTAGATCGCCTTGTCGCCCTCGCTCTCGATCATCACGACCTGATGATGCTTGACGTGCCCGCCCGTGAGCACGCCATGGACGCCGGGAACGATCTCGAAATCCCCGTGGATCAATCGGAGGCGTCCGGCCTTCTCGAGCGGAAGGAAATCATCCGGGAAATAGCTGCCCTTCGTCCGCGGGTTCGGCTCCTGCGCTTCCCGCCACATGCCTTCCTGGACGAGATAGGCCGCCCGAGGAAACGTGGGGACGCACGTGCCGTCCTGGAGCCGCGTCGCTCCGCCCGCGTGATCGAAATGCAGATGGGAGAGAACGACGTAGTCGATATCGACCGGCGAAATCCCGATCGCGGCCAAGCTGTCGAGGAGCGCCGGCGGATGGGTCACGCCATACATGTCGTTGAACTTGGCGCCGCGCTTGGCGGCGCCGCCGATGCCCGTGTCGACGAGGATGTTCTTTCCGGCGCCTCGGATCAATAGCGCCGTCAGCGCCATCGGGATGCGGTTGCGATCGTCCACGGACGTCACCTTCTCCCACACGACTTTGGGGACGATGCCGAACATCGCTCCGCCGTCCAGCTTGAAGAAGCCGTCGCTGGCGGCGTGCAGTTCGAAGGCTCCGACCTTGATCATCTATTGCACCTTCGCGAAAATCAGGATGACCAGGCACGCCGTATTCAAGCACCATCCCGCGGAGAGGAGATGCCCGATTTGCAGCGCCCGCCCCGGCCGTCGCGGCCGAAGGCGGCCGGCGGTCGCGCACAAGCCCAGGACCGCGAGCAGATCGAGTCCCGCCATGGCGAAGCCGACCCACAACGCGTTGATGTCGGGCCGCGCCATCAGAAAGACGCTTCCCGCCGTTGTGCCGAGGGTGGCTACGGCCAGGACCGCCAGGGAGGCGGCCGATGCCAGAGGCGGGTCCTGCGCTTTGCCGCCGGATTGGATCAGCTTCTGGAGGAACGGCTTCAGGAAAAACATGAAGATCGTTCCGGACACGGCCATGAGACCGCCGAGGTAGAGAATGCGTTTCCCGGGGTCCCATGATATCTGGAAGATGCTGACGCGCGGATTGGTGGGATCGTAGCTCGATTGGTAGATGACGTACCCTCTGTGCTTGAAGGGCGTGTTCACTTCGATCGTGGCGCGACGGGTGTCACCGGTTTCCCGATCGGTCAGAATCACGTCGCTCTCGAACTTGGCGGGCGAATTGGTTCCCGGGTTGACGGGCTTGCGAAATTTCACCAGTTGAAGCGTGAACGGCAGGCCTTCGAAGCGCTTGGGCGCGAACTGGACGCGCACCTGTTCGCCGCCGGCCTGAAAGACTCTTTGATCGCCGAACTTGATCCATCCCGCGTCCTGGTCGGCGCCGTGAAAGACGGACACGCGCAGCGCGGGAATCCAGGGGCGGTCTTTCTGAGGTTCGACCGGAGTCGCGACTTCCTCCGCGTGCTCCAGCACGCGCACCAACTCGATGTAAAACGGCAGGGGCATGAAGGGATATTGGAGCCTCTGGCCCAAAGCCAAGGCGCCGGCCGCTTTTTCCCCACTGCGGTTGCAAAAGATGTACTTCAGCCCGGTCTCCGTCCGGCACAGGAACGCGGCGCTGTGGAAGAAGGCTACGCGCAGGCGCGCCTTGATGTTGGGATCGGTTTCATGCGAGCCGTCGCCGCGAAGGCGCAGCGGCGAACGCTCCGGCTGGAAAGCGAGCGCCGAGTAGCGCTCCGTCTCTCGATCGGGACGCTTGACATCGAAGCGAACCGAGACCTCATGGGCTTGGTCGACGGGCTCGTGAACCGTGACCTCCACGTCTCCGAATCGGATGGACTTCCCCTGGTTTTCGGCGACGTCGAGTTCCTTCGTTTCGCCGTCGATGGTCAGGACCAATGTCCCTTTCGGCCCGGCGGGTTCGCTGAGGTTGGCGAACACGGCGTCGGACGTCGCCGTGAAGAACACGCCGAGCGGGCCCATGGAAATCGGCGACTGGTCGCGCAAGAAAACGGTTTGGGGCGACTCCCCTTCCATATGGAAGCGCACCTCTGCCACGATTTCCTTTCCCCCGGGCGTTTCCACGTAAGTCGGCTCCAGAGAGACGTTTGGAAGATACTCTTCGGCGCGGACGGAGACCGGCGAACGAGGCATCGAGAACAGGGCGGGCCGCCGCGAGGGGCGGTACGGGCTGTAGCGGACGTCGAACGCGGCTTCCCTTCCAGACGATGTCTGCACGATCATCTCGCGCTCGTTCTCCAACGTGAAGGCGTCGTAGGCGTTGCCTTCGACGGCGCGCAGGTCGCCGTAGATCTTCGAATTGAACGTGACGGCCGCGCCGATCATCAAGGTGAGGATGCCGCTGTGAGTGATCAGGAATCCCCATTGCCAGAAATACTTCCAGGGCTTGCGGATCACGGTGCAGACCGTGAGGTTCAGCATCAGAAGCCCCATCAGGACGTTGAACCACCATCCGCCGTACCAGTCCCGGCGCAAGGCCCCCACGGCGATGTCAACCCCGGCAAAACTGGCCGCGATGAGAATGCCCAGCATCGAGAGCAGGAGAATGAGGAGGAACCACAGGGAGCCGAGGAAACGGATGGCGCGATGGCGAAGGAGCATGAATGCGGTAACGTCCTTTCAGGGTTTCATGGTAGCGGAAGCGATGCGCGGTCGCTATGGAATCGGACGAAGCGCTCCGCTAGGAGCGTGTCGAGATACTCAAGGGGATGTGGAGCTCTAGGGGATGAAGGTGATAAGGGTTCGTGAAAAAATAAGTGCTCTTTTTTCTGATCAACCGCCAAAACGCCAAATCGCTATCGGAGTTTCCTTTGGCGAGCCTTTTGGCGGTTTGGC